>CASFJL010000023.1 GCA_949295005.1 uncultured Pseudomonadota bacterium | reverse complement strand
TTATTCCTATTTTCATGTGCTTCTCCTTTTCTGGAGAATATTTTAGTGTAACATTTTAACTTTGGCGAATCTGTAACATTTTAACTTTGCTATGACACAGCAAAGTTTTATGCTTGTCTTCCTGTATCCATTTTCCGGAGTAAATTTCCGTGCCCAACATACATATGCTTAAAGCCAAAAAGCCAATGCCTGCAGGAATATTGATGTCAAAATCATAATCTTCATCCAAGCAAAAAAAGGAGTATGCAAAAACAACGAGCAACTCCCAATAAATTGTGCTACGGTTTAAGGCAATTGTCGGCAAGGTTATCCAGTTAATGAGCATTAACATGGCAAAAATCACCGCAAATTGGATAAAAAACGTGGTAAGCGATGGTGATTTTTGGTAATTTTTTACCCACCACAAAATTGCAAAGATAACACTTAATACTGCGGAGACTAATACATAAGTTCCCATAAGTTTATTTTGTTTCGTCTTTATTTTCTGAGGCGCGTGGGTTTCCTAGGCCCTTCCTCTATGTTAATAATATTAATAATTCTTAATTTTTGTAGATGGTAAAATATCACATTTTGTCTATTTAGTCAATAGGCGTATGCAAAATATTTTTTTATTATTCTGCGAGAAGCTTTTTCTTTTCTTCTTTGGCTTTTAAGACATCTAAATCGCGCTCTTTGGCAAGCTTGTCCAAAATGGTTTTAACCACTTTATCAATTTGTTTATCTTCACGATAATCGGCCGGCAGAGCGAAATTAACACGACCGTCACGAAGAAGTTTTATGGCTGTGGCTTTGTTTGAACCGTCCGGATTATATACGGCAATGGCATTGCCTTTGCGCTCTTTGGTGAGTTTCATGGATGGAATATCGGTGCTTCCATCACCAAAATATATCATTCTGGTAAAAGGAATACGGCGTTTATCATCTGGCATAAACTCATTAACGGCGCGGTCTTCCAATTTTCCTAAGCCTTTGTTGATTTTAGACAAGTATTGGGTTTTGGTAGAATAGTTTATAATACGAGCCGGCCAGACCGGTTTGCCTTCTTCATTAAAGGCAAAACTACAACCAAAAATATCTTTAAAATGGTTTTTTATTTTGCAACCATATAAAATTTCTTCATAACCGGCGGAGATGATATAATGCTCAATATCTAAATCAAGCTTTTTGCCATATTCATTAATGCGGTCAAACCAACCTTCAACTCCCGGAAAATATTTAATTTTCTTGCCGGCTTCCGCCATATTTTCACGGGTAAGTTTGATGCCCAGTTCTTCGGCTTTTTTCACAAAGTAGTACATTGAGCCTGTGACTTGGTCAGCAAAGTGGTCACGTCCCCATTTGTTGGCCTCGTACCAGAAGTCATCCGGTTCCATGCCAAATTCGGGGATAAGTGCATAATTTTGCATATCTGTGGTGCTTAAGGTACCGTCAAAGTCATAAATCAATGCAACTTTTGTTTTTTTAGCCATTTTTTTATAATCTCCTACTTGCTTTTTGAGATTATTCATTATAAAAATAACAGGTTAATATTTGATAAAAATTTTTAATGTAAAGGATTAAGAAAATGCCAGCAACAACTATGGACCAGTTGGTCTCTTTGTGTAAACGTCGTGGTTTCATCTTTCAAAATGCCGATATTTACGGCGGTATGCAAGGTTTGTATGATTATGGTCCGTTGGGCGTTGAACTCAAAAATAATGTTAAAGCCGCTTGGTGGCGCGCTATGGTTTATGAGCGTGACGACGTGGAAGGTTTGGATGCTGCCATTTTGACCAATCGTAAGGTTTTACACTATTCCGGTCATGAAGATACTTTCTCTGACCCAATGACAGATTGCCGCAAATGTAAAGGTCGTTTCCGTGCTGACCATATTAAAGACGGAAAATGCCCAAACTGCGGTTCAACTGACTTGACAGAGCCTCGTCCGTTTAACCTGATGTTTAAAACAACGGTCGGACCGATTGAAAATGCTGATAATCTAGCTTATTTGCGTCCGGAAACAGCACAAGCAATCTTTACGCAATTTAAGAATGTGGTTGACTCAACTTCTCGTAAATTGCCGTTTGGTATTGCCCAAATCGGAAAATCTTTCCGTAATGAAATTACCCCTAGAAACTTTATTTTCCGCGTGCGTGAATTTGAACAAGCTGAACTTGAGTTCTTTGTAATGCCTGGAGAAGATGAAAAATGGCATGAAATGTGGAAAGAAGCTCGCATTAAATGGTGGGAAGAGCAAGGTTTAAGAAGAGATCGTTTTCGTTTATATGAACAGCAACCTGATGAATTGGCTCACTATGCTAAAGCTTGCTATGATATTGAATATCAATTTCCGCATGGTATGGAAGAGCTTGAGGGTATTGCTAATAGACGCGATTATGACTTGGGTAACCATACTAAAGGTCAAGATGAATTGAACTTGGCCGCTCATTGCCATAAAAACCCTGATTCAACACAAAAACTTTGCATTTTGGATGACAACAACAAACCTGTTGTTCCATTCGTGATTGAACCTTCCATGGGTGTGGATCGTGCGGTTTTGGCTTTGTTGACCGAGGCTTATACCGAAGAGGATTTGGGTAACGGTAACAGCCGTATTGTTTTGAAACTCAAAAAACACCTTGCACCGATTAAGGTTGCCGTTATTCCGTTGAAGAAAAATAATGAGCAAATTATGGCAAAATGCCACGAGATTAAAAAGAATTTGCTCAAACTCGGTATCGGTCGTGTAGCTTTGGAAAATACCGGTAATATCGGTAAGGCTTATCGTCGTCATGATGAAGTTGGTACCCCGATTTGTATTACGGTTGATTTTGAAACCATCGAACAACAACCCGAATCGGTTACTATTCGTGATAGAGACACTATGGAGCAACATCGTGTAAATATTGCCGATTTGCCGACATATCTTCGTGAATATTTCAATAACTAAATTATAAAAAAGAAAAATCCCTTGTTTGATTTCCAAACAGGGGATTTTTCTATATGGGCATTTATCGGTATTTGTATGCTTTGGGAAATAGCCAATGCATTGTTTGCCGATAATAATGAGGCAGAAATACGCGATTAAATGCTAAGATCAGTACAAACAATAAAATAAAAACACCAACTACCATTAAAATAGATAGTGTAAAAACAAAAATAATTTCCATTTTTTTTTGATTTTTTTTAATAATTTTATACTAATTTTTTGTTATGTGTAATATCATACTTTTTTATGATAAAAGCAACCCCTTAAATGAAAAAAAATTATAAAAAATGCAAAATATTCAACAAGGTTTGGAAAATTTAAAGAGACACATTAAAATTGCGCCCGAAGCTCCGGGGGTATACCGCATGCTTGGCGAAAATGATGAAGTGCTTTATGTGGGCAAAGCTAAAAACATCAAAAAAAGAATCGTGGCTTATTCTCATTTTGATAAATTGCCCATCCGATTACAGCGTATGGTTTCTCAAATCAAACGGATGGAATTTATCATCGTGGAAAATGAGGCAAAAGCTCTGCTTATGGAAAATGAGCTGATTAAAGAGCTGGAGCCGAAATATAATATTTTGCTCAAAGATGATAAAACTTTTCCGCACCTTGTGATTGACGTGACCTCAAAGTTTCCGAGCTTGCGCAAATATCGCGGCAAAAGGCAAGATAAAAACAAATATTTTGGCCCATTTGCCAGTGTGACCGCCGTTAACAGTGTGTTGGACATTGTGCAAAAAGCTTTTCTTTTGCGCTCTTGCCGTGATGGCGTGTTTAATAACCGACAACGCCCTTGTTTGATGTATCAAATTAAACGGTGCTCGGCACCTTGTGTGGGGAGAATCTCGGAAGAAGATTATAAACTTCTTGTGAAAGAAGCTATTGACTTTTTGGAAGGCAAAAATACCAAACTGCAAGAAGAACTCTCCCAACAAATGAATGAGGCGAGCGAGCGAATGGATTATGAAACTGCGCTGGTTTTACGTGACCGAATCAGGGCTTTGGCTTCTGTTCAGCGCGGTAATAATGTGGAATATGCCGATATTAAATCTGTGGATATGATTGCTTTGGTGCGTAAAAATAATTTGGTTTGTATTCAGGTCTTTTTTATTCGCTCCGGCCAAAACTGCGGTAACGCGCCATATTTTCCCAAGCAGATTGAAGATGCTGATGATAATGAGATTTTGGAAGCCTTTTTGAGTAGTTTTTATTCTTCTCATATTCCGCCCAAAGAGATTGTTCTTTCTCAAGAAATTGAGAATAAAGAGTTTTTGGAAAAAGCGCTCTCAACCCGAATCAATACTTATCAAAAGGGTAATAAAGCACATATTATCAATATGGTCAAAGCTAATGCTGAAGCCTCGATTGACCGCAAAATTGCCGAGCAAGCCTCTGTTAAAAGCAATTTGGAAGAAATGGTCAAATGGTTTGATTTGCCTCGTATTCCGCAACGCATTGAAATTTATGATAACTCGCATAACCAAGGTACTTTTGCCATTGGTGCAATGGTTGTTGCGACCCCCGATGGGTTTGATAAAAAGTCTTATCGGCAATTTAACATAAAAGAAAGCGATTTTAAGCATCGCCAAGAGGAAAACGATTTTAAGCGTTATCTAGAGGCGTCTTCCGGTGCTCGAAACTCATGTACCCCAACGTACACTCAAGTTTCTGCGCTCCGTGAGCCACCACTATCTAACAGCTTAAAATCGTTTTCCGAAAACATAGAAGAGCGTTATCTAGAGGCGTCTTCCGGTGCAGGGAACTCATGTACCTCAACGTACACTCAAGTTTCTGCGCTCCGTGAGCCACCACTATCTAACAGCTTAAAATCGTTTTCCGAAAACATAGAAGAGCGTCATCTAGAGGCGTCTTCCGGTGCAGGGAACTCATGTACCCCAACGTACACTCAAGTTTCTGCGCTCCGTGAGCCACCACTATCTAACAGCTTAAAATCGTTTTCCGAAAACATAGAAGAGCATCATCTAGAGGCGTCTTCCGGTGCAGGGAACTTATCCAATCAATCTGCAAATTCTTCTCAAAAAATCATCAACCAAGATGACTTTTTGATGATGAAAGAGGTGCTTTTACGACGTTTTGCGCGGATGACACCGGAAAATAAACCTGATGTTATTTTGCTTGATGGTGGGTTGGGGCAACTTCATGCCGTGCATGAGGCCTTGAAAGATTTTGACTTGTCTGGAATCGCCATTATTGCCATATCTAAAGGACCGGATAGAAATGCCGGTAAAGAATTTTATCATCAGCTTGGTAAAGAAAGTTTTTCTCTGCCATTCCAATCACCAATTGCTTTTTATCTGCAAAATCTGCGTGATGAAGCACACCGTTTTGCCATCGGAACACACCGTGCCCGTCGTGCAAAATCAATTTCAAAATCCAGATTGGATGAAATTGAAGGAATCGGCGCACGCCGCAAACGAGATTTACTTAATTATTTTGGCTCTGTGGAAGAAATTTCACAATCCAGTGTCAAAGATTTGCAAAAAGTGGAAGGAATAAGCAAAAAAACGGCGGAAAAAATTTATAATTACTTTCATATTTCATAATAATCTTATATTATACAAAAAAAATAAATTTAATCCGGAGGATATTTAACGTGTATAACTTACCTAATATTTTAACAATTTCCAGAATAATTGTCATTCCTGTTATCTTTTTGGCAATTTATATTCATACGGTATGGTGGTCTGTTTTGGCAGCCATATTGTTTATTGTTGCTGCTATTACCGATTATTTTGATGGATATTTGGCTCGTTCTCGTAATGAGACATCTGCTTTTGGACGCCTTTTGGACCCCATTGCCGATAAATTGTTGGTTGTTTCAGCCTTGCTCATTATTGTCGCTAATCGTATGGTGGATGAAATCAGTTATATTCCGGTTTGCATTATTATGTGCCGTGAAATCTTGGTTTCTGGCTTGCGTGAGTTTTTGGCTGAAGTGAAAGTTGGCATGCCTGTTACTCGTTTGGCTAAATGGAAAACAGGTTTTCAGATGACTGCTCTTTCTATGATTTTGCTGAGCCGTGTGGGTATTGTGCAAATTGCAGATAAACAAATTCCGGTTTTTGGTGTGATGGGTGAAGTTTTGCTCTGGGTGGCCGGTGCTCTTACTTTTATGACTGGTTATGATTATTTCAAACGTGGAATGGATTATGTCCGCGGTTTGGAAAAACAAAAAAATGCTCAACCTCTTTCTCAGGAAGAAAAAAAGGCTAAACCTGCTCGCAAGCCTGTGAAAAAATCTGCTAAACCTGCTAAAAAAGCTCCGGCAAAAGCTAAAAAAACAGTTAATAAATAATTGAAAATTAAGCCCATGGAACATAGTAAAGCTCATATTCTGGTGGTGGACGATGATACAAGGTTGCGCGCTTTGTTGCAGCGTTTTTTGCGAGAAAACGGCTTCTATGTTTCTGTGGCTAAAGATGCTTCTTTTGCTCGCCAACAGTTGGAAAATTATCAATTTGATTTACTGATTGTAGATATTATGATGCCTGAAGAAACCGGTTTGGAATTTTTACACCGCTTGCGTGAAGAAAATAATGTGCCGGTGATTTTGTTGACGGCAATGGGAGAAGTGGAAGATAGAATATTGGGCCTTGAAAAAGGTGCAGATGATTATTTGGCAAAGCCGTTTGAACCTAAAGAATTGGTTCTAAGAATTAAAAATATTTTAAAAAGAGCTCCTAAAGTGGAAGATAGTTCCTTGTGTGTTCTTGATTTGGGGTTGTGCCTTTATAATATTCAGCAAAAAGAGCTTATATCTAAAAACGGACAAATTATTCATATCACTCCGGTTGAACAATCTTTGTTGAATATTTTAGGTCAGAAAGCCGGACAAATTTTTTCTCGTGAAAAATTGGCAGATATTTTGGGGGCAGGGCAGAGCCCTCGATCAATTGATGTGCAAATTACGCGTTTGCGCAAAAAAATTGAAAAAGATTCAAAAAATCCTCGCTATTTGCAAACCGTGCGTGGCAAAGGGTATATGTTGCTCCCTGCCTGATTGGTATTTTTATTTTTTTTAAGGAGAAGTTTATGCATATTAAGTTTCCTAAAAAAGTTGACGGTGCGTTACGCTATTTAAAATTAAAATTTATGCCAAAAACATTGTTTTTTAGAACAATGCTTTTGATTTTTATTCCACTGATTGTGGTGCAAGTGGTTTCTATTATCGCTTTCTTTGACGGAAGCTGGGGACGAGTTGGCAAGCGTTTGTCTACTAATTTGACTTCAGATATGGCATTTGTTATTGAACTGACAGAGAAAACTCCTAATAAGTTGAAAGATATTCAGGCTTTGGCTCTGAAAAATTTTGACTTCCAATATAACTATTATAATAATAAGCAAAAACACAATATTATGAACAAAGCCAGCCGTAATAATCGTATGATTACCGGTTTTTTGGAAGATTCTTTAAGAGCTGAATTTCCTGATGCTATTACTTCAATTTATATGGGAAGAGGTGATAAAGATTTGATGGTCTTGATTGATAAACCTAACGGCCTTTATCAGTTTCAGACTTCTTCCAAAAATATTTTCAGTAGCTCAATCTTTGGTTTTGTGCTTTGGATGATTGGTACTTCGGCTCTTCTTTTCTTGGTTGCCGTATTGTTCTTGCGTATTCAGGTTCGTTCCATTGCTGAGTTGGCTCAGGTGGCTGAAGATTTTGGTAAAGGTATTGATAATAAAGATTTCAAACCCTATGGGTCTTCCGAAGTGAGAAAAGCCGCTATTGCTTTTATCAAAATGAAAGAACGTATTAATCGTCAAATTAGTGAAAGAACGCAAATGTTGGCCGGTGTTTCTCATGATTTGAGAACGCCTTTAACACGTATGAAACTTCAAAGCTCTATGATGCCTGAAGGTGAAGACAAAAAAGACTTTTTGGCTGATATTGATGAAATGGAAAAAATGCTTGATGGTTATTTGGCTTTTGTCAGCGGTGAAGGTAGTGAAAAAGCTACTTTTGTTGATATGAATGAGATGATTTTGAGTATTATTAATAAATTTCGTAATACTCAAGCTATGATACGCTATTCTACCAATGATCAAGTAAGTGCTATTCAAGGGCGTGAACAAGCCTTGAAAAGAGCTTTGACTAACATTATTTCCAATGCTTTTCGTTATGGCAAAACAATTGCTGTTAAGTTGGAGAGCAATAATAACAAAATGGAAATTACGGTTGATGATGATGGGCCGGGAATTCCTGCTGATAAAAGAGAAGATGTGTTCAAGGCCTTTTATCGCTTGGATGAATCCAGAAATAAAGAAACCGGAGGTGTTGGGCTTGGCTTGTCTATTGCCAAAGATGTGATTACGTCTCATGGTGGAAAAATAGATTTGTCTGATAGTCCAATGGGCGGTCTTAGAGTTTTGATTTCTATTCCCTTATAAGACACCTTTACGAAAGTTTCTGGGTTTTTATTTATCATAAATTCTTGGAATCAGATAAATTAATCTGAATTTTGTTTAGGTGGCTGTTATTTCAAAACAAAAAGCAGAATTTGTAAAAATTCTGCTTTTTGTTTTGTTAAATGGATTTTAAGACTCTTTCATGTATAATTTCAGTATTATTAATTTCAGTTGAGGTGATTGATGGTTGAATTGATGCAAAATCCAACAAATTCTGAAGAAAATGTGGAATATGAGTATGTAGAATTGGAAG
This sequence comes from uncultured Pseudomonadota bacterium, assembly GCA_949295005.1. Taxonomy (GTDB): domain Bacteria; phylum Pseudomonadota; class Alphaproteobacteria; order RF32; family CAG-239; genus CAJLXD01. The sequence continues at coordinate 32,672 of CASFJL010000023.1, read as the reverse complement.
AAGGACAAGAATTACCGGAAGGTTATGAGTACGAATATGTGGATGAAATGGGAAACCAAATCTCTAATCCTTCTGAAATTGATGTATTGAATAATAACCAAAATAATTTTTTTGTTGATGAAGATTTAGCTTCTGCTGATGATATTAAAAACTCTATTCATCAGGCTCAACATATAGAAGCTGATTATGAAGAAAAATCTGAAGCTCCGTTTCCGTCTTTTTTGCAAGAACCAAAGAATTCTTCAGATGAAAATAATTTTGTTGATATTTCTCAGGTAGATGTTTCGGCAGAAAGTCAGAATATAAATTTTGTTAATGAAGATAATGATGATTTTTCTTTTTTTGAAGCAAACAAACCTAATGAAGAGTTTTTGGAAGCAAAGGTAGATAATGAAAAAGTTGAGGTGCTCGATAATTCCGGTAAAGGGTTAGGTTTTTTTGATAGTATTAATCCTTCAAGCAATGTTGATGTTGCTGATTTGGAAAATAATGTTATTGATGCATCTTCCTCTGCTTTGAATGAAAATGATGAATTTGATTTTGAAAATAATGTTTCTTTAGATGAATTGTTAAATGAACCTGTTCAACCTATTTCAAAAGAAAATGAGGAGCCTCATTCAGATGAATTGGTTTCAGATGTGATAGATGACGGAAATGTTTATCAAGTTGAAGAAGAAATTTTACCAACAAATGTTAATGAAACACTTTCAGATACGGAAGAAATTTCTTTTGTAGATGTAACTGCCGCTCCTGATTATGAAGAACCGGAAAATGTGTTTAATGAAGATAATAGGGCGCAAGACGTAGAGGAACAATCTGTTTCTGATACAAAAGAAAATTATAATACCGAAACATATAATACCGTTGAGTATGAAGAGCAAACTGAACCTAAAGGAATTCATGAAAATGTTGCCACTCAAGAGAATTTTGTAATGAATTTTACTGAAAATTCAGATGATGAATTTGCAGGGCAAGATGCTGAAAATGATTTGTCTATTCAAAAAAACACCTTAAATGAGGAAACAAATATTTCTCCGAATTTAGAATATCCTGAAATTGAAAATTTGGAAAAAAATGAGTATGAAGAAAGTCTATTACATGCAAAGATAATCAGCAAAAATATGGGAATACAGAATTTTTGCGGTACAGAAAATTTAGACGTTTTGATTGTTGATGAGATAGATTTTGAACATCAGGAATTATCTCAATGGAATTTGATTTTATTTTCTCAAGAAGTTTCACCCCTTTCTCAAAGAGTTTCTTTTATTGAAAAAGTTAATCCACAATTGAATTATTTTGCATCTTTGGTACAAAATGGTGTTAAACAGGTAGATTTCTTTAATGAAGATAATTTAAAAATATTAAATACATCAGATACTTGTGTGGCTGTAAACGGAAATTGTATATGTGGTGATTTTGCTAAAAATGATGCTGTGTTCTTTAGCAATTTCGTTGTAGTGTCTTTGCAAAATTTTGCCGGAAAAGTTATTAAAATGTTACAGCCATATTCTGGAATATTAGCCGGACCGAATGGTAGTCTGCTCTTTTTTGCAAATGTTGCAAAAATTATTTTGCCGCATGCCGATATGGAAGAGGTTGATGCTGAAAAATTGCAGTACAAGATATCTAAATGGTATAGCGGATCTTTCCATGATAAATATTTTGAATTTGATGCGCATTCAAATTCAGGTGAATTTATCGGTAATGAGGATATGCATGCCATTCATGTCAATGTCGGAACATCTTCTTATGGATGGAACGTGTCTTTTGATAATGGAATTAATATGAATCTTAGAGATTTAAGAGAATATCAGACACGTTTTGGAAAATTGCCTGCAAATGGTGGTATTTTGTCTTATGGGCAAAAAACATTAATATTTAGAAATGTTGATAGAATAGTTATTTATGAAGAGGCTCAATATTATTTTTACAGTTAAAAAAAAGCAGCCTGCAGGCTGCTTTTTTTTAGTTTGACTTTTTGGAAATAGGAAAGACTTGAACAGTTTCTTCTTCAACGCCTTGTTGGGTATCAACAGGAACTTCCATTTTCATTTCCAAGCCATTTGTTGTATTTGATTTTGCATTTTGTTTTTTGGGAGTAGACAAAACCGGAGATAACGGGTAGGCATTTTTGGGTAGTCTTAATAACATATATCCGGTTCCTCCACCATAAGCAGGACCAGAAAGCCCCAATGAATAATATCCGCCGATATATCCATAATCTAAATCAACATAATCAATGACAAAAATTGTTTTTACATTTGTACTGCCGATTGTTGTCATTTTGCAATTATAGCCGGAATCTTCAAGCAAAATGTGGTTTATGTTGCGTACATAAAGAATGGATTGAGCGGCTGTGCAATCGGGAGTTTGACCGTTATAGCTGATGTTATAATTGAGAATCAGGTTAAGCGTGTTGCTTCCTTTGTTGATGATAACATCAGTGATTTTAACAGAATCGATGTACATATATGCCGGAGTGATACCAACTTTAATTGGAAGTGTGATATAATTTTCTAGGCAAGTTTTTGAAGAAGGGTTTGCTTGGCAAACAAGCATTTTTTTATGATTGTTGTTTTCAAAAAGGTGGAGCAAACTGTTGTATATATATTCACTGGACATAGATAATTTAGCCGGCGCGCATTGTTTGCTCCGACAAACAACAACAGAACTTGCTTCTCTTAACGGTGTGTTTTCAACCTGTGTAGATGTTGTAAACTTGCTATTTATCACATCATTAAAGCTGATATAACGTAAATTACATGCTCCTAAAACCGATAAGCTTAAAAGCAAAGTTGCGGTAAAACCTTTTCTTAACACAATTCTATCCTTATCTTAATTTTTTTTATATATTATCTGAATAAACTGAGATAACAAAGTTTTTTTTATATTTATCAAACGAATTTAATTGTTGAAACTTATTTGTATTCTTTTAAACTTTTTTTAGTTTATATGTTTGGAAATAAAATATGCATAGATATATTTGTTGGTTTTTAGCTTTTCATATTTTTTTTGTAGCAAAAGCTGATGCAAAAGTAAAAGTGATAGATGGTGATAGCTTGATACTAAATAATCAAGAAATCAGATTATCAGGAATCGATGCGCCAGAATATAAACAATATTGTTTTGATGCAAAAAATCAAAAATATTCATGCGGTATTTTGGCTAAGAAAGCTCTTGAAAATTTGCTTGATGAAAATGTAAGCTGTCAGACCCTTGTTGTGGATAGATATAAACGATTGGTCAGCGTGTGCTATGCAAAAGGACAAAATATTAATAAAAAAATGGTTGAAAATGGTTGGGCAATAGCGTATAAACGCTATACAAGTGAGTATAATCAAGCAGAAAAAGATGCCAAAAAACATAAAAAAGGAATTTGGCAAGGGCGCTTCGTCCGTCCAGAATTATATAGAATCTTGAATAAAAAATAATAAAACGGTCTGCAAAAATAAGTTTAATTACTTTTTTTGGATATTATGACTTGACAGCAAAAAAAACTTATGTATATTGCAAAGCAACGTTTTATGTTTAAAATTGTAAAATTAGGTGAATAAAAATGTACGCAGTAATTAGAACAGGCGGAAAACAATATAAAGTAGCATCTGGTGATGTTATTAAAATTGAAAAAATCGCCGGTAATGAAGGTAGCGAAGTTGTATTTAATGAAGTTTTGGCTTGCGGCGAAACTATCGGAACTCCGTTGGTTGCAGGTGCTTCTGTTAAAGCTACCGTTTTAAAACAAGCTAAAGACGCTAAAGTAATTGTTTTCAAAAAGAAAAGAAGACAAAATTATCGTCGTAAAAATGGTCACAGACAACAAATTACATTAGTAAAAATTACTGATGTTTGTGGCAAATAAGGTTAAGGGAGTATTAAGTCATGGCACATAAGAAGTCTGGCGGTAGTTCAAATAACGGACGCGATTCTATCGGACGTCGTTTGGGCGTTAAAAAATTCGGCGGTGAAGCTGTTATCCCAGGTAATATCATTATTCGCCAACGTGGTACTGTTTACCATCCGGGTAATAATGTGGCTATGGGTAAAGATCATACAATCTTTGCTGTTGCCGAAGGTAAAGTTGAGTTTTCTAAAAAAGCCGGCGATAGAACAGTTGTTTCTGTTGTTACCGAATAGTTTTTAGAAAACAGATAATTTTATGGCGGAGGGGGTGTTTTATCCCCCTTTTGCGTGTTTATGGAAAAGTTAAAGTTATGAAATTTCTTGATCAAGCTAAAATATTCATAAAATCTGGCGACGGTGGTTCCGGTTGTGTTTCTTTCCGTCGTGAAAAATATATTGAGTTCGGCGGCCCTAACGGCGGTGATGGCGGTAAGGGCGGTAGCGTGTATTTTGAAGCAGTCGAGAATCTTAATACTTTAATTGATTTTCGTTATCAGCAACATTTTAAGGCTCATAAAGGTTACAATGGAAGCGGTGCTGAGAAAACCGGTGCCAAAGGTGAAGATATTATCATCAAAGTCCCTGTTGGAACAGAAATTGTGGCTGAAGATGGTGAAACCGTTATTGTTGATATGATTGAACCCGGTCAACGCTTTTTGATTGCTAAAGGTGGTGATGGAGGCAGAGGTAATACTCAGTTTAAATCTTCTACCAATCAGGCACCTCGTTATGCTGAACCCGGTTGGCCCGGAGAAGAAAAATGGGTTTGGTTGCGCTTGAAAGTTATTGCAGATGTTGGTTTGTTAGGTTTGCCTAATGCCGGAAAGTCTACATTTCTTTCTGTTGTTACTTCTGCTCGTCCTAAAATTGCCGATTATCCTTTCACCACTTTGCATCCGAATCTGGGGGTGGCTTGGGTTGATGGTTATGAGATAGTGATTGCAGATATTCCGGGGCTTATTGAAGGTGCGCATGAAGGCACGGGTTTGGGTGATAGGTTCTTAAAACATGTTGAGCGTTGTGCTGCTTTTTTACACGTTATTGATGCAACCGCTGAAGATGTGATTACTCCATATAAGGTTATTCGTAAAGAACTGGAACTTTATAATAATAAGTTGGTTAAAAAGCCGGAAGTTGTGGCTCTTAACAAATGTGATGCTTTGAGCAAAGATGATGTTGCTAAAAAAGTTAAAATGCTTGAAAAAGCTTGCGGAAAGAAAGTTTATGCAATTTCAGCCATTGCCAAACAAGGGTTGTTTGATTGTTTGATTGATGTGAATCATTATATTACACGTGATCGTTTGAAAAAAGATGAAACATCAACAACAGATGAAAATTCTGAAAACGTGATAAAAACATGGTCTCCAATTTAATTATGCAAGGAGTAGAGATTTGATTAAAAAAAATAAAAAGCAAACCTCAGAACAAGAAGCTGCAGAAATTTTGAAAATTGTTCTTGATACTTTAGATGAGGGAAAAGCTGAGAATATGGTGCTTATTGATTTGCAGGGAAAATCTTCAATTGCAAATCAGATGGTGATTGCCAGTGGAACATCACAACGCCATGTGGCTTCTTTGGCTGAGAAAGTGCAAGAAAAACTTAAAGCTGCCGGTTATTTGTCTATGGCCGAAGGTGAAGAAAAAGCTGATTGGGTTCTGATTGATGCTTTTGATGTGATTGTTCACATCTTTAAGCCCGAAGTCAGAGAGTTTTATAATTTGGAAAAAATGTGGGCTTCTATCGGAACTTTGAAGACGTTCGCCCTGCCCAAAGGCTTCGCAAGCCTAACGGCTGGGCAGGTATGTCTACATCTACCTGCTTACGCAGGTAGTGTTACGTTCGAATCATAAAAAAGCTGAGTTTTCAAACTCAGCTTTTTTTAATTTAATAAATGAAAAAGTGCTAAAACAAATTTATATTTGTATTAATTATATATTTATGATTATGTTTTCTAAAAAAGTTAAGGAAGGAAACAGATGAAAGTTACAATTTTAGCAATTGGTAAATGCAAAAAAAATTCACCCGAAGCACAAATTATTGCAGAGTATGTAAAGCGTTCTTCATGGAATGTGATTATTAAAGAAAAAGACAATTCTGACCAAGTTGATGAAGCTAAGTTTTTGCAAGAGAATATCCCTAACGGTGCAAAGGTGATAGTTTTAGATGAACGTGGTGAAAATATAAAAAGTTTGGAACTTGCTGCTAAAATTGAAAATTGGCAATTAAACGGTGTGTCTGAAATTTGTTTTTTAATCGGCGGTGCGGACGGACATTTGCAATCTACTCGTGATAAGGCTGATTTGTTGCTTTCTTTTGGGAGACTCACTTTACCTCATATGTTGATGCGGGCGGTTCTATCTGAACAAATTTATCGGGTGCAAACCATTATTAATCATCATCCCTATCATCGAGAATAACCGAATCGGAATTTTTGGAGCTTTAATTTATAAATTTTATCTAAAAAAATTTGAAAAAATGTTTTTTTATATATTAGAAATAAGTAATTTTGTTTTTTTTAGCATAAAATCAGAGAATATTTTTTATTTGTTGTTGAAAAATTAACTTTTATTGCTTAAGTTGATGTTGTGTTTGTTATCAAACAAGTATTAAACCCATATGGAGATAATAATATGAAAAAACTTTTTAGTTTATTCTTTGCAATTGTTGCATTATCAGGCTGTTCTTCTTTAGGCTTTGATGGTGGTTTGTTTGGCGGTGCTGAATGTGATTCTAAAGAAGCTCGTGACTTCATGGCAAATGCTGAAGACAGAGTTTTCTTTGCATTCGATAGCTCTGCTATTTCCAGCGAAGCTGCAGATGTTTTGGACGGTCAAGCAAAATGGTTGAAAGATCACAAAAAAGTTAATGTGATTGTTCAAGGTTACTGCGATGACAGAGGTACTCGTGAATACAACTTGGCTTTGGGTGAACGCCGTGCCAACGCTGTTAAACAATACCTCATTTCTCAAGGCGTAGCTGCTGATAGAATTTCTACAATTTCTTACGGTAAAGAAAGACCGGCTGTTTTGGGTAACAACGAAGCTGCTTGGGCTCAAAACCGTCGTGCTGTAACTGTTGTTAAAGCTTCTTCTAAATAATTAACAGTTATACCAGAAATTGATAAAAACGTATCCTAATTTGGGATACGTTTTTTTTATTGCTTGAGCTTATATGTTTTTTGTTTTAACCTAAGAAAAGTTTTGAAAAATTTGTGAGGTTTTAATGAAAATATCTAAAATTTTGTTTTTATCTTTCTCTCTCTCCCTTTTGTGTTCAACGGCTCAGGCTCAACAGTTTGGCGCATTGGAGGCTGATGTAGAGGCTTTGAAAGAAGAAGTGAGAGTCTTGCAAAGAGATGCTTATCGCATGAAAAATGATGGAGATTTTGGACCAGTTTCTTCTTCTGATATGGCTCTTAGAGTTGGCGAGATGGATGAAAATATGCGCAAAATCAACGGTCGCTTGGATGAAATTGAATATCAGCTCAAGGCAATGAATGAGCGTATTGATATGATTAATCGTGATGTGGATGTGCGTATTTCTATGATTGAAGGCAAGCCTATTAAAGCAAGTGGAGCCGGAATCCAAGAACCAAAAGAAAAATTTGCGCCCAAAGTTGCAGAAAATGCTCCAAAGTCTTTGGTCGGAGGTATAGTGGATAAGGGAACTGATTTGCCATCAATGCCTTCTAAAAATGCAGAACAAATTTATAAAGAAGGTTTGGAATATCTCAAAGCCAAAAATTATGATAAGGCTGAAGCTTCTTTTGATTCTGTTTTGCGTCGTTTTCCAAAAGATAAATTGGCCGGCAACGCTCAATTTTGGTTAGGGGAAGTCTATTATTCTCAAGAACAATATAAAGAGGCTGCCGTGGCTTTTGGTAAAGTTTATAAAAATTATAAGGATGGCACAAAAGGTGCAGATGCTTTGCTCAAACTTGGTATGAGTATGGTGCAAATGAATAATAAAGATGCTGCTTGTGAAGCTTTTATGAATATGAAACAAGAATTTCCGAAAGCTGAAGAGCGTATTACTAAAAAAGCCGCTGAAGAAGCCAAAAAACTGGGTTGTAAATAGAAGCTAAAGCCTTGATTAAAAAATTTTTAGAAAAATATGGATTATCCGAAGTTAAAGAGTTTGCCGTTGCTGTTTCCGGCGGGGCAGACTCTTTGGCTTTGGTGTTGATGATGCAAGAAGAGTTGTCCTCGCTTAATAAAAAAATCATTGCTTTAACCGTTGACCACAAGTTGCGTGGAGAATCTACAAAAGAAGCTCTTTATGTTGGCAGGGTGATGAAGGCTTTTCAGATAGAACACCATATTTTAACTTGGGAAGGAGACAAGCCCAAAAACGGAATTGAAGAGGCTGCCAGAGAAGCGCGTTATAATCTGCTTGCCGATTGGTGCCGGAAAAATGGTGTTAAAGTTGTGGCAATTGCGCATCAGGCACTTGATCAGGCAGAAACTTTTTTTATGCGCTTGCAAAGAGGAAGCGGTTTGGATGGTTTGTGCGGAATGCGTGCCGTAACACAGCGCAACGGTTTAACACTTATTCGTCCGCTCTTGTCTATTATGCCGGAAGAGTTGAAAAAATATCTTTATAACCGCCAAATTGAGTGGGTGGAAGATCCTTCAAATCAATGTGATGATTTTTTGCGGGTGAGAGTGCGCAAATTTATGCCTCAATTGCAAGAAAATTTAGGCATTACACCGCAGCGCTTGGTCGAAACCATGAAAGTGTTGCAATCGACTTTGGATTATGTGCAACATCGGGTTAATCAATATATTAAAAATCATGTTCGTTTTTGGGGTGGAGCAGGAGTTTCTTTTTCCGAGAAAAATTTGGGCGAACTGCATGAAGAACTTTTATTCCGCGTTTTGGGAACTTTGCTCTATCAGCAAGGCAAAGCCAAATATAAACCAGAGGCTTCCGAATTGCACCGTTTGATGATGCGCTTAAATGAAGATGATTTTGTTTCTTGCACTTTGGGCGGATGTGAAATCATTAAAAAATATGGGCAGATTTGGATTGTGCCCGAGCTAAAAATTAAAAACAAACCATCTAAAAAAGACTGGGAAAATTTTTGCAATTTGTACCCTAAATATAAGAAATTGAAGATACCTCATAAATTGAGATTGTCTTTGCTAAAATTAGTCCCTATATATAAATAAGTTAAAAAAAATAAGGATTGGATATGAAAACAGGAAAAAGTATTGTTATTTGGATTGTGGCCTTTGTGCTTTTGTCTTCTGTTTTGAATATGCTTAACGGAAGTGCGCAAAAAAACGGCTATCAAACAATTGCCTTTTCAGAATTTATGAATGAGGTTGATGCCAAACGTATGGCAGAGGTCAAAATAGCCGGACCTGATGTGACAGGTACGACGATTGATGGGCAAAAGTTGATGACCTATGCGCCTTATGACCCAACCATGGTGGAAACATTGCGCAACAGCGGTGCCAAAGTTACGGCAGCTCCTCAGGATAATTCTTCCGATACATTCTGGGGTGTGTTTGTTTCTTGGTTTCCGATGATTTTGCTTGTGGGCGTGTGGATTTATTTTATGAAACAAGCAAATTCAGGCAACAATAAAGCCTTGAGCTTTGGAAAATCTCGCGCTCGTTTGATTGAAAACAACAAAAAGGTGACTTTTGATGATGTTGCCGGTTGTGACGAATCTAAACAAGAATTGGAAGAAGTAGTTGAGTTTTTGAAAGAACCTGAAAAATTCCAACGTCTGGGCGGCAAAATTCCCAAAGGCGTTTTGCTCGTCGGTCCTCCGGGAACAGGTAAAACCTTGCTTGCCAAAGCGGTTGCCGGTGAGGCTAATGTGCCTTTCTTTTCCATCTCAGGTTCAGACTTTGTGGAAATGTTTGTCGGTGTGGGTGCTTCTCGTGTGCGTGATATGTTTGCACAAGCTAAGAAAAATGCTCCTTGCTTGCTCTTTATTGATGAAATTGATGCCGTTGGTCGTCACCGTGGTGCCGGTTTGGGCGGTGGAAATGATGAGCGTGAGCAAACCTTGAACCAACTTTTGGTGGAGATGGATGGTTTTGACGAGAATGAGAATGTGATTTTAATTGCCGCCACCAACCGTCCTGATGTTTTGGATCCGGCTTTGCTGCGTCCGGGACGTTTTGACCGCCAAGTTACGGTAACAAATCCTGACGTGCGTGGTCGTGAGGCTATTTTGAAAGTTCACGTTCGCAAAGTGCCTTTGGCTAAAGATGTGGATTTGACTGTGGTTGCAAGAGGTACTCCGGGGTTCTCGGGTGCTGAACTGGCTAACCTCGTGAACGAGGCAGCATTGATTGCGGCACGTAAGAACAAGCGCAAAGTGACATCAGCTGATTTTGATGAAGCTAAAGATAAGGTTTTGATGGGTAATGAGCGCAAATCCGTGGCTATGGATGAAAAAGAAAAGCGCAATACCGCTTATCATGAGGCCGGACACGCTATTTGTACACTTCATGTGCCTGAGGCCGACCCTATTCACAAAGCAACGATTATTCCGAGAGGGCGCGCTTTGGGTATGGTGCAACAGCTTCCTGAAAAAGACCAATATTCTTATTCTCGTGCCAAAATGCATTCAACCCTTACGATTATGATGGGTGGACGTGTGGCAGAAGAGCTGAAATTTGGTTATGATGCCGTAACCTCCGGTGCATCTTCGGATATTTCAGCAGCGACTAACTTGGCACGTTCGATGGTGATGGAATGGGGCATGAGTGACAAGCTCGGACCAATTCGTTATTCTGAAAATTCCAACGAAGTCTTTTTAGGTAAGTCCGTCACGCAAAACCAAAATATGAGTGAAGAAACCTCAGCACTGGTGGATGCGGAGATTAAAGCCTTTGTCAATCAAGGCTATGAAAACGCTAAGAAAATTTTGACCGAACATCGTGAAGATTGGGAAAAATTGGCTGAGGCTTTGATGGAATATGAAACCTTGACCGGTGAAGAAATCAATGATTTATTGGCCGGAAAGCCGATTGATAAATCGAAAGATGAACCGGTGCCGGAAGAAAAACGCACACATTCTTCCATTCCGGAGGTATAGAAAAAAGAGGCTGAAAAGCCTCTTTTTTTAGCTGAATCCTGTTTTGCATATTGAATAAGGCGGTGCTTTTAGAGAAAAGAGCGAGGGTTTTTCTCGCTCTTTTTTTAGAATAATTATTTATTCTCTACCGGCAGACATTGCTAGTATATTTGTATGGTTTTGTTGAATTTGAGAAGTTCTTTTCTTGATGGTCTCTTTGGCTACAGTTGCTTCATCTTGAGAAAAGCTCTTATCTGTTTCAACCGGAGGCATATCTGCATATTTTATTTCTTTACCGTAGAAATCTATGCTGTTTTGGATAGCATTATTTGCTGTTTTGGAGATGATAACGTATTTTACCGGAGATTTGTCATATTCTCCATAGCTTGCGACCAAATCAGAAAGTCTTTGAGCGGCTTTAGGATACGAATTTTCTAACTTTTCGGCCGAAAGGGCAAGTGTTTGCAAAGCCATTTTTTTGCATTCCTCTAAAGCTTTTTCAATATCAACTTCCGGAGATGTAAATTCAACACCGGCAAGGTTGGCTAAACTTTCTTCGTGTCTTTGGTTGATATGTATTTGGGTCTGATTGCTTTTGTATGCGCTTAAAAAGTCTGCAATTTGTTCCATGCGTTGAATTTCTGTAGCAAAGGGTTTGTTTAAAAAGTCTTTTGCTTCTTTAGGTTTGCCTTGTTCATCTAGAGCAACCACAGTCTTTTTTAAATCTGGATTGCCATTTTCCAAGTGGGATAAGATTCTGCCGGCAGCTTGAGCTTCCATGAGCTCATCTTTGGCTTGTCTTGGAACGTAGTCTAAAAATGATAAAAGTTCGCCGGAAGTAGGTAGACCTTTAGGAACAGGATTTTTTTGTTTGAAATATTTTTCTAAAGTTGCGGTTTTGACTTTATTATCAATATTTTTTGTTTGTTCTTTGAGCCAAGCTTGTTTTTCTTCTCGACTTTCTCTTGATTTTATTTTTTCTGCGATAATTTGTAGACTTTCCGGAGTGGGATTGTTTTCATAAACAGAAAGCATTTCTGCAAAAAAGATTTTGACTTCTTCCGGTGTGTTGCAAAATTTTTCAATCAACGATATCGAGGGAAGATTGAGGTCATTTAATGTTTGTTTATTATCGGTCATTACAGTTCTCCTCAAGAGTATATCTTTTATATTACACGATAATATACTTTTTGTCTATTTTTTTATGAGCTTGTTTAAAGTTATGCCTAATTTCTGAGATCCTGAAACAAGTTCAGGATGACAATATGGTGTTTAGGATGACAAGCTGAAGCCAGCTTGACCGCCAAAGTCAGACTGCCTTTCTTATTTAATTCTGTCTTTCGATGATAAAGTCTGCCAGCTCTTGCAAGGTTTGGGCTTTGGCACCAAAAATGGCGATGCTTTCTTTGGCCTCTTTGATTAAATCACGCGCAATTTTTTTAGCCTTGTCCAAGCCATAAATACTAACAAATGTGGCTTTGCCTTGCGCCTCGTCTTTTTGCAGCTTTTTGCCCATTAATTCTTGGTTACCTTCCACATCCAAAATATCATCGGCAATTTGAAAAGCCAAACCAATTTTTCTAGCATAATTGACAATCGCCAATCTTTCATCCATATCGGCTTTGCCCAAAATGGCACCGGCCTCGCAAGCATAGCGAATTAATCTGCCTGTTTTCATTTCTTCAATACGCAGAATCAATTTCTCGTTATTTTCTTCTTTGGGAGCGGTTTCGGCATAAATGTCGAGCATTTGTCCGGCTATCATACCATTATATGCTCCTGCCGCATTGGCAAGTAAGTTAACTAGCTCGCAACGGATGTTGGCATCCATATTCAAAGTCTTGTGACTTAAAAGCTCAAAGGCTTGGGTTAACAAGCCATCTCCAGCCAAAATGGCGGTGGCTTCATCAAAAGCCTTATGACAAGTGGGTTTGCCGCGGCGCAAGTCATCATTATCCATGGCAGGTAAATCGTCATGAATCAATGAATAGGAGTGTAACATCTCTAAAGAGGCAGCAACCATTATTGCCGTGGGGTAGGCGGGAATACCATATAATTTGGCAGTTTCACAGACCAAAAACGGGCGCAAACGCTTGCCGCCGTTCATAACCGAATATTTCATCGCTTCAACCACGCGTTTTTCCGGTCCGCTTGGAAGAGGAAAATAACTTTCAAGATGATAATTAAATTCTTGAGAGAAGGTTTTGAGCTTTTCTTGAATGTCAGACATTATTCTTCTACCTTATCTAACGGGGTGGTTGTCATTTCGCCATTGGGGGCAATTTCAATTTTTTCAATTTTTAACTGAGCGTCTTTGAGTTTTTTTTCGCAAAGTTGTTTCAAAGCAACGGCTTTTTCATAAGCTTTGACGGCATCGTCAAGTTTGATGCGTCCGCTTTCCAATTCTCTTACAATGTTTTCCAGCTGAATGAGCGCATCTTCAAAGCTCAAATTTTGAATATCATTTTCAGGCATAATCTTCTCCTTGAATTAATTTGCTCTCATCATAATCTACTTATTTTTGATTGGCAATTTTAAAAGTAAAACTATTGGCTATGTATTTAAGTATATATATCTTTTGGTTGTTCTTTAACTTTTATTGCAACTTGTTGTGTGGTAGATTGTAATTGTATGATTCTACCAAAGGAGTTTAAAAATGCGTGGTGAATATTTGGAAAAAGCAGCTAGACTTTTGAAAGCTCTTGCCAACCCCAAAAGATTGGAAATTTTGTTCCATCTAAAGGCAAGAGAACTCAATGTGAGTGAGCTGATTGAGCTGATGAAAATGAGCCAATCTTCTCTTTCACAGCATTTGGCAGTTTTGCGCTTGGCCGGTATTGTTAAAACACGCAAAAAAACTCAGTTGGTTTATTATTCTATTAAAAATGACAAGGTGTTAAAAATTTTGTCATTGATTGATAAAATATACAATTCTCCATACAGCCTATAACATCATACAAAGACCTAACGGGAAGCAGCCTCTTTTTAGAGGTTGTTTCTTTTGAATATGGTTTCATGCTTTTGTTTGTTATATGAAATGGATAAATTTCCGTCTCTGAGCAAAACGGCATTTTGCCCAAAAATTTCATTCTTCCAACCATGCAAAAATGAATAGTCTTCTTCTTTTAACGCGGCAAAAGATTTTAATTCTTCTTCTGAGGCAATTAATTTGGCAACAACACCCTTTTCTTGTGCGCAAATTTTTAAGAGCAACTTTAATAACTCGTATAAAGATTGAATGCCGGCGGGAAGAGGTCTATCTCTTTGCGGAATGACATAATCTTCTTTTTTTATGTGTCGGCAATATTCTAAAACATTTAAAATTTCTTCTGCCAATTTGCCGTTGATGATGTCTTTTCTGATGTTGCGTATTTGGGACAACTCTTCAATATTTTTAGGGTTCATTGCGGCAATGTTGACCAAACAATCATCTTTGATAATTGCTTGTCTGGTGGTGTTTTTGTGTTGGGCTCTTTGCTCTCTCCATGCGGCTAATTCTCTTAAAATGGTTAACATTTGCGCATTGTGTGAGCGATGCTTTATTTTGCGCCATGCTTCATAAGGATTGGTTTGATATGTTTGGGGATTGCGCAAAATATCCAATTCTGCTTCAAGCCAGTTTTCTCTTCCGTCTTCTGCCAGCTTTTGTTTGAAATGAAGATATAATTGAACAAGGTGTGTGACGTCAGATAATGCATATTGTAATTGTTTTTCATCTAAGGGGCGGAGCTCCCAATTGGAGCAACGGCTAGTCTTGTCTAAATCTATTTTCAAAATACTTTTGACCAAACTTTCATAACCGGCAGATTCTCCGTAGCCGTATACCATGGCGGCAATTTGTGTGTCAAACAATGGTGTGGGAATTTTTCCGGTTAAATTATATAAAATTTCAATATCTTGACGACCGGAGTGAAAAACTTTGACAATATTTTGATTGGCTAATATTTTGAAAAACGATGCTAAATTGATGTCTTTGCTTAATGGATCTATGATGGCGGCCATATCTTCTGTGCCAACTTGAATAAGGCAAAGTTCTGCATAATAGGTCTTTTCTCTGATAAATTCCAAATCTATTGTGACAAAAGATTTATTTTCTAGAGTTGCGCAAAATTCTTCAAGCTTTTCAGTTGTTTTAATCAAATTTATCATATTTTTTCCTTATTAAATTTGTTTTTTTTATAAAACAAAATGAAATTGCTTTCAATCTAATTTTTATTATATAGAAAAAACTTGATTTCATAATAAATTGTGCTATTACTGTTTCTAATTCACTTATTATAAACTAATTATTTGTGTTATGGAAAAGGATAAGTTTTCTGTGGCGGTGGTAAGAATGCCGTCTAACAGGGTGAGTGGCTTTTTGAAAGACTTGCCTAAAAATGTTTCTTCTCATGAGGCTTTGGTATATGGTATCAGATGTCGCGAAGAGGCTTTTGCTTTTGTTAACCCAAAACCTGAGCTCGTTGCGTATTTGAAAAATTATCCCCTTTATGCCGCGGTGAGGTATTGTGAGCTTAAGTTTAATGCTTCAGCTGTTTCTAAAGTTTGTCATTTTGATATGAAGTTTGTTGATGAACCGCAATTGTGTGCCGTATGGTGTCAATGTTGCAAAGTGATTGCCGGCTTTTCTTCAGAAGAGCTTAAAAAACTCAATTTTGCTCTTTATGTCAATGATGAGGAAAAAACAGTTTCTTTTTTGTCTTATTCTCTTGCAAATGATGATGCTTGGACAAGAATGATGTTGAACTTTGTTCATAATATTCAGCCAGATAACGGTGAGTGGGAGGCATCAGATATTGAGTTTACGACATGTGATATAAATATGAATTTTTAACCATTAAATTTAAACGCCATGTATACATTAAAACCTTATTTCTTTACAATGACAGATGTTCAGGATGTAAAAAATATTTTGAATAAATATCCTGATTTGAAATTGGATGAGAAGGCTATGATTCTTTCAGATGCTGTAAAAAATGTTGTCATAGTTGAGTTAGAAAATAGCTCTGATGCAAAGTTATTGGCAAAAGACTTGGCGCATTGTCAAAAAGAGTTTTGGCAAGAGCCTGAAGAACTTGACTTTGCTCAAGTGATGCCGCAAAGCGTATGTAATAGTTTTGTCTTGGTGGCTTATGGGCATTATGATGATGTGAAAAGTTGGGCTGAAAAGTGGAAAGCATATTCCATAAAATATGCGCAGAAACTTTATCCGGTTTTGATATCTTTTCAAAAAAATGAAAAGGCCGCTTGGGTCGAGTTCCGAGGTCATTCTGATTTACCCGATGAAAAGTGGTTTGATGATATTAGGAAAATATCCAAAGTCTTTACAAAATCAAGTCCGACTTTTTATCGGGCAGAAAAGATAATCAGATAAATCTTCTATAAAAAAAAGAACCGTAATAAAAAAATTACGGTTCTTTTTTTTGTTTATTTACTCAATGCTTTAAGCTCCGTACTTTCACCAAAATTGAAAGAATAATTGAACCCGTTGTCAATCAAACCGTCAATTTGTTTGCCTAGCTTTTTGGAGCGTTTAAGCAAGCGAACGGCAGTATATTGACTTTGCATCTCACCGAACTTTTTCAAAACATCTGAAAAGTCATCATTATCAGAATAGATAAGAATAACTTTTTGTTCCGGAGCGGTTTGCAAGTTTTCATCTTTCAAAATCTCGCAAACACGTTCAAAACCAATAGAAAAACCAACGGCAGGAACAGATTCTCCTAAGAATTTGCCAATCATCTTGTCATAACGACCGCCACCGGCAATAGAAGAAGAAAATTTGTTGCTGCTGATTTCAAAAACCATGCCGGTATAATATCCCATACCGCGTACCAAAGACTTATCATAAACAATGTTAAACTTGCCGTTAGCAATTGTAGAAATAGTTTGTAAAACTTTTTTTACATTGGCAACAACTTCTTTATCTGTAACATAAGGTTCAACCGCATCAATGGAAGAAAGAGCATCTCCTGACAAAAGCTCCATGAACTTTTTTACCACGTTTTGAGGATATTCTTTTTCTTCTAACTCAGCTTTCACACCATCCAAACCAATTTTATCTAATTTATCAAAAATCACACAAACGGCCGGAATTTCTTCTTCCGCAAAACCGGCATATTTGATAATATCAGACAAAATGCGTCTGTCATTGATACGAATAGTAAAATTTTCAAAACCAATGTTTTGCAAAGCTTGAGATGTTACAAAAATAAGCTCCATTTCAGCATTGATGCTTGCATCGCCGATAATATCAATATCACATTGATAAAACTCACGTAATCTGCCTTTTTGCGGACGTTCGGCACGGAACACTTTGTCAACCTGAATGCATTTGAACGGCAAAACCAAATTTTGACGATTGTTGGCAAAATAGCGTGACAAAGGCATGGTCAAATCATAACGCAAGCCACTGTCGACCAAATCATTCTCTGTCAAATTTTCTTTATTCAAATCAAGTTTTTGACCGCGTTTTAAGAGTTTAAAGATGAGGCTTAAGTTCTCACCGCCGTCACTTTTGTTCAAGCGCTCAATATCTTCCATAATCGGAGTATTAATACGTTGAAAACCGTGTTTTTTATAAGTATTCAAAATTGTTGTTTGAATATAATCTCTTAATTCTACCTCATTAGGCAGATAATCTCTTGTACCGCGAACCGGCAATGCACTGATGACCATTTTTTCCTCACTTATAAAATTCTATAAAATTCAGCTATTAATACAACATGTTAAAATAAAAATAAAGTCTTTTTTCTTGCAAAAAAAATAAAAAAAAGTATAAAGAAAACAACATATTTATTATTAATTAAAAAAATATCTTATTATGAAAACAAAAGAACAAATTGATTGGATTAAACAACGTGGCTTCGAAAGACAAAAAGAATTACTTCTCCCTATATTGGAAAAACTGCTTCAACAGGAAGAAGCCATGACCAAAGAAGAAATTCTCTTCTATGCCAAGAAGATAAAACCGGTTATGCGGGGTACGGAAGAATATGTTGCACTCTCTCCAGATATTGAGAAAAAAGATATCTTTTGGATACAGGCTTTTCCTATCAGTACGGAAAGTTTTAGTTATTCATGCCATTTTCCATTGAAGCCGGCAGTTGGCTTGAAAGAAATTTGCCGAATAACCACCTATCATCGTTACGGCGGTTATCGCGCTTTTTTACGCCCCTCAACTGATGAAGCTATTCTTCAATGTCCGAAAGAAATTTTAGACAAGGTTTGCGCTTTTGAATTTCAGACCAAGACAATGGAGTATAGCAAAATATATCATGCCGGACTTGACCGTCATATCTTAACCACGGTCTATTATGAAGGCACTCTTCCCACTGATATTGCCGCGCAATCTGTTTCTTGGTAAAAATACCAATAAAAAAAGGCATTGAGTTTTTTCTCAAGGCCTTTTTTTTGTTCATTTAACCAAAAATTAAAAATAATCAGATATATAAAAGTAAAAAAAGAATTTTTTTATAAGGAATAAATAAATGGAAAAATCTACCCTGATTGGTGTTTTCGGTGGTGTTGCTGCCGTTGGTGTCGGTATGGCCTTAAAAGGTGCTGACCCTAGTGCTCTTATTAATCCGGCCGCTTTTTTGATTATTATTGCCGGAACTGCCGCAGCTATTTTTAATGCTTTTACAATGGAAGATTTGAAAAAAGTTCCAAAGCTTTTTAAAATAATCTTTTGCGGACAAAAAATTATTAGTAAGCAAGAAGTTTTGGAAATGTTCTCTGCTTTGGCAAAATCTGCCAAACATGATGGTGTTATGGCTATTGAAAAAAAAGCCAATGAAGTGGAAGATCCTTTTATTAAAACCAGTTTGTCTTTGGTGGCAGATGGTTTTGGTGCTGATTTTATTTATGAAACCTTAGAAAATGAAATTAAACAAATGGAAGAAAGACATAGAGCCGGTGCTCTTATATTTGCTCAATGCGGAATGTATGCCCCCACTTTGGGCGTGCTTGGTGCCGTGATTGGTTTGATTGCCGCTTTGGGTAATTTGTCTGACATTGATATGCTTGGTCACTCAATTGCGGCTGCCTTTGTGGCTACACTTTTGGGTATTTTTACCGGTTATGTCTTATGGCACCCTTTCTCCAACAAACTTAAACAAATCTCTCAAGAAGAAGTTGATGTCAAAAAAATGATTATGGAAGGGGCTTTGGCTTTGCAATCAGGGGCTTCTTCCATGGCTATTGAAGCTAAGTTGCAAGCCTTTATTCCGCCGGCTCAACGCAAATTAAAACAAGATGAAGCAGAAGGAAAATAATTATGGTTAAAAGAAAAGCTCCCGAAGCTCCTCATGAAGAACATGCCGATGAAACTTGGCTTATCCCTTATTCTGATTTGTTAACTTTGCTTTTGGCTTTGTTTATTGTGCTTTTTGCTTCTTCTACTTTGGATAAAGCCAAAATGGAAAAAATTGAATATGCTTTGGCGGCTGCTTTTAATTCTTTGAGCGGAGATTCTACCAGAGGTTCCGTTAAGCATTTTTTGGAAGAAATTAAAGATTTAAAATTGGGTGATAATGTGGGGCTTGGCTCTAATGAAAAGGGCGGTTTTATTGAATTGGCCAGCGTGCTTTTGTTTGAAGAAAATTCAAATGTAATTAAAGAAGAAAATGCAGAAACTTTGGCAAAAATTGCTCAATTATTAAATTCTCAAAAATATCAAAGATATAAAGTTATTGTCAGAGCACATACTGATAGTCAGCCTAAAGAGGTGAATAATTGGGATTTGAGTGCCGCTAGGGCAAGTGCGATTGTTAATCGTTTTATTAAGCTTGGTGTTGATAAAAATCGTTTCGAAGCAATCGGTATGGCTGATATTGCGCCAAAAGTTCCTAATTTGGATATATATGGCAAAGCAATTCCTCAAAATTGCAGAATAAATAATCGTGTGGAAATTGATATTGAAATATAATTTTATACAATAAAAAAAGGAGATTAGTTCTCCTTTTTTTATTGAAAGTTTGTGGCTAATAAATTGGATTTTCTTAATTGGATAAAATGTTGTAAATTTTCTTTTTGATGTTTTGTTTGTAATCTTTCCGCAGAGGTGCTGATTGCTAAATCATTTGCCTTATTTATTATGTTGGTGCTTAATGTATGATATTCTGCAGATAAATTTTTTAACCAGCCTAATTTCTCTTTATTAATTTTTTTTATCCTGTCATTATTGTAAGAAAACATATAAATGTTTCCATTACCAGAACCTACAAAGTTAATTCTATGTTTGCCTCCTTTTGAATTATGTATCCATGCGGCTACAATTGCATTGGGATTTTTTTCAAAAATCTGGCAGATTTTATCTCCTAAATTTTTTGTTTTTTGGGTTTTGAGCGTTTTTAAACTTGAAAAACACGCGTGAGGGTTGGGAATCTCTTGTAAGATATTTTGACATGCTTTACTGATAAAGTTTTCTTTATTTTGCTCGGCAACGCTTAATAGTGTCACATTACTCATAGACTCACAACTTCTGTTGGGAATAATATTTTTTGATTTTCCTATGTTTGAAAGGTATTGACCTTGCTGTTTATAAAATTGTAATTTTTTTTGGCTGTTTGAGTTGTTTAACTCATTAATATTATTTGAAAATTTTTCAGAAACATGTTGCACAAATTCTTGATAATCTTTTTTATTTTGGGCAATTATTTCGGCATATTCTGCCTTAAAAGGAACTATGGGTTCAATATCAGAACTTGGGGCAATTTGTGCTGAGTCTGAAATATGTGTGTTCCATTGTGTATATGTGTTTTGCTCTGTGTTGTTAATAGGAGCTTTATATTCACTTGTAACTTTTTTAGTATTTGTTTTTTCCAAAGACCAGTACTTATATGAGCTGCTTGCTGTTGGAGCTGCTATGCTAGATAAGCCAAACACAGCTATTGAGCTAATACCATAATTTTTTATTTTGGTTTTGAATGTTTTTGAAATTGTTGTCAATTTTAAAGAAATATTGTTCCAAAATGAATGTTTGTGGTTTGAGATATTTCTATTTTCGGTTTTTTGTTGTGTTTCACTTCTTTGCATAATTGGAGACGGCTGTTGATTATGTGTTTTTGCTGCATGAGTTTTATTTTTTGCTTCCGGCATTTTGCTCTTGTAAAAACGCAATTTTTTTAATCTTAATTTTGCTTTTGCGGCATCTTGAGTGAATTTATAAACTAACTTTTGGTTTTGTCGGATATAATTTTTGCCAAATTCTTCAATATATAATTCCATTAAATCAAAAGCTTCGGGTTCGATATTGATGTTTCCTAATGCAAAATTGTGAATATGTTTTTCTGCATTACTTAAAAGGCTTTCAAAATAATTCTTTGCATTATCTGTTTTTGAAGATGATGCTGTTGAAGCCATATAAGCTTTATATATTGAAAAAATATTTTCTAACTCTTTTTTGGTTAAGGTTGATTGAACTTTATTTTTATTTGCCATATTAATCTCTCCATATTTAGAATGGGGTATTTAGCATGGAAATAAATTTTCGTAAAGATGGAGAAAGAAATTTAATATTTTTGTAATATTATAAAATCTATTGTTTTTTATCTTTAAGTTTTTGTATACTTAAAGCAATTCCTCCACTACACAAACTGAGCAAAGCTCCCATTTTTGCAGCGGCTTTTATCTCTTCTTCAACATAAGCTATATCTGCCACAAATAAAGAAACCGTTAAACCAATGCCTGCGGTCATACCAATTAAAATGAGTTCTGTGTTGTTGATTTTTCTTGGCATTTTCCAGCCGAGTTTTTCACTCATTTTTACAAAAATAAAAATGCCAAAAGTTTTTCCTATGAATAAGGACATGAATATAATAAGGGTTAAAATCGAAACACTTGAAAAAGGAACTCCGGCATTTGTTAAACCAAAGAAAAATAGGCCAAAGTCCACAATAGGTTTGAGGTCATGTTCCAATGCATTAATCGGAGAATGTTTTACATCTGATAAATGCATAAAAGGTACAATCCACACAAGAGCCAACGCCGGATGTAAACCTGTTTTGAACATGCCAACCCAAGAAATAAGTGTTGGAAACAAATACCACCAATAAGATTTTACTCTTATGCGTTTAATGACGTAGCTTAAAACTATGGCTAATGCGACCAAGCTCAAAAATTCTAATTGTACCGGTTTATCAGGATTAGGATAAAATATGGCAATAATACCTAAGCCTGCAAAGTCATCAATAATGGCCAAAAACAGCAAAAATGAAAATGCGGCGTGTTTTTTGGGAAAAATAAATTTGGCAAACAAGAGAGCCACGGCAATATCTGTTGCCGTGCCAATTGCCCAACCGTTAGAATAGGACGGATTTCCCCAAAGCAGATTCAAAATAAAAAACACCATTATTGGGCAAACAATTCCGCCAATTGCCGCCATAATATTGGCAATAGCTTTATGCAGAGGATGCATTGCGCCGTTTGGTGATAAATCATGAACAATTTCAATGGAAATAAGCCCAAAAAACAAAACTAAAAAAATGTCATTTACGGCAAAATGCACATCAAACAGACCACCTATTTTATAATGCAAAAAATTTTGATAAGAGACATAATTTACATTTGCCCAAATAAGAGAAAAGATAATTCCTAAAATTAGGGGTAAAGAATATTCTTCTGCCAAATGCCAAATTTTTTTCATTTTTTTGCCTCATAAAAAAAGCCTGACTAAACTCTTTTTAATTTAATCAGGCTTTTTATTGATTTCAAGCAAAAATCAAATTAATCCGTTTTTGCAAAGAGCTGCAAAGACAGGTTTGTTCAAACCAAGTTCTGCAATCATTTCTGATGGTTTGAGATTGATTTTGATATTTTGCATGGAGACTGAACCATTTTTAATTGTTTTAACCGCTGCGCTTGGCAATTCTGCTTTGCCGATACAAGAAGACAAATAAACAAAGCACTCGTCATTGTCGGCTAAATATTGCTTAGCAAGCTTGCGTGCATAAAGGTTAAGGGTTAAGTCTGCTTTAGATGCATCTTTGGTCCATGGGCTGCCACCACCGATTGGGCAAGCGGTAGAATAAAAATCGCAAGCAAGTTTGCGACCTGTGATACCGCAATCGGCAATCGAAGAGTGGTAAGTATAAGCTCCTGTACCATTGATGATAATATTTTTTGGCGTTTCACCGAGGGTGTCAATAACAAATTGTGTCAAATCTTCAGATTTCAGCATTGGCACGGCAACAATGGCTGTTTCAATTTTGCCATTATCATCTAATGTAATTTGGGTTTTGATATCTAAACCGAGATGGTCTGATTTTAGAGCTTTTTGATACAAAGCTTTGTTTAGCTTGCGTGCTAAATAAAGCTCTCGATTGAGATTTTCTTCACCTTGGCAAGCATAACCAACAAACACACCTTGGTCACCCCAACCGTCTTGTTCAACCCCTTGGTTGATTTCGGCAGATTGTTGACCAATGAGGTTTATTACCTTGATTTTTTCTGGCTCAATGGCATATTTGCCCCAAATTTTGGCATAATCTTTAGAATATCCAACTTCATCAAGTGCTTTTAATACATAATCATTGACCTTATCCAAAGATACGTTACCTTTGATTTCTCCGCCCAAAATAACGGTATTATCTTTGAGCATCACCTCAACGGCATATTTAACCGATTTGTCTTGTTCAATCATACGGTCAAGAATATAGCTTGAAATATAGTCGGAAGTTTTATCAGGGTGTCCGAGAGACACCGATTCAGCAGTTTTTTGCATAAATTCAGTCTCCTTTTTTAGTCCTCTGTTGCGGGACAAGTTAGGTTAAATCCACATTTAAAAAGCATTCGCTTTCGGCTATTTGTTTTAAGCTCATAAAAAATAAAGTCAATATAAAATTATTGTAACTACACGACTTTTGTGTTATTGTTGATTTTATCAATAAACAACAAGGAAAAACAAGAATGAAAATGCAAAAAGTATATTTAGAATATCTTCCCGAATATGAAACTTACGGAATTTCTGATGAAAAAATCAAACAACTTACAGAAGCCGGTATCACGCCGATTTTAGAGTTTAATCCTTTAGATGCGCAAAAATTATCTGAAAAACAAAAAAATAATGAAAAACAACCCACTGTTGCTTTATTCAATGGCATCCGGAAGACTTTGCCGCTCTTGGTGATGAAAAAATGCAAGGAATTTACAATTGGTTGGTTGATAGGGCTAAAAAATATCATCAAAATCAACAAACAAAAAATATTATCAATCATCAAATTAAAAACTTTATGCGTGGATAAAGTGGATAAATATGAATAGAATCTTTTTTGCATTTATAGCTTGGGTTTTTTTGTGTTCTTGTTCTGAGAATAAACAAGTTTGCGGAACACTGCGTATGGGACACGAGGTTCGCTCTTTTACTAATGAAGCAGATAATAAAGAGTATTGGGTGATTGATAAATCTCAAACATTGATGCCGGCTTATCAAAAAATCATTGGGCATAAAGTTCCAAACTCTCAACCTGTTCGGGCTTGTTTAGAGGTTAAAGATATTGGCAAACTCAAAGACGGATTTGGTGCCGAATATGACGGAGGCTATGAGCTTGAAAAAATCATCAACCTTTTGCCGATAAACAAAGGATAAAAGACCAAATGACTGAAAATTATATAGAAAAATCTCAAGAAAATCAAAAACGCGCATGGGAAGTGGTAAGAAAATCCCGCCTTGTTCCGCTTTTTGAAAGCCTTGGTGCCAAAGTCAATTTGGTTGGCTCATTAAAAATAGGTGTTTTGGCCAAACACTTGGATATTGATTTTCATATATACACGCCGGAACTCAAACTCGGACATAGCTTTGATGTGATTGCTCAAATTGCTGAAAATTTGAACGCTCAATCTTGTCAGTTTATAAATTCAGCCCAAACAGAAGAAGAATGTTTTGAGTGGCATCTTGCTTGTGCAGATTCTGATAATCAGGTTTGGCAAATTGACATCATTCAAATTAAACAAGGTTCAAAATATGACGGACATTTTGAAAAAATTGCCGAGGAAATCAAAACACAAATGACCGATGCGCAAAAAGAAACCATATTAAGACTTAAGTTTGAAACACCTGATGATATAAAAATCAGTGGTATGGAATATTACAAAGCCGTGATGCAAGACAATATTCAAACTCTTGAGCAACTTCTTGATTGGAAGAAAGCACACAAATTTTCCGGCATTATTGAGTGGTAAAAAATTTTGTCAAATTTTTTGTTGACATTTATTTTTTTATCTGTTTAATTTGTATTTATGCGATAAGTATTTTTATATTATTAACCATTAAGGGCGGTAGGAGCGTCCATTCTTTAGATTTTTCTAGAGATAAACTTAATACTATGGCAAAGAAACAAACAAACCTCACAATGGTAGATGCAAATCAAGCTGGTTTAGAGAAATTCCGCAAATATGCTGAACCACGTAATATCTATATGAAAGAGGCTACTTACGGTGTTCGCTCAGTCATTCACGGTAACAAAAAAACACAGCTTGAAGCTGTTGATGCTGTTTGCAACGGAGAAACTGGTTGGATTGTCAATCTTGCTAACCGTCAGCGCAAGTTTGTAACGGCAAAAGATGGCTACAAAGTTGTATAAGATATATCTAGCTATGAAAATTGAAAGCGTTGATTTGTCGTGATGACAAACAACGCTTTTTTTTGTAAATAATCTTTTTTTTTTTTGCAAAAAAAATAGACAAAAAGATGTTGTGTTGAGCCTGAATGTGATGCGTGAGATTGGAAATATTGTAACACAAAAAGAAAAATTGGAGACTCCGTATCATAAGTCTTTTTACGGTTTTGAGGCTCAATTTTTGGCAGAGTTGCAATTTGCAAAAAGATAGTTGGTTCAACATAAAGTTCCCGCACCTTTGAAAACGATGTCTGATTTGATAAAAATTAATCATAAATTATCTCAACAAGTTGATAAATATGATGTTCATGAAGCATATCAGGCAAGAGTTTCTATGGCAAAATATAACAGTCTTTTGAAGAAAAGTTTGTTAGGAAAAGGGAAGGGCCTTGCAGATTAAATCTAAAAAATACGCTGAATAATTTATTTAGCGTATTTTTTTTGTTAAATTTAGTTGCTTTTCATGTACATTCGGTCTAAAAATATACTCCGATATAAAAAAATAATATAAGAGGTTTTTAGATATGAATTGCTATCGTACACACACCTGTGGTGAACTTCGTGCCGCAGATATTAATAAAGAGGTGAAACTCGCCGGTTGGGTTCACCGCAAACGTAATCTCGGAAACTTGTGCTTTGTGGATTTGCGAGATCATTACGGAATTACTCAATGTGTGTTTGATAGTCATTCCGATTTGTTTGAAACAATCCAATCCATTCGTCCCGAATCGGTTATCGGTATTACCGGAAAAGTGATTGCACGTGAAAGCGTGAACAAAAATATGCCCACCGGTGATATTGAAATTGTTGTCAGTGCTTTAGAAATCCATTCTCAGGCAGAGGTTTTGCCTTTCCAAATTGCTATTGAAGATGACGCTCCGGAAGAGTTGCGCTTGAAATATCGTTTTCTTGATTTGCGCAAAGACCGTATTCACAAAAATATTTTGCTCCGTTCTGCCGTTATTCAACGCTCTCGCGAATTGATGCGTGAGCAAGGTTTTACCGAATATCAAACTCCGATTTTGACGGCTTCTTCTCCGGAAGGTGCACGTGACTTTTTGGTTCCTTCTCGTTTGAATCCCGGAAAGTTCTACGCTTTGCCACAAGCTCCGCAACAATTCAAACAATTGTTGATGGTATCAGGCTTTGATAAATATTTCCAAATTGCACCGTGTTTCCGTGATGAAGACCCACGTGCCGACCGTTCTCCGGGTGAGTTCTACCAAATGGATATGGAAATGAGTTTTGCTACTCAAGAAGATGTGTTCAAGGTTATTGAGCATACTTTGGGCACGATTTTTAATGAATTTGCCAATGGCAAAAAAGTTGACCAAGCACCGTTTGTCCATATTCCGTTCCGTGAAGCTATGGCTAAATATGGTTCAGATAAACCAGATTTGCGTAACCCGCTCATCTTGCAAGATGCAACGTCATTCTTCGGCAACAGCGGCTTTGGTGTTTATGACGGTTTGGTTAAAGAAGGCAAAACCGTTAAAGCCATGGTGGTTGAAGGTATTGCCGAAAAACCGCGTTCTTTCTTTGATAAGCTCGATGTTTATGCTAAAGAAGAAGGCATGGGCGGTATTGCTTATGTGGCTTTTGCCTCAGCCGGAGCCAAAGGTATTGCCAAACTCTTGAGTGAAGAAAAATTGAACGAACTCAAAGCAAACTATGGCGTTAAAGACGGTGATGCCGTTATCTTTATGGTTGGCAAAGGTATGAAGTTTGATAAATTCAGCGGTCGTTTGCGCAACAAGGTTGGCGAAGAGTTAGGCTTGGTTGATGAAAATTCTTTCAAAATGTGCTGGATTGTTGATTTTCCGTTCTATGAAGAAAATGAAGAAACCGGTGCGGTTGAATTTTCTCATAACCCGTTCTCTATGCCGCAGGGTGGAATGGATGCTTTGTTGAACAAAAATCCGTTGGATATTTTGGCTTATCAATATGACTTTGTTTGTAACGGCGTTGAGCTTTTGTCAGGTGCCGTACGCAACCATGAGCCGGATATTATGTACAAAGCTTTTGAAATAGCCGGTTATGACAACAGCGTGGTTGATAACAAGTTCGGCGGTATGATTAGTGCGTTTAAGTTTGGCGCTCCTCCGCACGCCGGTTCTGCTTATGGTGTTGACCGTTTGGTTATGTTGCTCTTGGATGAGCCGATTATCCGTGACGTGATTTTGTTCCCATTGAACGGTAAGGCGCAAGACTTGATGATGCAAGCCCCGAACTTTGTAACCGAGCAACAACTCAAAGAACTGCATATTAACGTGGTTCCGGTTGAAGAAAAGAAATAGTAGATAAAAAAGAAAATCCTTCCTAGGGGTGACTTTAGGAAGGGTTTTTTTTGTGATCTTTCTTGACAGGCAAAGAAAAAGTGCTATCCTTATTTTTATGAGTGGGGCAAGCGCTCGGAATGTTCGCCAAAGTTTTTCATTGCCGCTTTTTTTATTTGTTTTTTTATAATTTCTCTAAACAACTTATTTATACCCATCGAACAGGTTAATGATGAGTTGCGGAAAGGAATTGTCATGATTGAATATATTGATCTTTTTAAATCTCAAGCAAAATCTTTGTTAAAAGAATATCGCGCGCAAAACAATAAGGCAAAGCTTCGTTGTCAAAAAGTTTTTGGTAAAAAAGAAGATTTATCCTTAATGAATATGCAGCACGTGATTGCCAAAGAATATGGCTTTGACAGTTGGAATGATTTGCAAAGCGCAGATGACGTCAAGTTGGCAACCGCCCTTATTGAACGTAAAAATCTCTCCATGCAAAAACCATTGCGCTTTTATGCTGATGATAAAGGCGAGGCAATGTTTGAAGCGCGCAAACAAAAATTGATGTCTTCAAATCCGCATATAGATTTCAAAAATTTTCAAATGCAAACCCCATTTGGGGATTTCGTGCCTTGGCTCGATTTATCTTATATGGATTTATCGGCTTATGACTTGTCTAAAATGGATGTTTCTTTTGTTACTTATTCTGATTTAACAATTTGGCCGAAAGATGCTTCCAAACTTCCGCCGCATTTCATGCCGAAAGAATTTTTGGAACAACGCAAAAACTTTGGTCTCGGAATTAAAAATTTACATAAGCAAGGAATAACGGGGCAAAATCGGGCTGTGGCGGTGATTGATTGGCGCAAACTTTCCAATCATTTGGAATATTATCAAAATATCAAAGGCTATGAAGAATATGATGTTTTGCCTGAAGGCGGAGATTTGAGCGGCACACAGTTGGTTTCGGCGCTGGTTGGCAAAACCTGCGGCGTGGCACCCAAGGCTGATGTTTATTACTATTCGGTCGGAACAATCGGTCGTGCGCAAATATATTATGCCCTTGCTCTTAATAAAATTTGTGATTTGCACGAAGAATTAATCAAAAAGGGAAAAAACGGAATTGATGCAGTCTGTCTGCTGCGCGGATTGTTGTCGCCATGTTTTCAAGATGAAGAAGGAGCTGCAGAATTTAAGCGAGCGGCGGAACGTGCGCAAAAGCTCGGTATTTGGTTGCCCTTTGATTATCAAAATTATGGGGCCAAAGGCGTTGGGTGCAAAATCGGCGGAGACGTTGAAAATTTTGAAGATTATGAATTGTTTTATTCTAAAAATCCACAACGGATACCCGATGAAAAGCGCCTGCGTCAAACTTTATGTATGCCTGCCGGAAGACATACGGTTGCCGGAAGCGATAGGTTGAAATCTTATATTTTTAGCCCATATCATGCTAATTTGGAGGCTTATAAATGCGGATTGTTTTTGTTGGCAAAAAATGTTCAACCCAATTTGAGCGGGCAAGAATTTTGGCAAAAAGCGCTTGCAACCGGTGATTTTTTACCTGATGTTGGTGTTGTGGTAAATCCACAAAGATTAATTGAAGCTCTGCAAAAATAAAACAAAGCCACACTTTTTATGCAAGGTGTGGCTTTATCTTTTTATTATTCAGCAGCGTTATAGCATAAGCTTTCCAAATCGCAATCATCAAGACACATGCCGTAAATGCAGCAGTCATCATGACGGTCATAATATTGCTTTAAGGTTGCCTCTAATGTAAAGCCGCAAGAATTGTAAAATTTTCGGGTGGCTTTATATTCAGGCTTGCTGTCTGTTTTTAAGTAAAGTTTGCGTCCGCCCAAGGCTTTGATGTGTTCAACCAATTTGCTTATCAGTTGTCTACCAATTCCTTGCCCTTGATATTTTGCGTGTGTTGCCAACCAATAGAGCTCAAAGGTTCCGTCAGAATCGGCAATTTCACCATAGCAGGCATAAGCGCAAGTTATACCATCTTTTTCTGCAAAAATAAAGTTGGTATCGTGCGGATAATCCTCATCTTCGGGGTGCTCTGTCTGATATAAGGCATCATCTGCCAAATGTGCGGTAATATCTACGCAATCTTCGTCAAAATTGGGCGCAGAAGCGGAAATCTCTCTCACCTTTTTAATGTCGTCTGCTGTAATTGTATATCTGAAGGTAAGCATCTTACACCTCCTTCAGAGCAACGCAGTCCTCATTAAAAGAAAAGTTAAAGCAAAAATTGTGTTTCGGAGGCTCGGCTGAATCGGCCTGAGATCCTTTCTTTGAAATATGTTTTGAATGTTTTTTCATAATAAATATCCTTTTGTTTTTAGGAAAGAAATATTCTTTCCCTATATTTATTAGAACACGAAAAAGGGCATTTGGCAAGCATTTTTATCCCGTATAAATGCACAAAAAAAGCCCCATGATTTAATAACAGATTTGAAACATTTAAATATTTTTGCAGATTTTATGATTTATTGTCAAAATCTATTCCTCTTGTAATAATCCCAATCATAATACCAAAAAGAAGATAACTGGTTAAACATTCAAAAGAGACCATTACTTTGGCAATGATAGTTTGAGGTGTGATATCTCCATAGCCAACAGTGGTCATGGTGATGACCGTGAAATAAAATGCATCAATAACATGGGCGGCTCCGTTGCCAAATTCAAATGCTTGGGGCACATTGTTATATATATGCAAACTGTTGATGGATAAATTGATTACCGTAAA
Source organism: uncultured Pseudomonadota bacterium (assembly GCA_949295005.1). Taxonomy (GTDB): domain Bacteria; phylum Pseudomonadota; class Alphaproteobacteria; order RF32; family CAG-239; genus CAJLXD01. The sequence goes on along the minus strand of CASFJL010000023.1, from coordinate 2,080 downwards.
GCTTATAACCAAATTGATGAAAAAACCAAAAAAATTGCCAATTATGTTTGGTGTGGCGTATGTGTTTGGTGACAAAATGCTTTTTAACTCCCCAATAAAATCTTTTATGTTCATAATTGCCAAAAAGATTATAAAAGAGCTGATTAAATATGTATAAATTGGAGAAACAGAGATATAAACAGCCATAAATCCGGAACAAAAAGCTACAATAAACAAACATTTTTTGTCATTGTTATAATAACGCTGAGTGTATTTTAACTTTGCCAGATTGCGGTTTAAAAACAAAAATAAACCACCAATGATCAATCCGCTCATGATGGGCAAAATCCAATATAACATTATGTCTGAGGCTAGGCTGATTTTGCTTAAAATTTGCGGATGCAAAGATAGCAAACACAAACTGGCAAAAAAACATAAATTAAAATCTCTGATAAAAATTTTTTGCAAACGGTTAAATGATATATTAAGCATATTACAATCCATATAACGTGATGTTGATTTTATATTTATAATAAGCTGTTAAAGTTTTTTATCAAGATGCGGAAGAAATTTTATTAATATTAATCTTAAGCCTTATTTAATATTATTTATATATATTGGCATATATATAAACATTGAAGGTTTATAATATGAAAAAAAATTTGGTGGTTGTCGGACGCGGTTGGGCAGGAGAAGATAGTTCTGCCTTATCTAAGTGGGATGATTGTTTCAAAAACATTGAAACGCTGGATTTTTGTCTTCCCAAATATGCGCTTTTTTTGCAAGATGAGTTCTTGTTTAGGCAAAATTTGTTTTCTGAGCTTGATAAGTTGTTTGCCGGTTTGGCAATATTTCCAAACAAGTTTTATTTGTTGTGCCAAAATTTTGTTGCCAATGAGGCTGAATGTTTGGATAAAATTTTGGCTTTTGTGCTGGATTATTATGCGCTAAAAAAACAAAAAAAGCCCAAAACATATATTTTGGGCAGTAAATATTTTGAATATCAACACGCTGGTTTTATAAATTTTACACATCAATATTTGTCACAATATGAAGAAAATTTGTGGTATCAGAATGAAAAGTTGCAAAAAAAATCTGTTTTGGCTCTGAATTTGGGATTTGGGTTAAATTGGCAGAAATGTGAGCTTTTGGCTCAAAAAATTGATGTTTCAGATGAATGTGCAAAGTTTTTGAACAAAAAAACAGTGATGTTTGTTTTGGGAGAAAACACCAATCAATATAAAGTCAAGTTTGATGCGGCAGACGCCTTGCGTATGGCAGACAGAGCTCTTGATTTTGTGCAAATGGGGTATCAGGTGGTTTTTATTAACTCTGCACAAACGCCAAATGATGTTACAGATTTTATATGTGATTTTTGCCTTAGAAATAATATGTTTTTTTATAATCGGAAAAAATTATTAAAAACAGAAGTTTTAGATGAGGCTCAGACATATTATCAGGGTTTGTTTTATGAAAAGTTTGAAAAAGAGCAAATGCGTTTTGAATATATTTATTATGCCTTGTTGTTGAATTTGAAAAACGGTGGTGTTTTTGTGGGAACAGCCGGAGATTTTTCTTATTTGACCGATGCTGCCAATTTGGGGATTGCAACAGCGGTTTATGCAGAGCAAAATATTGATAAAAGCAGAGCCGATTGTTTCAGATTGTATGATATTGCGTTGAAAAACAAATATATTTTTGATTTTTATGATGATGCGGTTTTGGATTCTTTTTCTCATTCGAGTGGATTTTTGGCGCAAGAAATGCCGATTCGAAAATAATTTATGAATAAAAAGTAAAAAAATATAAAAAATCAAAATAAGCTCATATCTCATTGATTTTACACGCCTTTTTAAACTTTTAAATCCGCAAATTTTGTCCATTTTTTTGAAGGGCATTTGACTTGACCTTAAAAATATGGTATAACTAAAATTGTAAACAAATTAGTATAGATAAATTATAAATAGTCCCAGTATCTCTCTTCATTGAGATGTTTATTGGGAGGTTCATCGTCAAAGTATGGGGCAGAGAGTAAAAATTAAAAAAAATATCATAATCAAAACACCAAAGTAGAAATAAATTAAGCACATAAAATTCGAAC
>CASFJL010000022.1 GCA_949295005.1 uncultured Pseudomonadota bacterium | reverse complement strand
AAAAGCAAACTATGTCTTGGTTCTTGACACATCGTTTTACTTCCTTTTCGTTATATTCTCCTATATAACCTAGCTCTTATTATACTAAATTTTGGTTAACTGAGCAACAAAAAACAAACAAAATATGCTTGGCAAGAGCATTTTTTTGTTTTATGTTAGAGCCAATTTGAGTTAATTTTGATAATAAGGTAAAAAACAATGAAAATTCGTACACGTTTTGCCCCAAGCCCGACAGGATATATGCATATTGGCAACTTGAGAACAGCTCTTTATGAGTATTTGATTGCCAAAGCCAATGGCGGAGACTTTATTTTGCGTATTGAAGATACTGATCAAAAACGCTATGTGGAAGGTGCAACAGATATTATTTATGCCACTTTAAAACGTGTTGGAATGAATTGGGATGAAGGTCCGGATATCGGTGGCAACTATGGACCCTATATTCAATCTGAAAGAAGAAACATTTATGCCGAATATGCTCACAAATTGGTTGAATTAGGCGGCGCGCATTATTGCTTCTGCTCCAAAGAAGATGCCGATGAACAAAAAGACGAAGAGCAAAACATCAAGTTTCAAGACCCTTGTAAACATTTGAGCTTGGAAGAAGCCAAAGCAAGAGTTGCCGCTGGTGAGCCTTATGTTATTCGTCAAACCATTAACAAGACTGGCAAATCCAAATATCACGATGAAGTTTATGGTGATATTGAAATTGACTATGATGAGTTGGATGAAGGTGTTTTGCTCAAATCTGACGGCTTGCCGACATATAACTTTGCCAATGTTATTGATGACCATTTGATGGAAATCACACACGTTGTCAGAGGCAACGAATATATTTCATCCACCCCGAAATATAATCTGATTTATGAAGATTTTGGCTGGGAACACCCGCATTATGTTCACGTTCCACCCGTTATGAAAGATGCACAACATAAGTTAAGCAAGCGTAATGGTGATGCTTCTTTCCAAGATTTGGTCGCCAAAGGTTATCTGCCGGAAGCTATTATCAATTATATTGCGTTATTGGGCTGGAATCCCGGAAATGACCAAGAAATTTTCTCTCTGGATGAGCTGAAAAAAATCTTCTCGGTTGAAAGATTGAACAAATCTCCGGCTATTTTTGATATTACCAAACTCACATGGATGAACGGTTGTTATATCAGAGCTTTGCCTTTGGAAGAATTTCATAAATTGGCAATGCCTTATTATAAAGAGTGTTTATCAAGAAAAGCTGATGAAGAATTTTTGAGCAAGGTTTTGCAACCACGTGTTGAGGTTTTGGGTGATATTCCAAACCAAATTGACTTTATTGAACAAGTTAAAGATTTTTCTAATGACTTATATTTCAATAAAAAAATGAAAAGCGATGTCGAAGTTGCCAAAAAGACCTTGGCTGAGGCAAAAAATGTTTTGGTAGAAGCTGATGTTTGGACCAATGAGGCGTTGTTTGAAAAGTTGAAAGCCTTGGCTGAAACTTTGGGCGTGAAGAACGGACAAATTTTATATCCGTTGCGTATAGCTTTGTCCGGTAAGGAGACTACCCCCGGAGGAGCCACCGAAATTGCCGTGATTTTGGGTAAAGAAGAGACTATAAATCGTATCAATCAAGCTTTGGCAAGATTGTAAATCAAAATAAAGAAAAGGACCGAGTGATGAACTCGGTTCCTTTTTTTGTGCTTTTAAAACATCAAAAGCCCTGAATAAAGTACGTTAGCTAGGCATACAAAATTCAAGGCTTTACTGTCAAACAAACAACAATCTAATTACCAAAATTATTTTTTCGGACATCACCCATAAAAAACTGAGCAATGCCTATCAAAATTAATAATAAAAATAGCAAAGCTCCGAATGAGGAACTGATTGCAAAAAAAATCTCTTTCATATGAATCTGATTTTATATTGAACAATTATAATCTTAAAAATTGAATTGATAAGCAGATTCTAGAACAAAATTATTTCAAGTCAATAGGATAGGCGCAAAAAAATCATAATTTTTTAACACTGATTTTAACGATTCGTTTAACACTTTTATTGCGAATCCAAACAAAAGTTGAATTTTTAATTTAAAATAAAAAAAAGAGGAATCTAAAGCAAAGATTCCTCAAATTTTAGATATTAAGAAAATTTTATGCGCGCATTTTTCCTTCTAAAGCCTTATCCATTACTTTAGAATCTATTTCTCTTTTAACGACAGGTTTAGCTTCTTCTTTTGAAGTTCCTCGCATTTGACTTATACGATAAGCTAATCGCTGTTCTGGGGTCATCCCTTCCATAGCTTTAGCTTTGTCCGCTAAACGATCAACACCAGTATTTGATTGAGCGTCTTTAATACCTGTTGTGTCTCTGGCAGTTGAGCGGAGCTCTATTTCTTTTGCAGCTTTATCTCGAATTTCATTAATCTTATCAATATTTTGTTGGTTTGTCTGAGCTGATTTATTATAATGTTCAGAGGCTTGCAAACTTCTTTCTTTATTAACTATGGAGCGACTTCTGTCAGCATTATATCGAGAAGAAATCTCTTTCGTTTTAGAGAACAATTGTGAAAAAGAAATTTTTACTGAGGAATCATTTGCTTTATCAGCGGGGCGCGCACACCTTTTTAACCAATCAAAGGTTTCGTAATTTTCCATGGCTTGTTTTTTAAAATCAGCAATTGCACTTTCAAGCATATTTTTATTGTTGTGTGGTTTTAAAAAATTTTTTGCCTTATTTTTTAACTTTCCCCAGAATCCGCGTTTTGACCCATCAAGATCAACCTCTTTATTTTTTTCTCTATCTCTGCTATATTTAGATGAAAATTCCCAATCTTTATTGATTATATCAGATAAATATTTTTCAGCTTGCTTAGCCAATTGTGGGTCAGTTCGTTGAACCATATCTAAAATGTAAGAAAGATGATTCATAGATGAAGTTTCATTTTTAAGTTCAGCATCTTTTTGTTGAAAGTATTTTACAGCGTCTTCAGACTGAGTAGCTTGACTTTTTGTAAAGTCAGACATATGTTGCTCAAACTTCATTGTAGATTCTAAGTTTTTCAGCTCTTCAGGATTAAATAGGGCGTCATATTGCAATTTTTCTTCTTTGCTTATATTTTCAGTCATAACACTTCTCCACAAATAATAAAATTAAACCCTTATACTATCTATAATAAACCATTTTTTTTTTTTGCAATCAAAAATTAAACAAAAAATTTAAATTATAGAGATAATGGACTTAATTATAGACTTTTTCAGGATTTGAAAAACAAGCCATTTTAAGCTTGACTCTTGAAACAAAACCAATTATAAAATCAGTAACATAACAACTTTTCCAAGTGAAAAGCACGAGAAACATATAACACTCCAAGGAGTGCCGCCAGTCAGCGAGGGTTCGCACACTGGCGTGCAATAGTATGTAGGCACTTGTTTTCGTGTAGATGTTGCGAGAGCAACGCGATACACGGGGCAAGAGGGCAAGTGGGTGTCCGCTCAGGCCCTGCCTGTTTTCGTGTGGCTCATAAGGATAGAAGAGGAATAAGACAATTTTTGAGGCTCTGACAGATAAATTAGGTTTGGTTTTTTCCAAGATTACATCACGTGGTGTATTGACGGAAAAAGACATTGACGAAGCCATGCGCGAAATTCGCATCGCTTTATTAGAAGCTGATGTATCTTTGCCGGTGGTCAAAGACTTTATTGCCAAGGTTAAAGTTGAGGCTTTGGGTGAAAAGGTCGTCAAATCCATCCAACCGGGACAAATGGTTGTCAAAATTGTTCATGACGAGTTGGTTAAACTTTTGGGTTCAGAAGAAGGAAGTGAACTCAATTTCAAAGCCGTGCCGCCGGTTTGTGTGTTGATGGTTGGTTTGCAAGGCTCTGGTAAAACCACAACTTCTGCCAAAATTGCCAACAAGTTGAAGGGAAAGAAAAAAGTTTTATTGGCCTCTTTGGACATCTATCGTCCGGCAGCGCAAGAGCAGTTGGCTCAGCTGGCAGAAAAAATCGGTGTTACATGTTTGCCGATTGTTAAAGGAGAAAAGCCGGAAGCCATTACCAAACGTGCGATAAGCGAAGGCAAAAAAGGCGGCTATGATGTCATCATCTTGGATACGGCTGGTCGTTTGCAAATCGACCAAGTATTGATGGATGAGGTTAAAGAGGTTAAAAAAATCGCCAATCCGACCGAGGTTTTGTTGGTTGCCGATTCAATGATTGGTCAAGAAGCCTGCAACGTGGCTAAAGAGTTTAATGAACAAATCGGCATTACCGGTTTGGTCTTGACCAGAGTGGACGGTAGCTCAAGAGCCGGTGCCGCTTTGAGCATGAAAATGGTGGCAGGCGTCCCGATTAAGTTTTTGGGAACAGGCGAAAAGATTGACGAGATTGAAGAGTTTCATCCGGAACGTATGGCCGGACGAATCTTAGGTCAGGGAGACGTTGTCTCTTTGGTTGAAAAAGCCATTGAAAAGGTGGATCACGAAGAAGCCGAAAAAATGGCAAAGAAAATGATGAAAGGCAAGTTTGACTTGGAAGATATGTTAGCTCAACTTCGCCAGATTCAAAATATGGGAAGTATTGGTTCAATCGTCGGTATGATTCCGGGGTTGTCCAAGTTCAAAAGCCAAATTGAGGCAGCCGGCTCAGACGGCTTAATCAAAAAGCAAGAAGCCATCATACTTTCCATGACCAAGGCCGAAAGAAAAAATCCGGACATTATCAAGGCTTCTCGCAAAAAGAGAATTGCCTCCGGTGCCGGAGTTGAAGTTCACGAGGTTAACAAGTTGCTCAAATCATATGAGCAAATGTCAACCATGATGAAAAAGATGGGCAAGCTTGGCGGTATGAGTTCTTTATTGAAATCACCGCTCGCTTCTCAGTTAATGAAGAATGGTCCGTTTGGAGGTAACTTCGGCGGATTTGGAGGAAAATTTCCGTTCTGATGAGCGGATTTGAGTGCCGGAAAGGGTTTCCCAATCCGGTAGTGTTAATAATAAAGAAAGGATAAAATAAAATGGCAGTACGTATCAGACTATCTCGTGGTGGTTCTAAAAAACGTCCGTTCTATCGTATCGTTGTAGCCGATGCCAGAGCTCCTCGTGACGGTAGATTCATTGAGCGCGTTGGTTCATATAACCCGATGTTGCCTCAAGACCACGCAGACAGATTGGTTGTTGATGAAACAAAAGTTAAAGAGTGGCTTTCTAAAGGTGCTCTTCCGACTGACAGATTGGCAAAAATGTTTGCTAACTTGGGCTTGGTAGCAAAACCGGTTATCAATGCTCAACCGAAAAAATCTGCTCCTAAAGCAAAAGCTATGGAAAGATTGAAAGAAAAAGAAGAAAAAGCAAAAGCCGCTGCAGAAGCTGCTGCTGCCGAAGCTTCTGCTGAATAAGAAACTTTGAACGTTTAGTTATTTTTTTAACGGAGCTTTAGATGAGCAAAAAAGACAATCGCATATGTTTGGGTGCCATCGTCGGAGTTCATGGTGTCAGAGGCGAGGTTAAGGTAAAGAGCTTTACCGAGGTTGCCGAAGACATTGACCAATATGGAATGGTTGAGAACAAAGAGGGTACACGCAAATTTGAGATTAAAGTCGTTGGTCATTCTAAAGATTTGTTACGGGTCAAGATAAAAGGGCTTGATGACAGAAATGAAGCTCTGGCTTTGAAAGGCACAGGGTTTTATGTAAGCAAAGATGTTTTGCCTGCCTTGGAAGAGGAAGAATTTTATCATGCCGATTTAATCGGGTTAAAAGTTCAAGACGAGACTTCTGAGGTGTTGGGTGAAGTGGTCGGCGTTTATAATTTTGGTGCCGGAGATATGCTTGAAATAAAATTAAGCGAAAACGGAAAGTCTGAAATGCTGCCTTTTACAAAAGAATATGTCCCGACAATAAATATTAAAGATGGTTATATTATTGTTCGTTCGCTCATAAACTTTGCCGAAGAAGATGAGGAAGATACCTCTTTTGAGGACGAGGATAATGAAGGTTAAGGTTTTGACCATATTTCCGGAGATTTTTCCGGGGTTTTTGGGCTATTCTTTAACCGGTCGCGCCTTAAAAGAAGGAAAATGGTCGCTTGAGGCGGTCAACATCAGAGATTATGCTTTTGATAAGCATGGCTCGGTTGATGACACACCTTGTGGCGGCGGTGCCGGAATGGTTATGCGTCCCGATGTTTTGGGCGCGGCAATCAAAGCCAATTATCATGGCGGCAGAATCATCTATATGAGCCCAAGGGGAACACCTTTGAGCCAAGACAAAGTCAAAGAGTTGAGCAAAGAAGAAGAACTCACGATTATTTGCGGTCGTTTTGAAGGCATTGACCAAAGAGTTTTAGATGCCTTTGATGTGGAAGAGATAAGCATAGGCGACTATGTTTTGACCGGAGGCGAGCAAGCGGCGCAAATTATGTTAGATGCGGTAATCAGGCTTTTGCCCGGCGTTTTGGGTAATGCAGATTCCACGACTGACGAGAGTTTTGAAAACTATCTGTTGGAGCACCCGCAATACACCCGCCCGATAGAGTGGGAAGGAAGGGTAGTTCCGGAAGTTTTATTGAGCGGACACCACCAAAAAATTGCTGACTGGCAACACCGGGAAGCCTTGGAAATAACTGAACGAAGAAGACCTGATTTATTGAAGAAATATCTTGATTCTAAAAGAGTTTAGATATATAAAGTTAAAAAAATTAGTAAAAGGGTAAAACTGATGAACATAATTGAAAATATTGAAAAAGAGCAAATGGAAAAGCTCACCGAAGGTAAAAACGTTCCTAGTTTTAAACCTGGTGACACCTTGCGCGTTCACACCAAAGTAAAAGAAGGCGACAGAGAACGTATCCAAATTTATGAAGGCGTTTGCATCGCTCGTAAAAACGACGGCTTGAACTCTTCTTTCACAGTTAGAAAAATTTCTTTCGGTGAAGGTGTAGAACGTGTATTTCCGTTGTATTCTCCGAATGTTGCTAAAATTGAAGTATCTCGTATCGGTAAAGTTCGCCGTGCAAAATTGTACTTCTTGCGCGCATTGCGTGGTCGTTCTGCTCGTATTGCCGACGATTTGTCTGCAGCAGCAAAATCTCGCGATGATAATAAAGACGCAGAATAAGCAAGAGATATAAAAGGCAAAAAAAGGCTTTTTTTTGAAAAAAAAGCCTTTTTTTTGTCTATTAATGTAACCAATTATTAATAATAATAAGCTTTAATTAAAAGAAAGTAAAATAAGATTCGTAAAAATAATTGGATAAAAAAATGTTTTTTTTGCTTGAGTTACAAAACAAAATCAAAAGTTCGGGAATTTTAATTTTTTGCACAATTCTATCTATATATTTTATTTTTCACGGAATAAGTGGAGATAGAGGGTTGTTAAAAATGCTATATTTAAAAGCAGAAATTACAAAAGCAGAAAAAATAGCAGAAACTTATCATCAAGAAAGAATACAACTGGAAGAGAAAGTAAAATTACTTTCAGCTTCCAGCTTGGATTTAGACCTTTTAGACGAGAGAGCTCGAATTGTATTAAATATGGTAGATAAAGACGAGTTCGTTATTTTAGATAGTGACGAAGATAAATAGGATTAGAAAAAATAATATTTAATCACGCCCAAAACGATAGCGGCAAATAATCCGGCAAAAATATCATCAAGCATAATCCCAAGTCCGCCCTTAATTTTTTTATCAGCCCAGCCGATTATGGATGGTTTTGAAATATCAAACAATCTAAACAAAGCAAAACCGATAAGGTAAAGCCAAAGATTGGTTCCGGCAAAAATAAGAGCAATACTTTGACCGGCAGTTTCATCAATAACAATCTGCCCAGGGTCTTTAATATTTAAGGCTTTAGAAAAAGCATCTGCAACATAAATGCCAATAAGGCAGACAAGCAAAATAAAACATATCAAAGCTAAATATCCGCCAAAATAAAAGATAATATAAACACAAGGCAGCGTAGCTAAAGAACCGCATGTACCAGGTGCTTTAGGTGATTTTCCTGAGTAAAACCAAGTTGCAAATAGTTCCAGTAGTCTAAATTTTAAGCTCTTTTTTGAAAACATATTGAATATCTCCTGAATAAATAAAAAACATACTTGTATTTAGCTTAATTTATGTTAAAAAGACAAGCCTAATCATGAAAGAAATGGGATAACTTGAGAAAAAAACTGTATTTTGTTTTTTTTTCATGTATAGATATTTTTAAAAATAAGTTCAGATAGAACAATATATTTGGAAAATTAATGAGTAAAACAAAGACATTAAGAAAACCGATAAAATATAATCCTCAATATAAAGAAAAGAAAAAGTTTTTTTCAGAAAAGGAAATTATATTTCGTAGCCAAAATAGGGCAAAGGTTCTGACCATATCATCTAAAGCGCAGATGATGTTTTGGTGTACATTGCTTATCATTGGCATATGGAGTTTTTATTCATATCATATATACAACAAATCAGGAGTAATGGTTCAAGCCAAAAGTGAAGAGCTTGAAAGCACAAGAAATGCCTATGCTTCACTTATGGGAGATTTTATGTCATTGCAAAAAAATATTTCAGCAATGTTAAGTAATTCAGGCAAGAACACTCCAGCAAAAGAGATAGAAAAATATAAAAGACAAGCCAGTGTTGTAGAAGATAAAATAAAGCAATTGTCTTCAGAAAATGAGTGGGCTTCAAGCGAAAAGTTGAACGAAAGAGTAACATTAAGTGAAGCCATTTTGCAAAGAGATATAGCCTCTTCAGAAAGAGATGAGTTAAAAAGACAAATGAATGAGCTTGAAGATATTATAGAAGATTTGAAACAAGCTGAGATGGAAGTCTTGGAAAAAGTATCTAAAATATCTTCCCGAGAAATAAATAAGATAAAAAGCGCATTTAATGAAATCAATGTTCCATTAAGACAGCAAGGGTTATATTTTAATCCGCAAGCCAACCGCAAAAACGGCAAAGGTGGTTTGTTTGAGCCGGAAGATGCGCCCAAACTTCAAGACAAAAATATAACTAAAAAGATTATATCCATATATAAAGATGTAGATGATTTGGAATATTATAAAGAGATTGTCCAATATATTCCGTTAGGCAAGCCAGTATGGAGTTATTGGGTGACATCTCCGTTTGGAGGCAGAGCAGATCCGTTTAACAAAAAGAGAGCCAGACACAAAGGGATAGATTTGGCCAGCCGTACCGGAAACAAAATAAAAACCATGGCCAAAGGCAAAGTGACACGAGCAGAATATGCCAGTGGTTATGGAAATTTGGTAGAAGTAGATCACGGAAATGGCTTTAAGACCAAATATGCGCATATGCACAAAATATATGTCAAAAAGGGTGAGCATGTGGACGTAAATGACGTTTTGGGAGAAGTCGGAAATACAGGTCGCTCAACCGGACCACACTTGCATTATGAAGTATTGTACAGAGGTGTTCCTGTAAATCCAATGCCGTTTATGAAAGCAAAAATATCATAAAAAGGAAAGATAATGAAAAATTTGAAAAGATTGTTATATTTAAAATTTGCCAGATCAATGAACAAAAATAACAGTTCATCTGTTCCGGTACCAACAATTATCAGTGAAAGCACACGCGTTAACGGGGATATAATCAGCAATACGGTTTTGCATATAGACGGTCATGTTGTCGGAGATATTAGCTGTGATGAATTGATAATTGGGTTAAAAGGTGTGGTCGAAGGAAGTGTGACAGCAAAAAATCTGCAACTTCACGGAACATTAAATGGAAGAGTTGCCGCAGATACGGTGTTTATAGCCAGAACCGCAAAGTTGATTGGAGATGCAACGCATGTATCCATAGCAATTGAGCCGGGAGCTTTTATTGATGGACGTTGCATGCGTGTTGGAGAGCCCATTCATGCCGAAGGAGCAAAGCCGGATTTAATGATAACAGATGCTTCTAAAAACAAGAAAAAAGCTTAAGATTTATAAAAACAAAAATCAAAAAAGTTCAGAAATTGTTTTCTGAACTTTTTTGTTGTTTATTCTCAATTTTTTGAGTATAACAAATAAAACAAAAGAGGAAAAAATGGCAAAAACAAAAAAAAGTGACTTTATCAGCAGCGGTTTGGTAGCACAAAATCGTCGTGCAAATTTTGACTATTTAATAGAAGAAAAATATGTAGCCGGTTTGCAGTTGAGCGGAACGGAAGTTAAATCTTTGCGCTTGGGTCATGCTAATATAACCGATGCTTATGGCGTAGAAAAAAACGGTGAATTATATATGTCAAATATGTTTATTGCCGAATATGCCAACAAAGGTTATGAAAGCCATATAGAAAAAAGAGACAGGAAGCTTCTGTTAAAGAAAAAAGAAATTATAGATATTATCAATTCTCTCAACAAAAAAGGAACAACCTTGGTTGCGATTAGGTTATTTTTTAATGATAAGGGGCGCGCTAAATTAGAAATAGGTCTTGGAAGAGGTAAAAAATTATATGACAAAAGAGAAACAACCAAAGAAAGAGATTGGAATAGAGAAAAGCAAAGAATTTTAAATTATAAAAATTAAGAAAAGAGCTCGGATAATTCCGAGCTCTTTTCTTGTAACAAGTTATTTATGATTAATATTAATTTTTTTCTTTTTTCCTTGTTCATTTTGAGATTTTGGAAAGATAACTTTTAATATCCCGTCCTTATATTCAGCATTAGCATCATCAAATTTCAAATCCCAAGGCAGAGGAACGGTTCTGCTGAAAGACCCGTAAGAGAACTCTGAAAAATAACTTCCTTTTTTATTTTCTTTTTTCTCTTGTTTTTTCTCCCCGCTGATAGTCAAATATCCATCAGAAGATACTTCCAAATCAATATTATTTTCTGAAATTCCGGGTAGTTCTGCAGAAACCACAACATTATTTTCATTTTCTTCAACTTCTACTTTAGGAGAAATTTGTCGAGAAAAATTATCAAAATCTCGATTTATATTGCGCGGAAAATCAAGCAAACCACCAAAAAAGTTATTTACCAAATCATTAATATCATTTCTATAACCATAACGCATAGGGCTGTTATGATTATTTTCTTTTTTATTAATTAAATCAGACATTTTAACCTCCTTTTATTTGTTGTTTTAACAACTTTCTAATATTAATTTAGGAAGGGATAGTAGTCGATGCAAGAGGGAATAAAAAATTTTTTTATACCTTGGTAACATAATCTTTCATAAGTTTTTTTAAGCCGAATTTATCAAAAATAATTCCGAGTTTGTTTCCCTCAACGGCAATAACTTTGCCATACCCAAAAGTTTCATGATAAACTCTTGTGCCGACAGGAGTGGAAGACATCAAGTTTTTAGCCTTTTGTTTGGCTTGATACATATTAGAGCTCCATGAAGAAGTATCTTCATCTCTAACATAACTATATCTGTCATCATCGTCATATGTAATATGAGCTTTTGTCTTAACATCCCAAGGGGCAAAACTACTTTTGTTTTTATATCCGTCATAGGCGTTGGAAGAAAAATAGTTTTTGCAATTATTGATAATTTCAATATTTTGCGGAGGTAGTTCATTCAAGAAACGAGAAGGCAAATTATTTTGCCATTGCCCATATACTCTTCTGTTGTGAGCCATTAAAATAAACAATTTTTGTCTGGCGCGCGTAATGGCCACATAAGCCAGACGGCGTTCTTCTTCCAAAGCCTGAGAGCCGCCTTCATCCAAACAGCGCTGGTGTGGAAACAATCCTTCTTCCCAACCGGGGAGAAAGACAATGTCAAATTCCAAACCTTTGGCGGAGTGAAGTGTCATTAAGGTAACCACATCTTCATTTTGCTGATTGTCATTATCCATAACCAAACTGACGTGTTCCATAAATTCTGACAAGTTTGGATAGTTTTCCGTATCGCTCATAACATTTATGAGTTCTTTTAAATTTTCCAAGCGTCCGGGGGCTTCAACGGATTGGTCTGCTTTAAGCATATCAATATAACCGGAATCTTCCAAAATTTGCGAAGCCAAATCATCGGGCGAAAGAGCTTGCATAGCGCGGCGCCATTCTGCAAATTTGTTCATTAATTCAGATAAAGAATTTTTAGCCTTGCCGGTAATCAAACCGTTTGCCAACATTTTTTCAATGGCGGCATATAAAGAAGTATGGTCAGAACGCGCCTGATTTTGAAATTTTTCTAAAGATTTTGCACCGATTCCTCTGGCCGGTTTGTTGATGATTCTTTCCAAGGCCAAATCATCACTTGGTTGCAAAACCACTCTGAAATATGCCAAAGCATCTCTGATTTCGGCACGTTCATAGAATTTTAGACCGCCGATAACCTGATAAGGAATAGCTTCACTAATAAATTTTTCTTCAAACTCACGGGTTTGAGCCGCCGTTCTGACCAAAACCGCCATATCGGAATATGAATGATTTTGTCTGCGCAGAGCATCAATTTGTTCAGCCACAAACATAGCTTCTTCTTCACCGTTATAGGTGCTGATGATTTTGATTTTATCATTTGGCGTTTGGTTGGCCGGAGAGTTTTCGGCAACTTTAAGTGTTTTGCCCAATCTGCCCTGATTATGCGCAATCAGGTTAGAAGCGGCAGCCAAAATATTGGCAGTAGAACGATAGTTTCTTTCCAAACGGATAATCTTGGCATCGGTAAAGTCTTTGTTAAAGCGCAAGATGTTTTCAATTTCGGCACCGCGCCAAGAATAAATAGATTGGTCATCATCACCCACGCAACACAAGTTGCGATATTTTTGAGAAAGCAAACGGATAAGCAAATATTGACTGACGTTTGTATCTTGATACTCATCCACCATAATATATTTGAAACGCTCTTGATATTTATCCAAAATTTCTTTGTCAGACATCAAAATATTCAGCGCATAAAGGATAATATCACCAAAATCAACACAGTTAAGCTCAAGCAGACGTTCTTGATATTTTTTATATAAATAAGTTAGGGCGTTTTCCTTAAAGTCTTGAGCAATTTTATCAATGCTCAAGCCTTTGTCTTTCCAACGTCCGATTCTTTCCAAAACTTCTTGCGCCGGATATTTTTTTTCATCATATCCTTCGGCTTCCAAAATTTGTTTCATCAAGCGTTTTTGGTCATCTTCACCCAAAATGGTAAAGTTGTTTTTAAGACCGACAACCTCTGCATGTTGGCGCAATATTTTGACGCAAATGCTGTGAAATGTACCGAGCCAAACCGATTCTGCCACGGGTCCGATAAGGTTTTGCACGCGTTCTTTCATCTCTTTGGCGGCACGATTGGTAAAGGTAACAACCAAGCAGTTCCACGGGTTGGCTAAATGTTTAGCCAATATATAAGCCAATCGGCAAGTGAGCACTTTGGTTTTTCCGGTTCCGGCGCCAGAAAGCACCAAAACAGGGCCTTGAGTCGTTTCCACAGCCAATTTTTGTTCCGGATTAAGGTCATTCATCCAAGGAAACTGAGGAGCCAATAAACTCGTATTATCAAAGGTTTGCGCTAAAGCAGAATCATCAAAATCAAATATATCGTCCATCGCATATACTTTTTTCAAACTTCTTGTAATTTTGTTAAACAAAACATATATATATTAATATTAAAAGAATGAAAAGGAGTTTTTGCATGACAAGCACAATTCATAAAAAAAGCACGGACGAAGCAGCAAAAGTTTTCCAAGAAGGTGATGATTTTTGGAAAAAAGGAGATTATGATTTAGCCAGACAAAGTTATGAAAAAGCTGCTTTTATGTACCATGAAAAAGAAGACCCGGAAGGAGAGGCTTTTGTCTTGTCTCGTTTGGGAGAGCTTAACTTGAGTTTGGATAATTATGATCAGGCTGAAAAAAGCTTAAAATCAGCCGCCGAGTTGGTTAAACACGTTCCAGAAGGGCAAAATACCTATGCTGAAGCATTAATCAAATTATCCAAGCTTGAAACCTCAAGAGATAATTTAGGCAAAGCCATGGAAATCATTCGCTTAGCTCAAAATGCAGCCAAAGATATTGATAATTTTGACTTGCAGGGAGATGCTTATGACCATGAGGCTTATATTTTCTTGATGAAAAATCAAGATAAAGAAGCCTTGGAAGCATATAGAAAAGCGGCAGAACTTTTTCATCAAGACGGCACCACGTTAAAAGAGGCTTCCGTATTGCGCGCCATGGCCAGAATAGAGATGAAAAATCATAACTATGATGTTGCGCATGATATTTTGGAAAATTGCCGCGATTTATACCGTGAAAACGGCGATTTATTGGGCGAAGCCAGTGCCTTGTCTGCTATCGGCAGTTTGAGGTATGTGATTAAAGATATTCAAAACGCCAGAAAAGCCCTGATGAAATCAGTTTATTTATATGGCAAGGTTTCACATCATTTTGCTGAGGCTGAAGCTTTGCTATATTTGGCAAGGGTTGAAGCGTTTAATCGTGAGCAAGGAGATTATGAATTAGCCAAAGCTCATTATAAGCGCTCAATTGAATTATATGATTTTTTAGGCAACGAGGCAATGAAAAGAGCTGTGTTGGAAGAGTATCATAACTTTTTAAACCGAGCCGCTTGTGAAAAATAAAAGGAACAACAATGTCAGAAATCAGAAACAAAATTATTGAACTAAAAAATTATATGGAAAGCCAAATTTTAGGACAAGAAGATTTGGTAAAAAAATTGCTGATAGCATTAATGGCCGATGGTCATATTTTGGTGGAAGGAGCCCCAGGACTAGCCAAAACCAAAGCTATTAAAACCTTGTCAGATTGCATAACCGCCAAACACAACCGCATTCAATTCACGCCCGATTTGTTGCCTTCAGATATCACAGGAAGTGAAATTTATGTTGCTGCCAGAGGTGAGTTTGAGTTTAGAAGAGGCCCCATATTTGCCAACTTTGTTTTGGCAGATGAAATTAACCGTGCGCCGGCCAAGGTACAATCCGCTTTATTGGAAGCTATGGCGGAAAGACAAGTAAGTATTGGTGGCAAAAGATATTTGTTGCCTGAATTGTTTATGGTGATGGCAACCCAAAACCCCATAGAGCAAGAAGGAACATATAATCTTCCTGAAGCTCAGTTGGATAGATTTTTGATGTATGTGAAAATCGACCAGCCGGATGCTGCAACCGAGAAAAAGATTTTGCATTTGGTTCGTGGAGAAATTGCCCACAAAGAAGGTAAGCCTTTTGAAAAATTGAGCGTGGATACAATTTTGGAAGCCAGAAAAGAAGTTTTGTCCGTTCATACCAGCGAGGCGATTGAAGAATATTTGGTGCAATTAATTGTATCAACCCGTCAACCCGAAAAATATGATGAAAAACTCAAAGGCTATATCTTATACGGCGCAAGTCCGCGTGCAACCTTGGCTCTTGATAGATGCGCCAAAATCAATGCTTGGTTATCAGGCAGAGATTTTGTAACGCCTGAAGATATCCAAAGTGTTGTTTATGATGTTTTGCGTCATAGAATAATCTTGAGCTTTGAAGCGCAAGCAGAAGGTGTTGTTGCCGATGATATTATCAGCCGCCTGATTTCTTTGGTTCCGCTCCCATAAGGCAAATCAATGAAAAGATTGTTATCAATAAAGAAAATATTTTCTCGGGCCGAGCAATCTGAAAACTCAGGCTTGTTTGTTAGTTTGGCAGAATTAATAGAACAAAGAAAATATATTTCTTATTTGAAAAAAATTGGTTCAAAAATCAGCTTTTCAATCCAAGCTGGAGATGTGAAGTCTGCATTTAAGGGAAGGGGAATCGAGCTTGAAGAAGTCAGAAAATATGCCTACGGAGATAATGTTCGAGATATAGATTGGAGAATTACGGCCAGAAAAGACGCTCCTTATACCAAACTATATGCAGAAGAAAAAGACAGAGAAATTTATGTTGCGCTGGATATGTCTTCTTATATGGTTTTTGGAACCAAAAAACAATTAAAAACCGTTTCGGGCGCCAAGTTGGTTGGATTATTGGGTTGGCTTGCATATGAGAGCAAAGATAGATTTGGTTGCCTGCTCAGCTTGGAAGATGAAGATTATTTTTTTAAAGCCAATAAAACCAAGCAAAGCTTGTTGGCTATTTTCAAAATGTTGGCGCAAAAAAGCCAAGATGTGTTGAAAGAACAAGGAGAAAGCAAGCAAAGATTTTGCAAAAGCTTAAAGTTTTTGCAAAAAAACATCAAAAATAATGCAAGCGTTTTTGTGATAAGTGATTTTAATTTTATAAATGAAGACTTGCAAAAAGCCATAGCCGGTTTGAGTAAAAAGAGCAATGTTTATCTGATAAACATTTTTGACATATTGGAAGACATTGCCCCAAAATCAGGAGAATATATGGCTTCAGACAATAAGCAAAAAATAGTGTTTAATACCTCATCAAAATTATTTCAAAAAGCATATAAGGCGCATTTTGATTTAAAACGCAATGCCGTAAAAACATTTGCTAATAAATTTGGTTGTTTTTATATGGAAGTCAGAGGGGATATAGAACTCTATAAGCAGTTGAAATTATTCTGAATGTTTGCTTGACAGATTCAAATCTTAATGCTAGGATAAGCTTGGTAAATTATTTTGTAACCAATATAATTTGGAAGAGAAAATTATGGTAAAATCAAATGAAAATAGTGCCTATAAAAGAGGGCAAGAACTTTTAGATCAAGGCTTATATAAAGAAGCAATTGAACAATTTGATGCAGCAATCGCCGAACAACCGCAATCATGGAAAGCATTAAACAGTAAGGGATTTGCTTTTCAAAAAATGAGCCGTTATACAGAAGCTGTTGAATGTTTTGACAAGGCTTTAGCCTTAAACCCCCAATCAGTAGAAGTTTTGAACAATAAAGGTGTTACATTGAGTATGCGAGGCCTTTATAAAGATGCTATTGCTTGTTTTAATGAGGCCATTGCTTTAGATAAAACTTCATTAGAAGCATTGAACGGCAAGGCAATCGCTTTACAGCATATGTTTTCTTATAAAGAAGCCTTAGATGTGTTAGAGCAAGCAATGAAGATAGACACCAAGCATGCTCAAACCTTATTAAGTGTTGCGGTTACCTTGCAAAAATTAAAACAATATGAAAGAGCCATTTCATTTTTCAAAAAGGTTTTATCCAATGATAAAAACAACATCAAAGCATGGAATGGTGTTGGCGTGACCTATCAGTTGATGGGTGACAATGCCTCGGCAATAAAATGTTTTACCAAAATTTTGAACATAGACAGTCATGAAATTCAGGCATGGATAAGCATTGGCTTTGTTTATCAAAAAATGTTAAAATTCAACGATGCTTTGAAGTGCTATAAAAAAGCCCAAATGATTATTGGAGCCGGAAAATATCATCATAAACTTTATGATGGTTTGGCCAGTTGCTTAACCAAATTATCAGAATTTGACCAAGCAATTGAAGTATATCAACAAATCTTCCAAAAAGAAGAAGGTAAGAAAAAGTGGGATGCTCAACGCTCCATCAAGTTTGTCAATAAATTAAAGCGCAAAAAAGCCGTAGGCACATTGCAAAGCATTATTCCTGAAGAAGGAACACCGGCAGCTTCTTCTGATGCATAAAATAAATATTGGTTACAAGATAAAAAACTCTGCAAAATTTTGCAGAGTTTTTTTGTGATTAGGAGGATAGTTTTTATAATAAAAAAGAAACGCTCTTGAAAAAATATCAAGAGCGTTTCCTTAATAAAAAATCTTGATTATTTTCTCGCTTCGTTCGGATCTCTTAAAACATAACCTCGACCCCAAACGGTTTCAATATAGTTTTTGCCGCCGGAGGCTTTTTCAAGTTTTTTACGAAGTTTGCAGATAAACACATCAATAATTTTCAATTCAGGTTCATCAATTCCGCCGTAGAGGTGATTTAAGAATTGATCTTTATTGAGCGTAGAACCTTTTCTTAAAGACAAAAGCTCCATAATTCCATATTCTTTACCGGTAAGGTGAAGAGTTTTATTACCAACCGTAACGGTTTGAGTATCCAAATTTACTTCAACATCGCCGGTTTTGATAATAGAATTAGAATGTCCTTTAGAGCGTCTGACCACAGCTTGAATACGTGCGAGCAGTTCAGATTTATCAAAAGGTTTGGTTAAGTAGTCATCAGCCCCATAACCCAAGCCTTTAACCTTTTTATCAGGTTCGGTCAAGCCGGACAAGATAAGGACCGGAGTGTTGATTTTGGCAGCTCTCAAGCTTTTCAAAACCTCATAACCATTCATATCCGGAAGCATCAGGTCTAAAATGATGATATCATAATCATAAAGTTTGCCGATTTCCAAGCCATCTTCGCCCAAATCGGTCGTATCAACAATCATACCCTCTTTCTTAAGCATTGTCTCAATACTTTGAGAAACGGCATAATCATCTTCCACTAATAAAACTCGCATTCCAACTATCCCCATAAAATATTAAAAACGAATTTATAAGTATCATATATTTTAAATTTTAATTTGTTAACTTTTTTGACAAGGCTGTTAATAATTATTAACAAAAAGTTTTTAACTGTTAATAACCTAAAAGGCGGATGAAAAAAATATATCTTGTGTTATATTTCATAAAAAATGGAGAACAATTTTGTCTGAAATACTAAAAAACATAGTTAATACAATAGATAAGCTTCCTGAAAGTGATTTTTTTGGAGAAGTTACGGCTGTTCAGGGTTTGTTTATTGAAGTAAGTGGAATCCGCTCAGATATGTCCATAGGAGACAGATGCCATGTTATGACTACGGAAGGCAGGCAAGTTGTTTGTGAATTGGTTAGTTTTCGTAATGGAAAATTATTATTTATGCCATATGGGTCTTTGGAGGGCATAGGCTTAGGTTGCCGAGTGGATGTTGAAAATGCAGCGCCGGTGATATATCCGCATGAAAGTTGGCTTGGCAGAATAATCAATTCCTTTGGAGAGGCAATAGATGGCAAAGGACCGCTTATTAAGGGAAATAAACCTTATTTTATTAAAGCATCTCCGCCACCGGCCGCATTCAGAGACAGAGTTGCCGGAAAAGTGGACTTAGGTGTAAAGGCGGTTAATACTTTTACCACCATTTGCAAAGGTCAACGTATGGGTATTTTTGCCGGATCAGGGGTTGGAAAATCAACCCTAATGTCTATGATGGCAAAAAACACCGATTCGGATATTTCCGTTATTGGGTTGATTGGAGAGCGTGGCAGAGAAGCTAAAGAGTTCGTGGAAGATACATTAGGGGAAGAAGGCTTGGCAAAATCTGTTTTGGTTTTGGCCACATCAGATGAAAGCCCATTAATGCGCAGACAAGCTGCTTATGTGGCAATGGCGGTTGCCGAGTTTTTCAGAGATGAAAATAAAAATGTTTTATGTTTGATGGATTCAATTACCAGATTTGCCATGGCGCAAAGAGAAATCTCGTTGAGTGTGGGGGAACCTCCAGCCTCTAAAGGATACACGCCGAGCGTGTTTGCAGAGCTTCCGCGCTTGTTAGAAAGAGCAGGCCCCGGAGCAGGTACCGGAACCATCACCGGTTTGTTTACGGTTTTGGTAGACGGTGATGACCATAATGAGCCGATTGCAGATGCCGTACGCTCAATTTTAGACGGACATATTGTTTTAGACAGGAGCATTGCGGAAAGAAACAGATATCCTGCTATTAACATCTTAAAAAGCATTTCAAGAACAATGCCGGATTGTAACACGGCAGAAGAAACAGAGTGGGTTAACAAAGCCAGAAAATATATTGCAAGTTATGAAGATATGGCAGAACTTATTCGATTGGGAGCATATAAAAAAGGCTCTAATAAAGAAGTTGATGAAGCAATTTTTTATTATCCGAAAATTGAAGAATTTTTAAGTCAGAAAAAGACAGAAAAAGTAAGTCTGCCGGAGTGTTATCAGATGTTAAAACAAATTTTGGATATTCCGTATAAAGGATAAAAATGTCATCATCTCTTAAAACATTGCAAAGGATTCAAAAGTTTCAGATTGATGAGCAAAGAAAAATTTTGGTAGAATGGCAAAACCGAGAAGAAAAATTGCTCAATGATTTAAGACGCCTTACTCAAGAATATGAAAGAGAAAAAGAATTTGCCGAAAAAAACGGTATGATTGGCAATTTTGGAGCCTATACCAAAAGATATCTCCAATATAGAGATGCTATGGAACAAGATTTGGAGTCAACCAGAAAAAAAATTGCCGAAATCAGAGATATTATTTCAGATATGTTTAAAGAGCAAAAAACATATGAGATAGTAGAAAGGCAAAGAAAAGAAAAAGCCCAAAAAGAAGAAGATTTAAAAACGCAAAAGATGCTTGATGAAATCGGAACCAATAATTATATAAAAAAAGAAAAAAAACTTGAACAAGGAGAAAAATAATGACATTTAGTTTACCAGAACTTCCTTTTGATAAAAAAGCATTAGAACCATATATGTCTGAAAATACACTCAATTTTCACTATGGTAAACATCATCAGATATATGTAGATAATTTGAATAAATTAATTGAAAATACTCCATTTGCTCAAATGAGTTTGGAAGAAATAATTAAAAATACAGCAGGCAAAACAGAATATGCAGGCATTTTTAACAATGCCGCACAAGTTTGGAATCATAGCTTTTTCTGGCAATGTTTGAATGCCAAAGGCGGCAAACCGCAAGGAGAGATGTTGTCTCGTATTGAAAAAGACTTTGGTAGCTATGAAAAATTTCATGAAGAATTTAAAAATGCCGCATTAACGCAGTTTGGCAGCGGTTGGGCATGGTTGGTAGAAAAAGACGGAAAATTAGCCGTTATGAAAACAGCCAATGCAGACACCCCCATTGCTCATAATCTCAAAGCCTTTTTAACGGTTGATGTGTGGGAGCATGCATATTATTTAGATTATCAAAATAAAAGAGCCGATTTTGTTGAAACATTTTTAACCAAATTGGCATATTATCAAAAATAAAATAGTTGAAGTATAAACAAAGTTGACAGATTTTGTCTAAAATGCTATACTGACACTCAGAACAACAAAAATAATAAATGGAGCAGAAAATGTCAGTTGATATTGATAAAAAATTAAAACAAGCCGCTATGGCGGTTGCTTTTTGCGGTGTGGTCGGAACGGCATATAGTGTTAAAGCTATTCATGATGATATTCAAAAAAATGTTCCGGAAAAATTTGTTGGAGCAGACGGTCACATGGGTTCAAAATTAAGTGATAAACAAGCTTTGTTGGCATTGGCCGGAGGATTATCTGCAACAATAGCCGGTGTGGCAGGAATGTTTGGAAAATATCTTAAAGATGAAGAAGATAAGAAAAAACAACAGACAATGTCAATGCTGAAAACCAAACAACAAAGTAGATAATCAAAAGAGAAGGAATAAGACATGGCTGGTTTTACAACAGAAAAAAAATTTATGGTTGCAGAAGGTGAAGAAGGAGAAGTCTATTTTTTCATAGAGGCTAAAAAAGATCAGCCGCATATTCCGGTTATTATCTATGATGGTAGAGATCATGCTCTTTTCAGAAGAAATGATACGCAAAATATCATATTAGATTATATTCACCCATCTGTCAGAGAGCAGTTAAGAAAAGTGCCGGAAGTGATAATAGTTGAAATGATTTTGGAAAATATCAAAGATAGTTATATAGCCAAAATGCAACATGTAGATAAAATTCCGCTTGATTGGGAAAAAGCCGGATTAAAAACATGGGAAGAACTGGCAACGCAAATACAAAATTCTACAGAAAACCGCGTTTAAGCGGTTTTCTTTTGCAAAAAAGATAAGATAAAAGACATGGTAGAAATCAAAACCAATGTTATGCGCATTTTAGAAGCACATAAACTAGCCTACAAAAGTTATAGCTATGTTAATAGCGGTGCAATTAGCGGTGTGGAAGTGGCAAAAGCTTTGGGAGAAAATCCCAAGCAAGTATTTAAAACCTTGGTTACCGTGAGCAAATCTAAAAAAAATTATGTTTTTATGCTTCCCGTTGAAAAAGAGTTAGACTTAAAAAAAGCGGCAGCGGCTGTCGGTGAAAAAAATGTAGAAATGTTAAAATCTAAAGATTTATTACCGACAACAGGCTATGTGCATGGAGGATGCTCTCCGATAGGAATGAAAAAAGCCTTTCCGGTGACCATAGATTCAAGCGCCAAAAATTTTGCCACCGTAATATTCAGCGGCGGCAAAATAGGCTATCAGGTAGAAACAAGCATAGAAAATTTATCTAAAATCGTTTCTTTGCAAATTGCAGATATTTGCGAATAGCTATTTTTCTTTCTCAAAGTCAAGAGCTACAGAGTTAATGCAAAAGCGCGCTTTTGTAGCAGTTGGGCCGTCGTAGAACAAATGCCCCAAATGAGAGCCGCATTTGGCACAAGTAACTTCAATGCGTATCATATTATGGCTAAAATCATGAGAAAGCTTCACGCTATTGGGCAAGGCTTTATCAAAGCTAGGCCAACCGCTGCCGGAATCAAATTTTGCATCGGAAGAAAAAATTGGGTTTCCGCAAGCTGCACAAGCATATGTACCGTCTGCTTTGTGGTTAAGATATTTTCCGCTAAAAGGCTTTTCCGTTCCTTTTTCTCGCAAAACGTGATATTGCTCTGAGGATAATTTTTTCTTAAAATCTTGTTCTGAAAAAGAAGATTGCACTTCACTTTCTTCTTCCTCTTCTTCTTCCAAAGCCGGAAGATGACAAGAAACAAGCCCCTTTTTTTCTAAATATTTTTGATGATATTCTTCCGCCTTATAAAAAGGTTGCTCCGGCAAAACCTGTGTTACAATCGGATTTTTATATTTTCCGCTTTCATTTAAGTTTTGAATGGTTTGCTCAATCAATTCTTTTTGCTGAGGAGATTGATAAAACACGGCAGAGCGATATTGTTCTCCAATATCAGGCCCTTGGCGGTTAAGTGTTGTCGGGTTGTGAGATTGAAAAAAAATATCCAACAACTTTTGATAAGAAATTTGATTGGGGTTATAAAAAACTTCCACCGCTTCGGCATGACCGGTTTTTCCGGTAGAAACTTGCTGATAAGTCGGATTTTCCAAACTTCCGCCAGTATATCCAACTTGAGTAGAAACCACGCCGGCAACATTATCAAAGGTAGCTTGCACGCCCCAAAAGCATCCGGCCGCAAAAATAGCATGGGCTAAGCTCATCTTATTTCTCCTTTTTGAACTGGTAATACCTTATGGATTATGATATAATCATAACATAATTTTTTTAAAGTGAGGAGATAAAATATGAAAGCGCCTTATATCATCTATTATCATTTTAAGAAAAACTATATTTGGCTGGTATTAAACATATTAGCATTATTTATGATTGTTAGTTGTGTAAGCCAAATGCCGGCTCTGATTATTTGGTGGCAAGTACAGACATTGTTTTGTTTGTTTGGTGTTACATTATTTTTATGGGGATATAAATATTTGTTAAAACATAAGGTAGTTGAGTTTTCAGAACAAGGTATAAAAATAGACCACTGCCGAATATTGCATTGGGAAGATGTTTTAGGGATAGAATACAGAAAAGTAAGATGCTTTGGAAAAGATTTGCCAGTGGTTAGCGTTTTAACAAGAAAAAATATGGCATATAAGTATAATTTTTTGCAAAAAAGATGTCAAAAAATAGGATTTGGGGCATTTTCAATTCCGTTATATGATATAAAAAAGACAGATATTGAGAAAATATATAATATATTAAATAAATATATAAGTGCAAAAAACTAATAAAAACAAAAATTTACTCTAATTTGTGTTGATAAATATTTCCAAAAATGTTATTGTCTGTACAAAAATATAAATTGGAGAGTAAAAAATGAAATTGTCTTATTTAAATCATAGTACTTTAGATATGCTTTATAGAGCGCAAAAAAGCATAGAAAGGGATTATATTTATGGAAGAAATATAACAAAAGATGCAATTTACGAACAAACATTGTTATATTTAAAAGATTATGTAAAAGGAACAAGTTTTGTAGAATTAAAAGATTTGCCGATTTTAGTAAAAATGGCAAGAAGTCTGGTTTTGAGTTCCAATAGAAAAGATTATGAAGATAATTTGCAATTATATTACCAAATAAATGCGTCAGCATTACAACGATATGAAATACAAGAAAAAATGAAAGATGTAAATGCAGTGGCGTATTTGTATAATAACAAAAATCAAGATAAGTTTTTTGAGCCGGAAAATATAATTACGGCAAGACAAACCCTTTTGGCAGATACCACATGTCCAGAGCACATAAAAAATAAAACACTACAACAAATAGAAAATTGTGCTTTATTGAGTTATGCTCAAAGCCAAAAAGAAAAATTTGAAAAAATAGATGCATACGAAAAAATGGCAGACATGTTTCAATTAAAGCAAAAAGACATGCCTGATAATGTTGCTGAATTTAAACCCAATGTTATTTCTGAACAATATGTAAAACAAGCGGTTTCTTCTGCACCAAAAATAAAAAAGAAAGAATCAAAGTTTATGCAGTTTACCAAAAAAATTAAGGCAGCTGTAATAAATGTTTATAGAGGTGGAATTAAAAGATTTGAAAAATTTGGAGATAAACATTCTTCAAAAATTGTAATAGGCGTTATTGCCGCAAGTAGCATTATGGGATTGAAATTATTTAATGATAATCAAAATAAAACACTCTCAGAAAATACAGAAGCAAAAACAACAAAAATAATACCTCAATCTCAAGAGCAAAATAAGGGCAAAACGGCAGATTTTGCGCAAGAGGCTAAAAAAATAGAGTCACAAAATAAGCTTCAAACGCAGCCTAAAAATCAAGTGCAAGAGAAAAGACAGGAACAAAATAAAATACAAACGACACAACAAAAAACGCAATCTCAAGTCAAGACAGTTGTCGGAAAAGATTATTACGATACATCATTGATGATACACTTAGGCAGCAAGAGTGCAGTGCAAAGTTTGTATAATAAAATTGATTCTTTGATTGAAAATAAAAAAATAAAAAAATTAGAAAATTTGGATACGAAGAGATATGCGCATTCTTTTACCATGTATAACTTAATTCGTCCAAATTCAGCAGAAAACAAAGCAATTCAAAATTTGTTATCTGGCGGAAAAGAAAATCCGGATATGATTAACCATTTAGTCTTGAAAGCAAAAGCCAAAGGCAGTGGTGTAAAAGCAGATAATCACGCATCACAACAAAAGAGTAATTTTGATAATGCTTCCCAGACATTGCAAATACAACATCTCAAAAATTTGCAAGGACAAAGATAATCAAAGGAAACAAATAAAAAAAGTGCTGTAAAGCACTTTTTTTATGACTTGAATATAAGTTAGTAATGGCTAATAAGAGAGACTAATTGAATTTTGATTGGAAAAATAATAAATTTTTTAAGTTTTTTATTGCTTTGACTTTTAATTTGTTAATTCTATAATGACCCTCAAAATTAATTATTTTATTCAATCATTAAAAATTATATCATTATGAAAAAAGCCATTTTTACCGGATCTTTTGATCCTTTTACCTTAGGACATTTACATATTGTTCAACAAGCTTTGCAAAAATTTGATAAAATCATCATCAACGTCGGAACTCACCCTCAAAAGAAGACCTTATTTTCACCCAATCTGCGGCTTGAGATGGTGAAACAAACCCTTAAAGTCTGCAATCTTGAAGATAAGGTTGTGTTGATGAGCTATAACGGATTGACTGCCGATTTGGCTTTGAGAGAAAAAGTTTATACTCTTATTCGTGGTATCAGAGCCGGAACAGAAGATATTGAAAAAGAGAAAAACTTGGCGGTTGCCAATAACTATCTCGGACAAATCCGCGGAATTAATCTGCAAACAGAATTTATCTTTGTTGAAGATATTTTTCTTAGAACAATTTCATCTACAGCTGTCAAAAACTTATGCCAACTACAGCAGTTTGCAGCTTTGATGAAATACGTGTCGCCCTATGTTCATCAAAAACTGGCTCAAATATATTTGAAACCCATTTTTAAGGCAGCCAACTTTGAAGGATATTTATATCAGAAATTGGTGAAGCAATATGAAGCTCGGGCTTATCATAACCTTTCCCATATTGCCTATATGCTGAATATGTTGCAAATTTATCAAGATGCATGTGATACATACAATGGAAGTGTTGATATAATAAATCTTACTCAGGCGATTTTTCTACATGATTATATTTATAATCCGTTAGCAAAAAATAATGAGGAAATGTCCATAAAGGCGGGCATTGATGAAGATTTTGTAGATGATTGTGACAAAAAGTTTCAAGATTTGGTTTTGGCAACCAAGCACACACAACCGGCGAACACCCCGCAGGAAGCCCTGATTGCCGATTTGGACTTGAGTATTTTGGGGACTTTTGATGAAGATATTTGGGCACAATATAATCATGCTATTCGTCAAGAATACAATATGATTCCCCTTAAAGAATATGTCAAAGGTCGGATAGAGGTTTTAAAAAGCTTCTTAAACCAAAATCGCATTTTCCAAACTTCTTTCTTTTATGATATGCTTGAAACGCAAGCCAGACAAAATATCTCAAAAGAAATTGAATTGCTTAAAGGACTAAAAGTTTAGTCCGCATAACAAAGGCTTCTCATCGTAGAGGCCTTTTTTTTGTTGCTGTATTTTTTTATTTGCTTTTTATATGATTGAATAATAATTTATATGCATTATGAATTGATTTTAGGATTAAAAAATGAATCAACCTGTAGAAAAATTTCACTCTGAGCGACGCGCTTTTATCATTATACCTAATGCCGGTCTGATATTGGGAGAAATTAATCAACCATTTTCTCATAGAGAAATTTTAACAAATAGCGGTTTTATGCAAGAGCAAATAAATTTTATATTAGAAAATTATCCGCGCGGCTATTTTTTGAATAATAATCTAGTTATTTATCAGGCAGATGACAGACAGGATAGCCAAACTTGGGAGCTGAAAAAAGAGAATTATTCTTTTGTCAAAAAATATTATCCTGATTTGAAAAATATATTTCATATTACTCCGCAAACACAAATTTTTTTGGGTGTGACAAGAGGTAAAAAAGGAGAAATTTGGCCAACGATTAATGAAGTCAGTTCAGATTTTTTTGAATAATCAAAATCAAAAAATTGTTAAATAGCCTGTGTTTATAAAAAAAAGCGCTCGGTTTGAGCGCGGCTCTACGTCAAAAATGGGGGCAAAAGCAGTACTCAAGATTATAAAAAGTATTATAATCAGTTCACCACAAACCTATTTTGGAGGACTGCTAATGCC
>CASFJL010000021.1 GCA_949295005.1 uncultured Pseudomonadota bacterium | reverse complement strand
GCATTAGCAGTCCTCCAAAATAGGTTTGTGGTGAACTGATTATAATACTTTTTATAATCTTGAGTACTGCTTTTGCCCCCATTTTTGACGTAGAGCCTAAAACGCTTGACCGAAGCGAAGTTAGTCTTGCAAAATAACGCAAGACTTACGTAGCTAGACCACTAAAAAAAGACCCCAACGGGTCTTTTTTTAGTTTGGTGAAAAGAACTTGTTAATTTGTGAAGCCGCGACAGCGCGCAAAACAAATGTTACAAGTACTTTGACCGAAGCGAAGTTGTTGAGCTTGTCTCAAGCGAAACCTACGTAGCCAGACCACTAAAAAAAGACCCCAACGGGTCTTTTTTTAGTTTGGTGAAAAGAACTTGTTAATTTGTGAAGCCGCGACAGCAACTGATAAGAGCTTTGAAAGTAAAACAAAAAAAATAAAAAAAACATACTCTGTTATTGCAAGAAAAATCCTTATTTTTTCTGGCATTAAAATCATTTTTTTATCTTGCAAATAAAATAAATCACTATATGATGAGTCCAAATATGTATAAAATAAACGGTCTTTTAAAGGATTGACAACTCTAAAGATATTACTTTTAAGGAAATGATAAAATGCCAAAAATTTCTGTATGTCTGGCTATATATAAAACAAAAGCAGAATATCTTAAAGAGTGTCTTGATTCTATTCTGGCACAAACATTTTCAGACTTTGAATTTTTAATTGTAGATGATTGTCCCGAAGATAAAGAATGCGAAAAAATTATTAAATTTTATACGGACAAACGTATTAAATATTATCGAAATGAAAAAAATTTAGGCATATCTGGGACCAGAAATCGCCTTCTTGATTTAGCTCAAGGTGAATATATTGCCGTAATGGATCATGATGATGTTTCATTACCAACTCGTTTTGAAAAACAAGTAGCCTATCTTGATGCACATCCGGAATGTGGTGTTGTTGGCTCATGGTACAAAAAAATTCCTGATGGAAAAATTAAAAAGAAAAAAGAGCATAATGGTCAAATTATTGCAGCATTAAAAAATTCTTGTCCAATTTTACATCCCTCTTCAATGATTAGAAAACAAGTTCTGGATGATAATGAAATTCATTACAAAGCAGAATATACCCCCACTGAAGATTACGCTTTGTGGTTTGACTTGGTTGGAAAAACAAAATTTCATAACATTCCAGAAGTTCTGTTTGAATACAGAGATCATTCTCATAATGCCTCAAAAGAACATGCTCAAGAGATGATTAATTTACGTCAAAAAATTCTTAAAGAAAATAAACTTTTGCATCCGGAATTATTTGGTATCAAATCTTGGTTAAAAAATTTATTTAATTATCAAGAAAGAAGAAAAGAACATAAAGCCGCCAAAATGTATAAAAAATATGCAAATAAGCAATTCAGCATTTTGCAAAAGAGTGAGCCTATTATCAAAGTTTATAATACAGAGCCAAATTTTGAGCATCAAAGAGGTATCATATTTGCATCATATAATGCAAATAATCAAATTACAGAAGAAGTCTTATTTTATTTGAAAAACTTAAAAGAATATTCAGATTTCATTATTTTCGTTGCTGACAATGCATTTGATGAAGCTGAAGCAAAAAAATTACAAGGTTTGGCTGATATTGCATATTTCCAACGGCATGGACAATATGATTTTGGCTCATACAAAATAGGTTATAACATGGCAGAGCAACAAGGTTGGCTAGATAAAATTGAACACCTTGTTTTCACCAATGACAGCATCATCGGTCCGTTTGGAAATTTAGAAAAGTTCTTTACTAAATCTAATCAAGCCGATTTTTATGGCCTAACAGGAAACATCAGAGGAAATCTTATAACACAAGACAAAATATATGAAATTGGCTGCCATCATATACAATCGTATCTGTTTGTTCTTTCAAGAAAATTCTTCTTACATCGAGAATTTGTATCTTTTATTAACGGTGTAACACATCTTTCCAATAAAGTAGAAGTTATTGTAAAATATGAGCAAGGGTTGTCTCGTTTAGCCAGAAAAATAGGATTTGATTTACAAACATTCTTGCCATTTCAAAAAGATATAACTGTACAAAATTGGAAAGAGTTTTTACAAAAAGGTCTTTTTGTAAAAAAAAGACTTTTAAAAAAATTTACGAACAAAGATTTCATCTGGATTCTTGATTTTGCAAAAAAATACGGTATTCCGATGAAAATCAAACAAGGAGTTAAATAAGATGAAAGGGATAATTTTAGCCGGAGGGAGCGGGAGTAGACTATATCCGTTAACGATGGCAATTTCAAAACAACTATTGCCGGTTTATGACAAACCAATGATTTATTATCCGCTTTCAACCTTGATGTTGTTTGGAATTAGAGAGATTTTGATTATTTCTACCCCTCAAGATACGCCGAATATTCAAAAATTATTAGGAGATGGAAGTCGTATTGGACTTTCAATACAATATCAAATTCAAAATGAACCTAAGGGTATTGCCCAAGCTTTTACAATTGGCGAAGAGTTTATCGGTGATGACGACGTATGCTTGATTTTAGGAGATAATATTTTTTACATGGGAGACCAATTTGCCCGTTTGAATGAAGAGGTTAAAGAAAACACCGGAGCAATTATTTTTGGTTATCACGTACCTGATCCTGAGCGTTTTGGCATAATAGAATTTGATAGCAATAGAAATGTTGTTTCAATAGAAGAAAAGCCCAAAAATCCAAAATCAAATTATGCAGCGGTAGGATTATATTTTTATCAAAATGATGTTGTAAAAAAAGCACGTAGTCTAAAACCTTCAGCTCGCGGAGAATTGGAGATTACGGATTTAAATAATCTGTATCTACAAGAAAAACGCTTAAAATTTTGTGAATTAAAGCGCGGAGCTGCATGGCTTGATGCCGGAACTCCGGATAGTTTGATAGATGCAGGACTATATGTTCAGCTCATTGAAAAAAGGCAAGGGTTAAAAATTTCTTGTATTGAAGAAATTGCTTACCGCCGAGGATTTATAAATAATCAACAAATGCAAAAAATTATCTCTGAGCTCAAAGCCGGTAGCTATAAAGATTATTTGCAAAATGTATATGAGGATTATTTTCTATGAAAAAAAATATTTTAATAACCGGCGGCGCCGGATTTATCGGTTCAAATTTTGTACCGTTTTTTTGCCAAAAGCATCCGGATTATCATATCATTAATTTGGATAAGCTAACTTATGCCGGAAATTTAGATAATCTAAAAGAATGCAATGCGATGGACAATTATACTTTTGTTCAAGGAGATATATGTGATGTAGCATTTATAGAAAAGCTTTTTGCACAATATGATATCAGAGGGATTATACATTTTGCTGCCGAAAGTCATGTTGATAATTCAATCACAGGACCACGTCCATTTATCGAAACCAATATTTTAGGTACATTTAATCTTATAGAAACGGCACGCAAACATTGGATGATTGCCCCGAACCTATATAAAGAAGGTTATGAAAAATGCCGTTTCCACCATATTTCAACTGATGAAGTTTATGGTAGTCTCGGTGATACCGGCTTGTTTGAAGAAACAACAGCTTATGCACCAAATTCTCCATATTCTGCAAGCAAAGCCAGTTCAGATTTTTTGGTGAGAGCTTATTTCCATACATTTGGAATGAATGTAACCACATCTAATTGCTCAAATAACTATGGTCCCAAACAGCATCCGGAAAAGCTTATTCCAAAGATTATCAGTAATTGTTTAGCAGAAAAGCCTATCCCGATTTACGGAGATGGTAAGAATATCAGAGATTGGCTCTATGTGTTGGATCACTGCAAAGCCATTGATTTGATTTATCATACGGGCAGAGCCGGAGAAACCTATAATGTCGGTGGCAGAAATGAGCGTAATAATCTAGAAATTGTACATACAATTTGTGATATTTTAGATAAAAAACATCCAAAAAAATCAGGCAAGTATGCCGATTTGATTACCTTTGTTCAAGACAGAGCCGGACATGATAGACGCTATGCTATTGATGCAACCAAATTAGAAACAGAGCTCGGCTGGAAGGCTGAAGAAACTTTTGAAACCGGAATTGTAAAAACTATTGAGTGGTATTTGAAATGAAACCAATTTTAGTCCATTGTCATATTTATTATCCCAAATTGTGGGAAGAATTAAAATCTTGCCTAGGAAATATTGCGCCCTACCCATTTGATTTGTTTGTCACAATGGTAGAAGAGCATAAAGATATCAAGCAAGATATTCAAAACACTTTCCCCAAAGCGCATATCGATATTGTTAAAAATGTTGGGTATGACCTAGCTCCGTTTGTGTCGGTACTTAATAAGATTAATTTAGAAGATTATTCTTATGTTGTAAAGTTGCATACAAAACGTTCTTTCAATACCCCACCCTATTTTCGCAATTTAAAAAAAGATGATTGGAAACAAAATCTGCTCTCATTTATAAAGAATAAAGAAACTTTTAACCAATGCATTCAAACATTTGAAACAAATTCAAAAATAGGAATGATAAATGATTATAAAGTCATTGTCGGTAAAGATTTTTATGACAAAAAAGCACAGAAAGCACTGCAACAATTTGTAAAAGAACATAATTTTCCTTGCTTAAAGTATCGTTTTGTTGCCGGCACAATGTTCATTGCAAGAGCAGAAATTTTTACCGAACTAAAAAATTTGCAGTTAACAGATGCAGATTTTCCGGCTCCAAATGCCGATCATTCTATGCAGTTGGCTCATATTATTGAAAGGTTCTTAGGTTATAGTGTTTATCTTCATAATATGATTTTAACAGATATCAATAGAACAGAAAATTTTATTAAAAGATATCTGGGTTTTCTGACGTTTGAATATTATTTTCTAAGACATATCAAAAGATTTTTTTATCAAAAGAAAATGACAAAATCTGGAAAAACGACAATAAAAATATGCAAAATTCCAGTATCTAAATTTTCATATATTTTTAATATAAAAAGACAAAACAACAAATACAAAATATATTTATTTGGATTGGAAATATTTTCATATAAGCAAAAATTTTCAGCCGTAAATTTAAAAGAATATGCAAATTGGTTATATGATTTAAAAAACAATCATAATTTATTTGTTCCTTTTTCTCAAAAAGAAATAGCACACAAAAAAGGAGATATTAAAGCTTTTGCATTTTATTTACCCCAATTTCATTCAATTAAAGAAAATGATGAAACTTATGGTAAAGGTTTTACGGAATGGACAAACGTAGCACAAACAATTCCGCAATTTATAGGGCATTATCAGCCTAAAATTCCATATGATTTAGGTTTTTACAATTTGTTACAATCAGGAATAATGGAACGTCAGGTAGAAATTGCCAAAGCATATGGATTATATGGATTTTGTTTTTATTATTATTGGTTTTCAGGAAAAAGAGTTTTAGAAAAACCTTTAGAATATTTTTTAAAATCAAATATTGATTTCAAGTTTCATTTTTGCTGGGCGAATGAAAACTGGTCAAAATTATGGGATGGAGGTAATAAAGAAATAATATTAGAGCAAAAATTAGAAGAAAATGATGCAGAAAAGTTTTTTGCCGATATTTTACCTTTTATCAAAGATGAACGATATGAAAAAATTGATAATAAGCCTTTGCTTATGATTTACAGGCCCTCATTATTTGAAAAAGAGAAATTTCTGAAATTTATAAAAAAACTAAATGAACTCGCCCAAAAAGAAAATTTTGATGGATTTTATATAATGGCATCAACAGCTTTTTATTTTGATGAACCCAAAGAATATGGTTGCGAAGGTGTCATAGAATTTCCCCCACATCAACTAGAAAAATATTGCCCATCAATCAAAGTAAAAAGAATTAGCAAAAAAGCAAAATTCAGTGTGTTAGATATCAAATCTTACATAAATGATAAACAGTATATATATGAAAAAGATTATACAATTTTTAAAACCGCATTTCCCTCTTGGGATAACACCCCAAGAAAGCTGTATTCCAGCGCTACTTGCTTTAATATAGAAGGAGAGGATTTTAGGAATTGGTTACAAGGCATAATACAATGGACAAAACAACATAATAATGACAATGAACAATATATTTATATAAATGCGTGGAATGAATGGGCAGAAGGAGCAATTCTGGAACCGACAACACGCTATGGTTACAACAATCTTAATATTTTAAGAGATTGTCTAGAACAAGCAGATAAAGAATAAAGGGAATAAGGAAATGAATACTATAAACTTTAATGTTCCGACATATACCGACAAAACAATAGATTTTATAAAAGATGTGTTAGAAAGTGCACATACTTCCGGAGATGGAAAATATACAAAACTTTGTCATGAATGGTTTAAAAACAAACTCAATTGCAAAGAGGCTCTTTTAGTCCATTCAGGAACGGCGGCTTTGGAAGTTGCGGCAATTTTAGCTGATTTACAGCAAGGTGATGAAGTTATTATGCCATCATATACTTTTTGCTCCACTGCCAATGCTTTTGTTTTACAAGGAGCAGTTCCAGTATTTGTTGATATCCGTCCTGATACCTTGAATATTGATGAGAAAAAAATAGAAGATGCAATTACGCCAAAAACCAAAGCAATTTGTTGTGTTCATTATGCCGGAGTTGCTTGCGAAATGGATACCATCATGGATATTGCTAAAAGACATAATCTGCTCGTTATAGAAGACGCAGCCCAAGCTTTTGATTCCTATTATAAAGGAAAACCTCTGGGAACTATTGGCGATATGGGGTGTTTTTCTTTTCATGAAACAAAAAATATTATGTCAGGCGAAGGAGGATTATTCGTCACAAACAATGAAAAATTAGCCGAGAGGGCCGAAATTATCCGTGAAAAAGGCACAAACAGAAGCAAATTTTTCAGAGGACAAGTAGATAAATATACATGGGTAGACAAAGGTTCATCATATTTACCCAGTGATCTAATCGGAGCTTATTTATATTCTATTTTGGAAATATCCGAAAAAATACAAGAAAAACGCAAAGCAATATGGAATAAATATAATGAAGCATTTGCAGATTTAGAAAAACAAGGAAAAATAAGACGTCCTATTATTCCTGATTTTGCAACCAATAACGCACACATGTTTTATATGCTTTTTAAAGACTTAGAGACAAGAACTCAATTTATATCATATTTAAAAGAGAATGGAATTTATGCACCATTTCATTACATTCCGTTACATTCAGCACCATCAGGGCAAAAATTTTGCAAAACATATGGTTCAATGGAAATAACAAACAAAGTTTCAGATACATTGGTTCGCCTTCCTTTGTATTATGATTTAAGTGAAGATGATTTAAATAAAGTAATTAACGTTGTCAAAAATTTTTGGAATAAATAATGAAAATAATTTATTGGAAAAATAATAAATTAAAATTTTGTGGTCTAACAATCTTAAAAATAAAAGATAAACCGGACGGAACACATTTGTATTTATTTAAAATTCCGCTTGGTAAAGTGAACTCTCGACTAACAAAATTACAAAAAAAAATCAGTGAGAATAAAGATTTTGACATGAGAGGACTTGATGCAGAAATAGCATCTATAGTAGCAAATTGTTCTGTTAAAAACACCCCTTTATTATCTCAAAACATTGCTTTTTTGGCAAGTTGTTGTTGTGATATGGGTGGTCACACAAAATGTATCCGAGATTTAATGATATCTTTGGGCGGTTTTTACAAGACAGAGCTTTTTCTCACCAAAAAGAGTGAAACTCTAAAAACAGCTCCAAATTTTATCTCAGCCGTAACCCCATATACAAAAATTTATGGTATTGATTCCAACTTTATTAATTTTAAGAAAAAAGCAAAAGATTTTGCCAATAAGATAATAGATTTTCAACCATCATGTCTAATGATTTATATTCATCCGGATGACATTTTTGGAACAGCTGTAATTGCGCTTATAAAAAAACATACTCAAATAAAAATAATATACTGCGACCACGCTTCTCACTATCCAAGCTTAGGCATCAGCTTTGCTGATATGGTTTTAGAAGGCTCAGAAAGCATAAGACAACAGGCTCTAACCAAAAAGCACGCAATGAAATGTGAAATCATTCCTTTGCAATCTTTACCTAAAGACACCACAATTTACTACACCAAAGAACAACTCAACAAATTAAAAAAACAAATGGGAATTCCGGAAAAATGTTTTGTAACAATGAGTGGCGGTCATGCGTATAAATTTTTTGACAATGATAATGCATCCGCATATTTTGAAATGATAAAATCATTATTAAAAGAAGAACCCAATTTATATCATGTATTGATTTCACAATTTACAGAACCACAAAGTAAATTAGTTAATAAAATTTTTCAAAACAATAAAGAAGAGGAATCTCGTCTAATAGTCATACCTTTTCAAAAAGAGTTTGATATATACTTTCAATGCGCTGATGTGTTTATAGATAGTTTTCCGGTATCTTCTGCGTTAACACAAATTGATTTAATGAGAAATAAGGTTGCATCTGTTGTAAAAATAAATACAATGAATCCCGAATTTTCATTTCATGAATATCAAATGGCTGATTATCCATATATGTTTGAGAATATTGAAGATATGAAAGCAGGAATCATTGAATTATTGCATAATAAAGCCAAAAGAGAAGAAATTATAGCAAAAAACTATAATTATTGGTTGAAAACTTATGAAAATAGTATAGTTAGAGATAAGTTTATTGAGATAATAAAGGGAATTTGTTAATGAAAATAATAAATGCTGTCTGGGAAAAACGGAATTTGGGTTGTGACGCCTATGAAATAACACTGGACAACAAAGACTTAAAAGATTTTGAAACGACATTAAAACAAATTAGAGAGCAAAATTTTTCTAATTCATATGTTGTTATAAAAATGCCGGTTGGAAATTTACGCGCACTACATGCCTTGGAAGATGAAGGCTTTCGCTTTATGGAAGTTTCATTTAATATTGGGCGTAGCCTTGAAAATTATACCGCACCCGAAATTTTAGAATTGAATGACACTTCATTAATAAGAGAAGAAATTTCAAAAGAAAAAATAAAATGGGAGAAAATAGTAAATTTAATTACTCCGGATATGTTTACAACAGATAGAATATATCTTGATTCCCTACTCGCATCAGGAACATCATGTAAACGCTATCAAAATTGGATTATGGATTTATGTGAAAAAGATGGTTTCCATTTATATGCCTATAAAAGAGATAAAGATATTATAGGCTATGGCGTTGATTTTTTAGATAATAATAAAAAAGTAGTACATGGTATTTTAGGCGGAATATTTGCCCCTTTTAAAAATGAAGGGTTGGGATGCTATTTGTGGCACGCTGATTTAGAAGCACAGTCCCGAGATGGATATAAGGAAACAAAAACAACAATATCCTCAAACAACGCCGCAATTATGCGTTTATATATGGCTTTTGATTACAAAATACAAAAGCAAACATATGTATTAAGAAAAATGTATAAAGGAGAAAAATAATGACAAGCGAAGAATTTTTAAATGAAATGCAAGATGTTTTGCAAACAGAAGATAATTTAACGATGGACACAGTTTTGTCAGATTTAACCGAATGGGATTCTTTATCTATCATGGCCACAATGGCTTTTTTAGATAAGAACTTTAATGTTAAAACCACCATGAAAGATTATAAAAACATGGAAACTATTGGTGATATTGCTAAAAAAGCAGGATTATAAATGATTAGTTTTAAGCAAGAACAGAAATTTATTGTTACGGGTGCTTCTTCAGGTATTGGTGAAGGGGTTGCTTTGCTTTTGAATGAGTTGGGCGCCGGTGTTATAGCTATCGGACGCAATGAAGAAAGACTTAATGCACTGAAACAAAAAGCAAAATATCCTGAAAACATGTTTCTTGAACAAAAAGATTTAACGGTAGATATTGATGGTCTACCGGCTTATGTTAAGTCATTGAAAGAAAAATACGGAAAATTTTCGGGAATGGCATATTGCGCCGGAATTACAGGGATATACCCATTACAAGCTTTAGATTTTAAGCAAGCACAAGAAGTTTTTAACATCAATTATTTTGCGCCGATATTTATGACAAAAGGTTTAATTGACAGAAGAAACAACATAGGAAAAGGTAGTTCCTTTGTATATATTTCATCAATAGATGCAAAAGTTTGTGCTAAAGGACAACCTATATATTCCGGAACTAAAGCCGGTTTGTGTGCAACAATCAAATCTATCGGAAAAGAAGTTATTCATCAAGGCATAAGGATGAATTGTATTCTGCCGTCAATGATAAAAACACCTTTAACTTTACAAGAATTTTACCAATTAACCGGTATTACAGAAGAAACACAAAAAAATATATACCCATTGGGCTGGGGTGAAGTTGAAGATGTAGCTAATTTAGTAGTATTTTTGTTGTCAGAAAAAGCAAAATTTATTTCTGGTCAAGATTACATAATAGATTCGGGAGGAGTATTATAAAATGGCTTTTGCTTCATTTAAGCATGCAAAAATTACAGGGATTTTAACAATACTTCCCGAAAATTGTATCCATATAGATGATGAAATTTGCTTTTATGATAATAATCCTAAAAAACTAGAGCGAAATAAAAATATTCTGGGATTAGGAGACAGATATGTTTTACCTGAAGGTTTAACATGTTTAGATTTATGTGAAGAAGCAGCCAAACGTCTTATTGATCAAATGCACAGCAACAAAGATGAAATAGATGGCATAATAGTTGCATCAAATTGTCATGAATTTGCCTCTCCGGCAGATGCCTGTATTATACAAGGAAGGCTAGGATTACCAGAAAATTGTACTTGCTTTGATATTGGCGGTTTATCTTGTTCAGCATATGTACATGCCTTATTAACCGCCTATTCTTTCATCGAAAATGGCATTATGAAAAAGTGTTTGGTCTTAGCCGGAGATATGAATAGTATTCACTCCGATATCAGAAATCGTAATTCCAATATGCTATATAGTGATGCCGGTTCCGCAACTTTGGTAGAATATTCGGAACAAGAAACACAATCATGGTTTCAAACAGGAACAAGAGGCAAAGATTGGGATAAAATCATTACACCGGCCACAGGTGTTCATTTACCCATAAGAAATGATATTGCAAATATTGAAATAACCGATTCTAATGGAAATGTTTGGCATTTATGGGATGAAATATTAAAGGGATTTGATATTTTTCAATTTACTATGTATGTCGCTCCCAAAAGTATTTCTGATTTGTTAACTTACTCGAATTTATCAATCGATGATATTGATTACTTTCCTATGCATCAAGCAAATGGACAAATTGTAAAAACTATTGCGCAGCATGCAAAAATTCCTGCAAACAAAACATCTGGTGAAACCTTTAGAAAATATGCAAATTGTGGAGCAGCATCTGTAGTTTCCTCTATCTGTGATCAACTACAAAATAAAGATGTACAAAAGATAATGCTGGTAACTTTTGGCGTAGGTTTATCATGGGGATCTTGCGTTATAAATTTTGCCAACGCATACAATGGCGGTATACAATTTTTAAAAATTCCAACCCATTTACCGACAAGACAAGAAAAAATCCATAAATGGATTTCCTACTTTAAGGGAGAAAATAATGCTTAAAGGAAAGACAGTCTTAATTACAGGAGCGAATAGAGGAATAGGCAGAGCTCTTGTTGAAGCTTTTGCAGCTGAAGGTTCAAATATAATTGCCCATGCAAGAAAAGAAAATGTCAATTTTGAAACAGATATGCAAAACTTGGCCGAACATTACTCTGTAAAAATTGATACTATTTATTTTGATTTATCAAATGAAGATGAAATAAAGAATGCCATAAAGAAAATCAGTTCACAAAAAACCAAAATTGATATTTTAATTAATAATGCCGGAGTTGCATTTGGCGGTTTAATGAATATGACACCTATATCAAAATTAAAAGAAGTATTTCAAATCAATTTCTTCTCTCAAATTTTAATGATGCAACAGATATCAAAATTAATGATTCGTCAGAAAGGAGGCGTTATTATCAATATGGCCTCAGTTGGCGGAATTGAAACAAATCCAGGCTACTTAGCATATGGCTCATCAAAAGCAGCCTTAATATGGGCAACCCGCTGTGCCGCAAAAGAATTAGCTCCTTATGGTATTAGAGTTAATGCAATTGCTCCCGGATTAACGAAGACAGATATGGGCATGTATAAATCTGAAGAAGAATTGACCATAACAATCAATCAAACAGCATTAAAAAGAATGGCCGATGTATCAGAAATAGCAGATGCAGTACTTTTCTTAGCATCTGAAAAAGCCTCATTTATAACAGGACATATTTTAAGTGTAGACGGAGGGCGCCCATAATGACAGAGCTGGAAGAATTAGAAATTTTTTCCAATAAAATACGGAAGACTGCTCTTGATATGGCTCTTTCTTCAGGAAAAGAAGGGTGTCATATTGGAGGAGGTTTTTCATGTATAGAAATTTTTGCCGTTTTATATGGAAAAATTTTAAATATTAACGCACAAGACCCCTTAAATGAAAACAGAGATCGTTTTATTCCAAGTAAGACACACTGTATTCTACCCCATTTTGCATCTTTAATGCATAGAGGTTTTATCTCAGCTCAAGAAATTAATTCATTTCATGAAAATGGAGGATTACTAGCTGGGCATCCGGAAAATCCACAAATTGGCTTAGAATTTTCTGGGGGTAGTCTTGGAATGGGATTATCTTTAGGTATCGGTATGGCATTAGCCGCAAAAAAGAAAAAGCTCTCATATAAAACTTATGTTTTATTAGGTGATGGAGAGTGTAACGAAGGATCCGTCTGGGAAGCTTTTATGGCCGCTGCACAATTTAAGCTAGATAACCTTGTAGCTATTATAGATTATAACAACATGCAATTTGACGGAAATAATGATAATGTCATGTCAATTTCCCCGATTGAAAAGAAATTAGAAGCTTTTGGCTGGGAAGTAATCTCTTGCAGCGGACATAATATCAATGAACTTCTTCATGCTCTGAAAAAAGAGCCACACAACAAACCATTAGCAATTATAGCTCATACCATTAAAGCACATGGAATTCCAAGCTTAGAAAATAAAGCAGAATCTCATCATGCTTCTTTATCACAAGAGGACTATAATTTTGTTATAAATGCAATGAAAGAAGGAATTTATGGTAGAGTTTAATACACAAAATTTTAGAATGTGGTCAATAATGGGCGTTAATCCATGTATATGGAGTATTGCCTTTCCTGAAATCATTACTAAAAAAGAGAATGTTTTAGCATTAACGGCAGATTTGGCTCGTTATTCTGGTATGATGAGAACACAATCAAAATATCCAAATTGTTTTTACAATTTTGGCATTGCAGAACAAAACATGGTAGGTGTTGCTGCTGGACTGGCAATGTCTGGCTACCAAATATTTATGACAACGTATGCACCTTTTATGACTTATCGCTGTGCCGATCAAATCCGCCATTGTTTAGGTAATATGAATCTAAATGTTAAAGCAATAGGCTCAGCAGCCGGTTTAAGTGCAGGATTATCGGGAAATGCGTTATTAGCAATAAGTGATATTGCACTGATGCGTTCTATTCCCAATATGCAAATATTTTCACCTGCCGACTGTACAGAAGCTATTAAGATTATGTTGGAAGTATCAAAAACCGATAACCCAGCGTATATTCGTTTTTGTGGAAGTACAAATATTCCAATAGTATACACGCAAGATTATGATTTTCAAATCGGCAAAGCAAAAGTCTTAAAAGAAGGAAGCAAAATATTATTAGCCGCAACCGGCTTTAATCTTGTTGCCAATGCCTTAAAAGCAGCAAAAATCATAGAAGAACAAACCGGAATTTCTGTGGCCGTAACCAATTTTCATACAATAAAACCTATAGATAAGGACTATTTAAAAACACTTAGTAATTTTGAATTAATTGTCTCGATTGAAGAGCACAGTATTATAGGTGGATTAGGGAGTGCCATTGCAGAATTTGGTATTCAACAAAAAAGTTTTCCAAAACAGATTTTTATGGGAGTAGAAGAAAAAGAACATATTCTTGGTAAACGAGATTTTATGCTTAAAGAATGTGGACTAACCCCTGAAAAAATAGCAGACAGAGTTATAAAGGAATTAGAAAATGATAAATGATTTTCATGCACTTGCCCCATATTCTCTAACCAAAACAGATAAAGAAATTCTGTTAAGAAATGAGTTAGCGGAAATGACAGACTTTCATTATAATAACTGTCCGGAATACCATGCAATTTTGGATACTTTAGGCTACAACAAAGAAAGAATTAATCATATTACAGACATTCCTTTTATTCCGGTCAGATTATTTAAAGAACTGCAATTAAAAAGCATTCCGGACAGTGAAATATTTAAAACAATCACATCATCAGGAACCACGGGGCAAGCCGTTTCAAAAATTTATCTCAATCAAGAAACCGCGCTTCTGCAACAAAAAGTTTTAATTAGAATTTTATCAGACTTTATCGGGAAAAAGAGACTTCCGATGTTGGTCATCGATTCGCCTGCAATAATAAAAGATAGAAAACTTTTTACGGCAAGAGGAGCTGCCATCATAGCGTTGAATGTTATAGCAACAAAATATACATATGCCCTAAATGATGATATGACATTAAATAAAAAAGTTGTAGAAGAATTTTTAGAAGAAAACCAAGGTAAAGATTTTTTAATTTTTGGTTTTACCTTTTTACTTTGGCAACACTTCTATAAAGAACTATTAAAAATGGACAAGCGTTATGATATGAGCAAGGCATACATCATTCAAAGCGGTGGTTGGAAAAAATTTGAAGCAGAAAAAATATCTCGTCAAGATTTTAAAAAAGCTTTTGGAGATATATGCGGAATTACACATTTTTTAGACCATTATGGAATGGCCGAACAAACCGGATGTATATATGCAGAATGTGAACATGGACACTTGCATGCCAGTATTTATTCTGACTTTATACCACGCAATCCGGAAGATTTTTCTCCATGCAAAATTGGAGAAAAAGGCATTATTCAAGTTGTTTCTTCATTAGCCAGATCCTATCCCGGTCATTCTATATTAACAGAAGACGAAGGAATTATTCTTGGTGAAGATGATTGCCCCTGTGGACGTAAAGGAAAATATGTTCAAGTTCTTGGCAGAATTAAACAAGCAGAATTGAGAGGATGTAGTGATACCTATGCAGCAAAATTTTAATAACATAACATTTTTAACCGGAAATTTAGAATGTTTGGAAAAAATTTCCTCAATAAAAGTTCTCCCCGTTTTTTCTGACGAGGTATTATCTTTTTTGGCAGACTTATCCAACGAAATTTTAAAAGATTCTAGATCCAAAAATTATCCGGATGTTGTTTCTTATGCATTTTTTATAAGAAAATCATCTTTGATAAA
Source organism: uncultured Pseudomonadota bacterium (assembly GCA_949295005.1). GTDB lineage: Bacteria > Pseudomonadota > Alphaproteobacteria > RF32 > CAG-239 > CAJLXD01. The sequence goes on along the minus strand of CASFJL010000021.1, from coordinate 12,093 downwards.
TTTAAAACAAACACAAAACACACAAAATCGTTTGGGACGAGGAATAGCTTTTCATATAGCACCATCTAATGTCCCTGTAAATTTTGCGGTTACATTTACAGATGGCTTATTAGCCGGTAATATTAATATAATACGTGTATCTAACAAAAATTTTACACAAGTAGATATTATATGTGATGCCATCAATAAAGTTGTTAAGACAAAACATCCCCAAATGGAACCTTATATTCAAGTTATAAGATATCCACATGATGAAAAAATCACCGAAATGTTATCTTCAATATGTGACGTTCGTCTTATTTGGGGGGGAGATCAAACAATTAGTGAGATTAGAAAATTTCAACTTCCACCTAGGTCAATAGAATATTGTTTTGCAGACAGACATTCTTTAGCAATTATAGATTCCGATTTTTATTTAACACAAGACGCTAATGTTATTGCTAAAAATTTCTATATTGATACGCTTTACACGGATCAGAATGCTTGTAGTTCACCCAGATTAATTGTTTGGACCGGCAACAACATTGAAGCAGCAAAAGAACAGTTTTGGTCAGCATTTTTAGCTTTAGCCCAAAAAGAATATGAATTACCAATAATAAAAGTCATTGATAAATTTGATGCCGTATGTAGATTAGCCGCTAAGGGAATCCACGCAACAAAAATCGGAACATCAAATCGTATTGTGAGAGTAGCCCTAGAAAAACTTACTGAAGATTTAATGATTTTTAAGGAAAGTGGTGGTTTGTTCTATGAATATGACACAAAAAATTTACAAGATATTGTTCCCATATTAACCAAGCCATGTCAAACTATATCATACTTAGGGGTTAACAAAGAAGATATAAAATCCATTATAGAGAATAATGGGACAAGAGGAGGAGATAGAATTATATCTTTAGGACACACAATGGATATATCTATCTATTGGGATGGACTGAATATGGTAGAAGCAATGTCACGCATAATAGCAATGGATTGAAAGGTATATATATGGAGAAAAATGTAATAATTACCGGAGCAAATCGCGGTATTGGTAAGGAAATTTTAAAAAAGTTTGCTAAAGAAGGTTGTAATATATGGGCCTGTGCACGAACTCAAAATCAAGAATTTGAGGATGAATTAAAGAAAATTGCAGAAGAAAATAATGTATGGATAGAACCCGTATATTTTGATTTAACCTCATCAAATTCCATAAAAAATGGCTTTAAACAAATATGGAATTCTAAAAAGAAAATTGATGTTTTGGTAAACAATGCCGGAATAGCGTTTGTTGATTTATTTCAACTCACTCCGGAACAAAAAATCAGAGAAGTATTTGAAGTTAATGTCTTTGCATTAATGACATTGACTCAATTAGTCTTAAAAATTATGATGAGACAAAAATCCGGCGCAATTATAAATATGTCTTCAATTGGCGGGATTGACGCCTATCCCGCTCATTGTGCTTATGGAGCCAGTAAGGCCGCAGTTATAGGATTTTCCAAAGCCCTATCTTCAGAAATGGCTCAATGGGGAATTCGCGTCAATGTTGTTGCTCCCGGAGCAACACAAACAGACATGATAGCCAGTTTTGAAAATAAATCTGGAGGAAACTTATTAAAAAATTGTGCAATGAAAAGGAAAGCAAACCCTGAAGAAATTGCCAATGTTGTATATTTTTTATCATCTGACGATGCCTCTTTTGTAACGGGACAAGTTATTCGTGTAGATGGTGGATCAATTTAATAAAATGGAGAAAAAATAATGTCAAATATAGATAAATACACCAATGCTTTTGTTGAAACTTTTGAAGTTGATGAACAAACCGCCAAAAATTTAAAATATCAAGAAATAGAAGCATGGGATTCCGTTGGACATATGGGGCTTATCGCTGCTCTTGAAAGTGCTTTTGATATCATGATGGAACCTGAAGACATCATTGACTTAAGCTCTTATGAAAAAGGTAAAGAAATCTTGGCTAAATATGACATTGAGTTTTAAGGATTATTGCTAATGTCATTTGTGTCTGATAATCAAAGTCTGATGTGCTTTACTTCAGCTGAAATCAAAGCAAATATGTATGTTTTGATAAAAAATCATCAGGCTTTGATTATTGACCCTCACAACAACGTGGATTTATTAAATTTTCTGGATAAAAACAAAGTAAAAGAAATTACCGTGGTATTGACGCATGAGCATCCGGATCACACAAACGGTATTCCTGTTTTATCAACAAAATATAAATTAAAACTAATTTGTCAGCAAAAATGCGCTGAAGCCATTGCAAATTCAAAAAACAATCGCCCCACCTTAATAGCTTTTGTTTTAGCTGTTCAAGATGAAAAAAACGGCACAAACACCGAACAAAGATTTTTAGAATCATTTAAAGATTATACCTGCCAAACAGATATTACATTTGATAAAAATTTTAACTATGATTGGCAAGGAGAACATTTGTCTTTTCATCATATTCCCGGACACTCTCAAGGTAGCTGCTGTATTTTACTCAATAACAAAGTCTTATTCACCGGAGACAGTCTGCTTGCAGAATATCCTGTTATTACGCGTTTTCCGGGAGGAAGCAGTAAAGACTACAAAAACATATCATTACCTTTTTTAAAATCATTAAACCCGAATTTGGTTGTTTATCCCGGACACGGAAAATCTGAAAGATTGGGAAATATTCTAAAGGATGCAATATAATGTGGAACTTTGAACCTTTTGCAAAAAACACCGCCGTAATTGAAGAAAATTCAAATTCCGTCACATATGCTCAATTATCACAATTTCGTGATAATTTGGCAAAGAACATACCGTCACGTTGCCTTATATTCAATTTATGCTCTAATTGTTTAGGAGCATTGGTCGGCTATGTGACCTGTATTCAAGAAAAACACGTGACTTTAATGATAGATGACCATATTGACAAAGAATTGTTAAACCATTTTATTGAGACATATAAACCGGATTATTTATGGGTTCCGAGTGAAAAAGCTTTTGAATTTTGCGGCAAAACAACATATGAAGAATGTGGTTACGCATTAGTAAAAACAAGCTTTCAACATGAATATCCGTTGTATGAAGATTTGGCTTTATTGCTCACAACATCAGGTTCCACAGGTTCGCCTAAATTTGTGCGCCAAAGCTATAAAAATTTAATTTCCAACACGCATGCCATAGTTAAATATTTGCATCTAAATTCTTCAGAAAGGCCAATTACAACCTTACCAATGAATTACACTTATGGGTTATCCATTATTAATTCTCACCTAATGGTTGGCGCTACTCTTTTATTAACAAACAAAACCCTAATGCAAAGAGAATTTTGGGATTTTATGACTCAAGCGCATGCAACATCATTTGGAGGTGTTCCTTATACCTATGAAATGTTAAACAAATTAATGTTTTTTAGAAGGAAACTGCCGGATTTAAAAACAATGACACAAGCCGGAGGCAAATTACAGCCGGAATTGCATCAAAAATTTGCAGAATATGCACAAAAAGAAGGCAAAGAATTTGTTGTAATGTATGGACAAGCAGAGGCTACGGCACGTATGGCATATTTACCATCAGAAATGTCATTAAAGAAATGTGGCTCGATGGGAATTGTTATTCCCGGAGGTCGTTTTGAACTGCATGATGAAAATGATCAAATAATCAATAAGGAAGAAACCGTCGGAGAACTTGTCTATTATGGAGATAACGTCACATTAGGTTATGCCATCTCGGGAGAAGACTTAGCCAAACCTGATGAACGTCATGGCATATTACATACCGGAGATATGGCAAAATTTGATAAAGACGGTTATTTTTATGTCGTTGGCCGAAAAAAAAGATTTTTAAAAATTTTTGGAAACCGAGTTGGCTTAGATGAAACAGAGCGCTTAATTAAATCAAAATATACCGATATAGAATGCGCTTGTTCAGGCAAAGATGATGAACTTTATGTTTTTGTGACCAATCCGGACTTATGTCCAGATATCAGAAAATATTTGGCAGAAAAAACAAAACTTAATCCTATAGCATTTCATGTAAAATTTTTGGCTCAAATTCCCAAAAATGAAGTAGGAAAAACAATGTATAAGGAATTGGAGAAATTTTATGACAAAGTTTGCTGATTTGTTAGAACTTGATCCATACAGCTTGGATAAAGTAGAAAAGACCAAACTTCTGACAGAAGAATTAAAAAATTTAACCGAATTTCATCGGCAACATTGTCAGGCTTATGATAATATGTTAAAAGGCATAAATTACAAAGCAGAAAATGTAAAAACATATGAAGATTTACCATTTCTTCCGGTCAGTTTATTTAAGAATTTAGAATTAAGAAGCATTCCCTCTTCTGAAATTTTTAAAACCATGACATCATCAGGAACCACGGGGCAAGCCGTATCAAAAATTTTTTTAGATAAAGAAACAGCGGCAAAACAACAAAAGACTTTGGTAAAAATAGTATCTTCCTTCACGGGAGCATTAAGAATGCCAATGTTAATTATAGATAGTCCGTCGGTCATAAAAAACAGATTAATGTTTTCTGCCAGAGGAGCCGGTATTTTAGGTTTTTCAATTTTTGGAGCAGATAGAACCTATGCTTTAAATGATGATATGGAAATTGATTTTAAGGCTATTGAAGATTTTTTGTCACGCCATCAAGGACAAAAAATTTTGTTATTTGGCTTTACCTTTATGATTTGGCAACATTTCTATAAAGAGCTTTTAAAATCAACCAAGAAAATAGACTTATCGCAAGGTATATTAATCCATGGCGGAGGCTGGAAAAAGCTAATTTCAGAAGCCGTATCTCCGGAAGAATTTAAAAGAAGATTGACAGATGTCTGCGGTTTGTCTGATATTCATGATTATTACGGTATGGTAGAACAAACCGGATGCGTTTATATGCAGTGTGAACATGGACATCTTCATGCCTCTAATTTTTCAGATATCATTATCAGAAATCCGAAAGATTTTTCAGTTTGCTTCAAGCAAGAAACCGGCATTATTCAAGTTGTTTCGTTACTTCCGGAATCATACCCCGGACATTCTCTCTTAACGGAAGATGAAGGAATGATTCTAGGTGAAGATGATTGCCCTTGTGGTAGAAAAGGTAAATATTTCAAAATATTAGGAAGATTAAAAAATGCAGAAATCAGAGGATGTAGTGATACTTATGCCGCAAAATTTTAATAATTTAACATTTGCTATCGGTACATATGAATTGTTGGAAGATATGCAAAAAACACCTTGTTTGCCAATATTTTCAGAGCAAGCCATAGAATTTTTAAATTTAATATCATCAACCCTGTTAAAAACAGGAAAAAATTTTTCAGATGTAATCACTTTTGCCTTTTGGTGCAGAAAAGCAGCTCTGTTAAAAGAAAAAGAACAATACATGAATGAAAAATTGCGTTTGGGTAAAGGAATTTCCTTTCACAGCACACCCTCCAATGTTCCGGTTAATTTTGCATTTAGTTTTGCCGCCGGTTTATTAGCCGGAAATAAAAATATTGTTCGTTTACCGGCTAAAGACTTTGAACAAGTCAATATTATATGCCAAGCAATAAACGAAGCTTTGATAAAAATGCCGGAAATGAAACCGTTTGTAATTATGGTTAGATATCAATCCACCAAAGAGATTACAGACTATTTTTCTTCGCTATGCGCTTCTCGCATCATCTGGGGAGGAGATGAAACAATCAAACACATCAGAGCATCTGAATTACCACCAAGAGCAAATGAAATCACATTTGCAGACAGATATTCTTTTGCGCTTTTTGACAGTGAAGCTGTTTTAGCCACACAAAACATAAAAAAATTGGTTCAAGATTTTTATAATGATACATTTTTTTCAGATCAAAATGCTTGCACATCACCCAGAATCATTATTTGGCTTGGAGAAAAATATAAGGAAGCACAAGATCATTTTTGGACGGAAGTTCATAAGTTTGTAGCAGAAAAATATCAGTTACAAGCAGTACAAGCCGTCGGAAAATTGGCAGCATTTTATGCGTTGGCATCAAACAAAGAAGTTAATTTAGTTCCGCAACAAGATAACTTGATTATGAGAATACAATTATCAACATTGGATAATGATTTAATGGAATATAAATACAACAGTGGATTCTTTTTTGAATATAGAGCTCAAGATATTTCAGAAATATATCCATTATGTGCCAACAAATGCCAAACCATAACCTATTATGGCATTACTCAAGAAAAGATACAAAAATTTATACAAGAGTATCGTCCGGAAGGAATAGATAGGGTTGTACCTTGTGGAAAATCCATGGAATTTTCTTTAATCTGGGACGGATATGATTTAATTAGAGAATTATCAAGAAGAATAGAGGTACAATAAATGCCATATATTTCCGTTGTAACACCAATATACAATGCTGTTGATATTGTTGATGAATTATACAAACAACTTGTTGAAAATTTAAGCAAAATTACAAATGATTTTGAAATAATCATGGTTAATGACGCAGACCCGACAAGAAGTTCAACAAAAATAGCCGCATTAGCACAAAAAGACAAACGGGTAAAGCTAATAGATTTATCCAGAAATTTTGGTCAGCACATCGCCATATCAGCCGGGCTGGATTATGCAAAAGGAGAATATGTGGTTGTTATGGATTGTGATTTGCAAGACCCGCCAAGTAAAATCCCTTTACTTCTAGAAAAATTAAAAGAATCAGGAAAAGAAGTTATTTTCAGTGATAGAAAAAAACGCAAAGAAGGATTTTTGAAAAAATTTTATTCAAATGCGTTTAAGTTTGTTATGAATCATTTGGTTGACAAAGAATTTATTTGCCACAAAGACGTTGGAAATTTTTCAATCATCACGCACAAAGTTGTTATGGCAATAAGGAAACTGAAAGAAAAGAACAGAAATTATTTTTCCATGGTACAATGGAGCGGTTTTGAAATGGCATTTGTTCCGGTTGAAGCTGAAAAAAGATATGCCGGAGAATCTGGTTATACATTTTGGAAATCTCTAAAACACGCTTTCAGAATTTTATTACAAATTTCAGTAAAACCTTTATATTTAAGCATAATATTTTGCGGGTTGTGCATTTTGGGCGCATTAGTTTTAGCCGGAATAGTATTGTATAATTACTACAGCGGGCATTATACCATAGCCGGCTATGCAAGCATAATGTTACTGATAGCGATAATCAGCTCAATGATATTCTTTATATTAGCGATTATGAGCTTGTATTTGGCAACCGTTTTTCAAGAAACACACGGCCGCCCGCTATATGTAACCAAAAACATCATAAATATCAAGGAGGAAAAATGAAAAGCATTAAAGAGTTAATTATGGGATCTGCTGAAATATATACAATTTTCCAAAAATTAATTACTAAAAACAAAAACGTTCTCAAAGAATATCTAAATATTCAACCCGGAGCAAAAATATTAGATATTGGATGTGGTCCGGCAGAGATTGTATCGCTTCTTCCCAAAGATTGCGAATATTATGGATTTGATATGTCAGAAAAATATATACAAGAAGCAAAGAAAAAATACCCTTATCCAAACATTCATTTATCAGCAGAAATTGTTTCGGAAAAACAATTAGATAAAAACTTATGTGAATATTTTGATTTCGTTTTGGCAACAGGCGTAATTCATCATTTATCTGACAAAGAAACTATTGATCTCCTCAATCTGGCTAATAAAGCTTTAAAAAAAGGAGGCACATTTTTTGCCATTGACCCCTGTTTTGTAGAAAAACAAAACATCATAGCAAGAACTTTAGCTAAAAATGATAGAGGAGAATATGTTAGATTTGCACAAGATTTAGAAAAAATCGTAAGCAGTAATTTTAATGGATCATCAACTTTCGTTGTCAGAAACGATATTTTAAGAGTTCCTTACAATCACACAATTTCAATTTGTCGGAAATAACATGTCTGGAAATATATTAGCACATATTTATTTGGCATTAACAATCATACTTACTGTATTCTCACAAATTTTGATTAAGTGGAGAATAACCGATAAATTTTCAGGCTTATCACTTCCTGAAAATTTAGCCGATAAATTATCCTTTTTATTACACCTAATTTTTGATCCATTCATCTTTACGGGATTAGTTGCCACTTTCGCTTCAGGGCTATTCTGGATGGCAACGATGACAAAATTAGAGATCAGTTACGCCTACCCATTCACAAGTCTGGGATTTGTATTGGTCTTATTATTTTCAGTCCTACTTTTAGGTGAGTGCATAAATATTTACAAAATTCTTGGTGTTTTCTTTATCATATTAGGCATTTTTATAACAAGCCGAGGTTAAGATGAATTTATATAAGCAACAAATAATTTTTTGGTTACAAAACTATTTAAATCCGTTAAAGAACAAAAAACTATTTGACATTATCCCCATAATATATGGTTGCATAATAGCTCTTTTATACAATTCAATGTATCAATCAAGTGATGATTGGGATATGCGAGTAGTCCTTGAAGGAAGTGCGGGGGGCATACAACACGCACCATCAAACTTTTCGATGTATATGACAGTTATTTATGGTAATATTTTAAAATTTTTTTACTCCGTATGTCCTAAATTATCTTGGTATGACTTATTTCAAACCTTATTTGTCATTATATCAATTTACGTCTCGACACTTTTTCTGGGAAAAAATTTTACAATCAAATCAAATTTATATAAAGTTTTATCTTTGATTGTAGCATCAAATGTAGCTGCGATTGCACTTCTTTCACCACAATTTACAATCACCTCAGGAATATTAGGAGTATCATCGGCCTTTGCGTTTTTTATAATAGTTGATAATTATTATAAAAAAACACTTTATAATATATTATGTGGATTATATTGCATTCTTGCATTATTTTTTGGCACATTGATTCGCTCACACTCCTGTTGGATAGGCGCTTTTTATACCGGTTTATTACTACTACCATTTTTACCGTATAAAAAAATAAAGACACTATTGCTGCAAAGTTTAATTCCATTAATAGGCGTTTGCATCGCATTAACGACCTATTTATATAATGAAGCATTAATAAAAAAAGACCCAATTTGGAATGAAGGAATACAAAAAAATATTGCTCGCGTAAGTATCCAAGATAATACTGATGCGTGGAATCACCCTTCCGAAATGTGGCTTAATCTGGAAGATAAATTAGATGAAATATCACAAAAAGATTTTTCTTTTTCCAAAGCAGATTATAGAATGCTTCTAGCTGCAATATATTTAGGTGATCCTGAAATATATTCGGCCTCAAATTTAAAAAAAGTATCTCAAAAATTATCACCTTTGGTTTCAATAAAAGATACCAAAATGCCTAGCTTTCGTGTTGGAGACTATCGACTTAATTTCAATAACTTTCTTATTTTATTTATTGTATTAGCATTAGTGACCAAAAAAAGAATAAGTTTATATTTTGCTCTTTGCTTTTTCTTAATAATAGTTGGCTTAAACTCTATGTTTAGAGATACCCCATATAGAGTATGGTATATTTTTGTATTTTCCACTTTTTTTGTAGAACTGAAATTTGCATTTCAAGATTACGTAAATAACAAAAAATATCAGATAATTGCATATCTAATAATATTTTCAATTTTAGCATTTTTACCATTAAAAAAACAAATAAACTATCAGAACTTTAGTGGTGAAAATTATACTGATATAAAACGAGGCTTACATTTTTTAGACAAAGACAAAAAATATATAATTGATTATGCTTTTAAAGAAGCATTTGGCAGACCTTTTAGTAAAAATATTTTTGCAAAAAAGGGCATTCAATTTATAGACACATCGCCATTAAATCACTTTTACATCTATCAACAAGGAATGAATAAAGATTTTTGGTTGTCCGTTTGCAATAACGATAACATAGAATATCTGACCCACAAGAGAATATACGGGGCACCACTGATACAATATAAAAAAGCTTTATCATACTTCATCAAAGAAAAATATGGAAAAAATGTAGTGTGGATACAAAAGCATCCTACACCTAATTTAATCACATATCAATGTAAAATTATTTCAGATAAAGAACTATCAATAGTCAAAAAATATAAGGAACTATCAAGAGATTTAGCGTATTCTGACAATAATAAACTCTTCTATTTGCATACTCAGCTTGCACTGGAAATAGCAAAAATTTATTTAGGAAAAGAACTTAATACAATTAGGCTGATGGATTTTCTAAGAATTTTAAACTCAGAAATTGTATTGGAGGAAAAAAACTTAATAATATAAATTGCACCTTGCACAAATAAACAAAAAAAAGGAAAAAATCATGGATGAAATGCTCATGACTTTGACAATACTTATAATTTTTTTCATCATCATTCCGGGATTACGGATTGTAATGCAATATGAAAAAGGCATTATTTTTACATTGGGAAGATACACCAGCACAAAAGAACCCGGATTAAGATGGTTTTTACCCATAATACAGACAATGCAAAAGATAGACATGCGTATCATGACGGTAGATGTTCCCAAACAAGAAGTCATGACCAAAGACAATATTCCGGTAAATATCAATGCTGTTGTTTATTTTAAGGTTAAAAATCCGGAAAATGCTGTCATTCAAATTTCTGATTACATCACAGCTGTTATCCAACAAAGCCAATCGGCTTTGAAAGACGTAATTGGCACCAATGATTTGGATACTGTTTTATCTGAAAGAAAACGTATTGGTGAAGAAATCAAAAACATTGTTGATATGGCCACTGACAAATGGGGCATTGATATTGAAGCAATTAATGTTCAAGAGATAGAATTACCTGAGGATATGAAGCGAGCTATGGCCAAACAAGCAGAAGCAGAAAGAAACCGTCGCGCTATGATTATTGCAGCTCAAGGTGAAGTTGAATCTGCGCAAAAAATGTTGGAAGCAGCTGAAACTTTAGAAAAAAGTTCAGTAACCATGCAATTAAAAACATTACAAACAATTAAAGATATTTCCACCTCTCCTTCTCAGACAATTGCATTATTTCCAATAGAAATAACCAATTTATTAAAGAAATAGGATGAATAAAACAAAATTATCTGACTTACTGTTAGAATGGTATCAAACATATGGGCGCGATTTGCCCTGGCGGATTAAAGGCGGCGCCCATCCCGACCCTTATGTCATTTTGGTTTCGGAATTTATGCTCCAGCAAACCACCGTTAAAACGGTGATACCCTATTTTGCACGTTTTATGGAGCGTTTTCCCAATATTCAAACTTTAGCTCAAGCAACTGAAGAAGAAGTTTATGCTTATTGGCAAGGGCTCGGATATTACACCAGAGCAAAATCTCTGCATAAAACAGCTCAAATCATTATGAATGACTTTGGCGGTATTTTCCCTAAAAAGAAAAATGATGTCTTAAAGCTCAAAGGTATTGGCGAATATACTGTTGCAAGTTTTTTGTCTTTAGCCTTCAATCAGCCGGAACCGGTGATAGACGGCAACGTCATCCGCATCATTTGCCGTATGTTCGGCTGGCTTGAGCCGGTTGAAAAGATTATGCCGGAAATCAGAAAAAAAGCACTTGAATTACAAAGTTTAGAACATCCGGCCGACTATGCCTCGGCAATTATGGACTTGGGTGCCATGGTTTGCACTCCCAAAAAACCACAGTGTTTACTCTGTCCATGGCAAAATTTTTGTGCATCCAAAGGCAAAGAAAATATTGAACAAATTCCCAACAAAACCAAAATCGGCAAAAAAGAAAAGTTTGGATTTGTTTATATCATTAGAAACAAAAAACAAGAAATTTTCATCCGCAAGCGCACGGAGAAAGGTTTGTTATCGGGATTATATGAGCTTCCGTGGTGCGACGAAGGAAAGTTGTTTACCGATAAAAAAGTGGTTGAAACAGAAAAAAGCGTCACCCATATTTTCACCCATATCAAACTCAATCTGCAAATCTGTTTAATTGAAGAAGAGCATCCCGATTTTGACGGCTTTTTCACCCCTATAGATAAACTTTCCGACTATCCCTTTTCTACTTTGATGAAAAAAGTTTTTAAGAAAATAGATTGTTATTCCAAAGTTAAAATGTTACAAATATTGCCAAAGTTAAAATGTTACAAATATTAAAGAAAGTATAAGCGATTTTTATGCAATCCTACAAAATG
>CASFJL010000020.1 GCA_949295005.1 uncultured Pseudomonadota bacterium | reverse complement strand
AAAGCAAACTATGTCTTGGTTCTTGACACATGGTGTTTACTTCCTTTTCGTTATATTCTCCTATATAACCTAGCTCTTATTATACTAAATTTTGGTTAATGAAGCAAGCCTTTTTTGACAAGTCTCCAAGTGCAAAAAAATGAAAGAAATTTTTTTTAAGCCATAAAAACTGCATCTTGGAAGGAGGGAGCATTGCCGAGGTGATATATTGTTAGCGTGACAATTCAAATTATGTTTCAATCAATTAGATAATAAAAATATATTTTAGATTTATTCCAACCACCATTTTTCATCTTCATATATCAGATGGAATAAAGCACAATTCTCCATTCTTCCGGTTACAAAACCCAAACCCAGTAATAAATATCTAATAGAAGCGCCGTGAGAAGCAATTCCGATAACGGTTTCTTTAGTATGCAACAAATGATCTAAAACACCATACATTCGATTAAAAATTTGTCGTTTGCTTTCTCCGTCAGGAAAAGAAATATCCCAGTTATCAACTTCTTCATCGTACCAAAGACTAAATATTTCTGAAAATTTTTGAGCGACTTCTGTTTTAAGCATTCCTTCGGTTTGCCCTAAATTTGCCTCGTGCAGGTCAGTAATGATTTTTACTTCAACGCCAAGCTCGGCGGCAACAATTTCAGCCGTTTTAATAGCGCGTTTTAACCCACTTGAATATATAATTTGGATATTTTTGCCAACCAATTTTTCAACCAAATTTTGAGCTTGTTGTACCCCATTTTCGTTCAAAGGAGAATCAATGCCTGAACCTTGCCAACGCTTAAATTTATTATAATCAGTTTCTCCGTGACGAAATATATAAAAATCTTTTCTCATAAATTTCTCCATACATCACTAAAAGATTATAAAAAAAGACATAACAAATATTTAATAAACCTACTTTTTTATCCACTTTAAATTTTTTTCTGTCTGGAAAGCAACAAAAAATTATTCTATAAATTTTAATCATTTAATATAAAGGATTTTATCATGAAAAAAATGTTTTTATCTCCATTTTTTACACCATTGTTTTTTTTAATGACATGGGGTGTTGTTTTATTCACTGTTTTTATGTTTTTTCCGGAAAAAAGATTTGAAATAACAGTAGATGGCGCAATTATTGATATTGCAACATATTGCGGCTATGCCATTTTATTATGCGGAATGCTTTATTTCTTTCAAGATTTCAAAACAAATCAAAGACTAGATTGGTTAGTCTATTTTTTGCTTTCTGTATGCGCGTTATTAAGAGAAGCCGGAATTCAACATCACTTATCATCCACAGATTCCACGCCATTTAAATCTCGTTTTTTCTTAAATCCAAATAATCCGCTGTCAGAAAAGATTTTATATGGTTTTGTCTTGATAGTCTTTTTTAGCATGATAATTTATTTGGCAGTGAAATACAGTAAACATTTGATAGTCTCTTTCTTTAAGTTAAATACCATTACGTGGTCTACGGCGGTTTTATGTTGCTGTTTGGTCTTTGCTAAATTTGCAGACCGTTTCCCGGCTAACTACCGTCATATGCATGGAGAAGCTCTTTCCAGAAGCGCAATTGACACATGGTCTTTTTTAGAAGAAAGTAGTGAAATATTTTTACCGTTGATTGCATTTATTATATTCTGGCAAAATCATTTGTTGTTAAAGAAAAAATAACAAAATATATTAAGGACACAAAAAAGAGGAAGATTATCTCAAATTCTTCCTCTTTTTTGTTTAATGATAAAGTATCATAGCTGATTTAAGCAGCTGCTTGAAATTTCTTGTCCGTTCTCAACACAAAGAATGGTAGGTGTGTTCTTAACACAAGTTCCGCAAAAATCACCGGAATAACCATATTTGCCTGAGCGGTAAGAACATTCACAACGATAAACTTTTCTACCGTCTCTTTTAATGCAAGTCTCAGCAACACGGATTAAAGAACCATGAATGTTATCAAAACAAGAAGTTAAACCATCATCACTAAATCCTTTGAAAAATCCCATTTGGCAAAGAGGAGATTTTTTTTGGCATTCAAGAATTTTTCCGTTTGTTGTATAAAAACGGTTAGAGGATGCTCCGTCGCAACTTTTACTAAATGTTGTTGGGCAATCGCATTCTTTATATAAAGTTATATCTTGTCCATAACCGTTAGTAAATTTGATAGATTCTCCTGATACTTGATAAGAAGGGTGCTCTAATTGACAAGAGTAACTATCATATTTATAAGAAGGATCAACCGCGCATTTAAAAGCAATTTCTTCACCATAATTTTGGCAACTGATAAAGTTATTTTCATTACCGCAACGGGCATAAACTTCATCTAAAAACTCTTGAGATCTGAATTTTCCAACAAATAAATAAGGATATTTTTCAGGATTGCATCGGCAATTTTCATATCTGATAATGCCGTTATTTTCTTGGCAATAAGAACGCTTATCTAAAACCTTATCTTTATTACCGCAGCTTTCATCTGTTGTATATCTAAAATAAATACAATTGCAAGATTGAGCATAAAGCTGAGAAAAATTATCTGTTCGGCACATATCTCCGCTCAATAAACGGTTTGCATCAGGAAAATACGGAGCCTCTGCCGTATAAACGCAGTTTTGGCTAGTATATTTATATTTTGAAGGATTGCACCTGCAATACATATATTTAGAATTATTGTCAGGACATGGATTAGAAAGTTCTTTAGGCGGAAAACAATTATCTTTAGTAAATTTGTAGTTTGCGCAATTTTCTTGATAGTGAAGAGGAATTTTTTTCTCTTCATAATCGGGTAGAAAAATAATTTCAGCCAATTGGTAACTTTTAGTCATATCAGCAAAAGAGTTTTGTTGATAAAAAGCAAAAGCTTGAGAAGAAAAAGCAAACAATCCTCCAAGCAAGATAAAATAAAACTTTTGTGTATTCATTTGAATCTCTATAACATAAAAAAACAATAAAAAGATTATAATTTAATTATATTATAAATAAAATAAAAAAAGCGTAAAAAACGCTTTTTTTATTTTTGAGAGATTTTATTGTTCTTTTTAAGAGCAAACATCTTGTTATAAGAAGATTTGATATCGCTGACTAGAAGTTTGAATTTTTTCAAATCTTTTCCGGCCAAGTTATTACCGGTTGCAGCCTTAATGGTCACAGGGTTAATTCTTTTACCGTTTCTAATCACTTCATAGTGCAGGTGAGGACCGGTAGACAAGCCGGTAGAACCAACATAACCAATAACTTGTCCTTGTTTAACTCTTGTTCCGGGTCTAATTCCTTTGGCAAATTTCCACATATGTCCATAGGCGGTAGAATATTCAGAGTTATGTCTGATTTTAATATAGTTTCCATAACCACCATTATATTTTGCCACCTGAACAACGCCATCACCGCCGGCATAAATTTTTGTGCCCTTTGGAGCGGCATAATCAACGCCCCAGTGGATAATCCAACGCTTTTTAATTGGATGTCTTCTTTTTCCGAAAGGAGAAGAAATTCTGGCGTTTTGAAAAGATAAAGGCTTTTTGTGCAAAACTTTTTTCATAGCTAAGCCTTTTTCGGTATAATAATCAACATTTCCCTTAGAATCTTTGAATCTATAAAGGGAGATTTTTTCATTTCTTAATTGCAATCCGGCATATAAAATATTTCCGTAAGAAGCAATTTTTCCGTCTTTGGTAATATTATTTTCAAAAATAATTTCAAATTTATCTCCTTTACGGACATCTCTTCTAAAATCCACGGAATAAGAAAAAATCTTAATAAATTCATGCACAATTTTATTAGGCACGCCTTGAGAGTTCATAGACTTAGATAAAGAGCCGCTGATTGAACCTGTGGCACTGTTTACTTCAGTGATGAGTTCTTCTTGCAAGGTTTTTGTTTCAAATTCGCCTTTATCATTTTTGGAAAGAGAATAGCTTTTGATATTGTTTTCTTGAATAATAATCTGGTCAATTTCAGTTAATTTTTGAGTTTTTTCATCAAAGAGGCCTGAAATAAAAATTTTTTGCCCCACTCTGATATTTGCAGGATTATAAACTTTTTTAAAAGCGGAATACAAGCTATGAGCTTCATTATAAGTAAGGCCAAAAGAATTTAAGATAGAAATAAAGGTATCACCTTTTTTAACGGAAATAAGTTTTTCAAATTCATGAATACGTTGATAATTATATACAGTGTCAAATAAAGAGCGGATGTTTAATATTCTGTCAGCGGGGTAAAGAGAAGCCGGATTTTCAATAGATTCGGAAACAGCATTTTCCAACATTAAATATTCAGATTTTTCTTTTGGGTAGACAGAAGCATTAACATTAGAATTATTCGTTAAAGACAAAACAAAAGCAGAAGTAACCGCCACGGCATAACCAAGAGTAATTACGCGGTATTTATGTTTTGGTTTAATATCATTAATAAGTTTTAATACCATAAAACACACTCTTTAATAAAAATTGAAGAATATTCAATGCTCTGAACTATAAATGAAAAAGAAAAAAAATCCAATTCAAATAATAGTTTATGTGTATAAGTAACAATGTATAAATATATTATGCACAAAAAACATAAAAAAAGGTAAAAAAAATAAAAAAAGTTCTTGCATTTATTTTTTTTGTTATGTATAAGATACCACGTAGTCACCGTGGGGGTGTAGCTCAGTTGGTTAGAGCGCCTGCCTGTCACGCAGGAGGTCGCGAGTTCGAGCCTCGTCACTCCCGCCATTAAAAAGCCTGTCTTAGAAAGACGGGCTTTTTTGTTATGAGCAGCAAATAGGCGAGAACGAGCGAGCTCAGAAATTAGAGCTTTGAAAATTGGCAAAGAAAGTATAATAAGTTGCGCAATGAAAATAAGCCAAACTGATGGGGTCAAGCTGCCTCCAGCTTGGAGCCTCGTCACTCCCGCCATTAAAAAGCCTGTCTTAGAATGACGGGCTTTTTTGTTATGAGCAGCAAATAGGCGAGAACGAGCAATCTGATTGATAAGGGCACAAAAAAAGGTGGTTGAAGTAAAGCCACCTTTTTTATTTTCATATTATAGTTTTTGCAGTTCAGGATAGATATTTTTTATTGATAAAGACAGATTTTTAACGGCATTCAAAGTCCATCTTTCATCTTCATCAATCCGATCAAGGGTTAATTCCAGTTGGTCAGCGTTTTGTGCTGTGACAAGAGGTGCAATATGCTTTCCTTCAGAGGTACATTCAATATATTCGTTGTTTTGCGTTCCCAAGATTAGGCAGTAATAAAAATCTTGCATAATCACATCAATTCCGTTCAAGAAAAAAGGCATCGGAATCATCCAAACCTGTTCAACATTAATGTGCGCAACAATTCTTGCGGCAAAATCATTATGATATCTGGTGTGCCAAGCCAAATCGTGCCAACTTTGAGATGTATTAATGCAGGTATCAACTGCCATTACGGAAGAATTTTTATATTCAGGATGCATACTCACAAAGAGTTCATCACCGCGTTCGCTTAAAAGGAAAATAGCAATATTATCCAAACTAACAGCGCAACGAAAATAAGCATTATCTTCCGCTAAAACATCACAGCAAAAAGGAAATTTGTCCAATCCGGAATAAATCACGTTAATTTTTTTTACAATAAAATTGATGACATAATTTGAATCATCTTTTTTAACAGTTGTTTCCATAAGCAATAATATTAAGTTAATAATGGCGTTATATATAACTTTGAATAAATCTGATTTATTAAAAAGTCAAGAAAACTATTTTTTTGTAAAATTTTGTCAATTTGTCTTGACAAAAAATCTTATCGTGCTATTCCTATATCCAAGAAAAAAATTAAATAAAAATTATTAACCAGAGGGGACCGCCCCTCACAAAATTTTTTTATTATGATTACTGTTTATTCTTGTTTCGGACATGAGATTTTTGCGTGTGCAGCTTCAATTATGTTAAACACACAAGTTGAGGTAGGATCTCGTAAAGAAAATCCAGAGGAGGCACGAACAGACAAAATGAATAGTGCTTCAATGCTTTTGCCTTTCGGGGTATCTATCAAGATTGTTCCGGAAGGAAGAATGCCAATCGGGCGTGACATTGTTGGCGAATTAAAAGCTGGAACACTGCCGGACGGATTTTGGGGCCAAATTGCCGGCACTCGTTTGCCAATCGGTAAGAGTTCAAAAGAATACCCGATTTTGGAGGACGGCCGTAAAAATGTTATGATTATCCCGCAAAAATGGTTGACAGACGGCGAATGTGGGCTTAATGCCGCACAGCAGTCTTTATCACACGAGGTACTTGCCGGTATTTTTGATGAGAAGACACGTTTTGTCTTTGGCCAACATTATGATAAGGTCAAGGATATGGAGACGGTACTTTCTTTGCAGAAATGGATGACTGAGCGCAATTTCGAGCTCTACATACCAGGGCAGAAGGAAAATCCGGAAGTTTTGGGTGTTCGCAAGGTTCCGCATGTTGAATATTTCAACATGTATGCCAACCTTGATGCTATGGTTGGTATAGCCGGAACGCACACTTGGATTGGGCTGTTCTGTTTTCCGGAAATTCCACAAATCATTCTTTACAATACGAATGGTGTGGAACACTGGTCAGCCATTGCAGAATCTTTCCAGCGGAAAGGCTATAGAATTTTTGCTATCGGTTACAACGAAAATACCGATATGCAAGAGTTACACAAAAAAATTGCCGAGACATACAAAAAGCTCTGGTAATTTTCAAAAAAAACAAAAAAGCACTGGTTCGGCGGAACCGGTGTTTTTTTTGTTTCTTTTCTAAAAAAAATGAGTATGATACATAAAACTTTCGGAATTGGAAAAATGATTGAAATTGCTTTAGATGAAACAAATTCAGATTCTTTTTTAGATAAGAAACGCGCCGTTTTTGAATATAATCAAACAATCGGCACGGATTTAAGGGATTATTATTTGCCGGCTCAAAAGCTGTTGCAAAATTTTGCTCAAGAAGAAATTGTTATTTTCAAAACATCTAATCCTGATTTTTCCAATAATTTATTTGCCTTGGCCTTGTTTGTTCAATCATATTTCATAGAGCATCAAATTGAATGTGTGGTTTTTAAGGTTTCCGATTCTAAAATTGCCACAAAAGCATATAAACCCTATGTGGCTTTATCCATTGCCATAAAATATGCCTTAAGGTTGCAAGAAGAAACACCGGCAGAGGCATATAGAGAATTAACGGATATGGGTTATTTGGGCATTGAAGTAACAGAAGATTTTGAGCAACACACAATTGAGCACAAACTAAACATTGCAGGCACTTTGCAACAATATCAAGCCAAAAATCTTTCCCAAGCGTTGGTTTGGGCCGGACGCTTAAAAGCACTCTCCTTAATAGCTACTCCGATAAACATTTGTGTTAAAATGGATAAAAACCAAACAGATAAGCCGCTCTCTTTGGAAGAAACAGCCTATGAAATTTGGTCTTTTGTAAAAAATTATATTTAAGCAAATTTATTAAATCTGTTTAACAAAGTTTCTGCAAAAACATGCAGCGGATTAGATAATATTTGTGGCTTAAGCTCATTAGGCACAATGTTTTGATGATAAGCCAACTCCACAAAATCATCCCAATCAATGGCATATTTGGGGCACAATAACTCATGCAAATTATAACAATCATACCGCTCGGCAGAAATATATAGTCCGCGCTTGCTAATGGCGGTTGGAATGGCGGCATTAACCGTTTCACAACTGGCATAGCTATCAAAAGAATGAGCAACAATTGTGTTGTCAAATCCCAATATAGCCGGATATATATTGCCAATTTTTTCCAGTTTTTCAAATTCAGCTTCATATTTGCCGGAATAAATGCGCCAAGACAAGGGTGTTCTTTCAGCGTCTGATGTTGCAATTTTTTTGCTGTTTTGAAAAATAATATCCGGATTATCACAAGTGTTTTCATACAAAAAATCTGTAACATCATTGGGTGTTCTTGGACCATTAACAAAGATAACACCATAATTTTTTTTGATTAATCTATTAGCATCGGCAAGCAATTTTTGAGCATAATTTATATCAAAAATAATTTCATTGCCGTGAACACGTCCTCCCAAACAAAAAACAACTTTTTGAGGTTTAGATATATAAGTGTCAAATTTGCGCATTAAGTCAAAAAAATCAGAATTTTTTTTGAGCTCGGCAAGTTTTGCTGTGAGTTCCGCATATTTATTTTTAATCAGTTTTTTTGAAAAATGGTTTAATGTTCCAACCGTAATCAAAGATTTTTGCCTCAATTTTGGATTCTTAAGCAATCTGATTCTAGAGGCAAAGGTCATAATATGTTTTGGAATTTGAATAAAATCAACATATTGATACATATAAACGCGGCTTGTAATAACACAAGTCATAATTTTTCCCAATTTGTTTTGAGCATAATACTCTTTGATGGCGCAACATAATTTATCTGCGTTTTTGCCGGCATTTTCATTTTCTGTAAGATTAAAAGCCGTAATAAAAATTTGCGGAATAATTTTATTTTTTGCAAAATAAAGGTCAAGAAGTTCAAAAATTTTTGTCTTAAAACTATGATAATCTGCAAATTTTGAGTAATATATAGATTCTTTAACTTCTGTATAAGAAGTTACATCTTTAGGCAAAACAAAACAAGATTCCAAATCCAAATTATTACCGCAATATTCAGCCACAGCCTGCATCACGCCAATAATTTGGTTTCTGTATCCAACATCTGGTGTTGAAAGTGCAAAAGTTTTAATATTTAAATGAGACATTATATCTTTCCTTGTTAATTAAAGAAAAATATAGTGTTATATTGTTAACTTAATGTAAAATTATTATATAAAATTTTAACCAATGAGAATATATGATAAACATATCATAAGACCAAAGGGGAAATAAAATGGATTTTAGCAAACAATTTGCCGTAATTAGAAAATTAAAATCATTGGTCAAAATGACCACCAGTTTTCGTCGTCAAGATTCAGACAAAAAGCAGGTTACGGAAGATATTGCCAAAAAAATTCAAAAAAGTTCTTATGAAAAAAGCCATAAGGAATATGCAGATAGTTTTACGCCTCCATACAAAACCATAGCAGAACAGCTGCAAGTTTCAAATGAGCAAATTTATCAAGCGGCAGTGTTTAATTTAACCACAATTGCGCTTAACCGCAAAGCATATGCTAAAGAAATTCTTCAATTATTAGAAACAGCAGAGGAAGACAAAATCAGAACACCTGAGCAAAAAGCATATACTCAAAGCAAAATAGAACAAATAAAACAAATAATTACGGATGAGTAGCGTTATTTTCTTTTATTTTTGAAAAAGTTTTTTAATAAGTCAGCAGCTTCTTGAGCCAAAATTCCGCCTTCAAACTTTGGGCGATGATGACAAGTTTTAGCCTCAAAAAACTTAACCCCGTTTACAATAGCTCCGCCTTTTTCATCTTCAGCACCAAAATAAACACAATTAATGCGCATAAAAGAAATGGCGGCGGCGCACATGGTGCAAGGTTCAATCGTCACATATAAATCCATATCCCAAAGTCTTTTTTGTTTAAGTTTTTGCGCGGCCCTTTGCATGGCCAAAATTTCGGCATGAGCCGTTGCTTCGGCTTGATGCTCGGTCAAATTATGCGCAGATGCAATAATCTCTCCGCTTTTAGCATCAACAATTATGGCACCGATGGGTGTTTCATCTTCCAAAGCGGCAGCTTTTGCTTCTTCAAGAGCCTTTTGCATATAAAAAATTTTATCCATTCGGTGAACCTCGTCTTGCTAAACTGATATTTTTTTATTATTATAACGAGAAAATAAAAAAGGAAAGAAAATTATGTCTGAAAGATTAGCCAAATTCATCGCAAGAAGCGGGGTGTGTTCTCGCAGAGCCGCAGAAGAATTAATCCGCCAAAAAAGAATAACCATCAACGGAGAAATTGTAGATTCTCCGGCCTATAATGTTGAGGGCAATGAAAAGATTTTGCTTGATGGAGAAAAATTGCCGCAAAAAGATATAACCCGTTTGTGGTTATATTATAAGCCGGTGGGTTTGGTTACCACTCATAAAGATGAAAAAGGCCGTCCGACGGTTTTTGAACATTTGCCGCACGGCATGCCCAGAGTAATATCTGTGGGCAGATTGGATTTGAACTCTGAAGGCTTGCTTTTATTAACCAACAGCGGAGAATTATCTCGTCAGTTAGAATTACCGAGCAACGGTTGGGCCAGAAGATATAAAGTGCGCGTTCATGGTTTTGTGGATGATAAAAAATTGGCAGACCTTCAAAACGGCATAGTTATTGATGGTGTTCAATATGGTTCCATTAAAGTAGATATTGAAACCGTAAAAGGGACAAATGCTTGGTTGTTGGTGACCTTAAATGAGGGCAAAAACAGAGAAATCCGCAAAGTGATGAAAGCAATCGGCTTAGATGTAAACCGCTTGATTCGTCTTTCATACGGACCGTTCCAATTAGGTGGAATGAGAGAAGGAGAGGTTAAAGAGATTCCTCAAAAAGTGTTAAAAGAACAACTGGGAGCCAAATTTAGTCTATGAGAATTATTTCAGGCATCTATCGTGGCAAAAAACTGATTTCGCCTCAATCTGAAAAGATTCGCCCAACGGCAGACAGAGCCAGAGAAGCGATATTTAATATTCTATATTCAAAATTAAAAGACAGCTTGGCCGAGTATGACTTATTAGACGTTTTTTCCGGTAGCGGTGCTTTTGCGCTGGAGGCTCTTTCCAGAGGTGCCAAAACAGTTACTTTGCTGGATAAAGATTTAACGGATTTGAAAAAAAATGTGGCTTTGTTTCCCAAAGAGCAGAACAAAATTAATCTGCTTAAACTAGATGCTGCCAACCTGCCTAAAAGCCACAAGCAATATACTTTGGTGTTTATGGATGCGCCGTATAAACAAGGCTTGAGTGAAAAGGCCTTGCTTGAACTTTCTCAAAAAAATTGGCTAAAGGCAAATTCTCTTTGTGTGGTTGAAGTTGAAAAAACAGAAGAAATTGCCATTCCGCCATGTTTTGATTTGATTGATGAAAGAGTTTATGGCTTGGCAAAAGTTTTGTTTTTAAGCTACCAAGCTTAATCAAACTTTTTAATGGCAATTTTTTCAACCAAAATAGCATCATCTCTGATAGAAATTGGCGTCGAAACCGTTAAATATTTATCATCGGCAATTTTATAGGCTTTATTGTTTAATAATACTCTTGCCACAAAAACACCTTTACTGTCTAACCAATTTTTTTGTTCCATTTCATCCAACAAATTAAGCAAGGCTTTGGATGTTGTGTTCAAGGTTAAAATTGGGGCAAAATTTTCATTAAGATAAAAATCTCCTTTTCCGACTAACAGTAACGGACGCCAGTTTAGAGTAATATTATTAATTCTGAAATAACCGTTTTGAGCCAACCATTCTCTTAAAGATGCTTGAAAACTGTTATTTCCTTTAGGCTTTCCAATCATATCGGCTTCCATAGAAAAGTTTTTTATAATTTGCCCAAGCGGATAATCCAACAAACCGTTGAGTTTGATATTTTGAATATCTAATTTTGCATTAAAGTTAATATTTTTTTGCATGAAGGTGGAATTATTTTCATTGTTCCAAATAATATTAAGAGCCAAATTTTCAACATCAGCCCAACCTTCAAGCGCCATATGATGCAAATTTATAAACAAGCTTTGCGGAGCTTGATTGTTTAAGGTTAAAAACATTTCATATTGCGGAATAGACAATTTATGAGAAGATTGGGTTGTCTTAACAAATTGTTTCCCGTCAAAATAAATTTTGATTTTTTGAGGAGAAAGCACACTGTTATCAAAATAAAATTTTTCACACACCCAAGCATTTTTATTAGTTTTATCATAAACCTGCAAATTATCAATTTCCACCAAAGGAAAAAGCGGAAAAGGGTTAAATTGAATATGGTCATATGCAATATCCCAATGGCTGGCAACCAAAGAATTAAAAGTATATTCCAAATTTTTTTTCACATGAAAAATAAAGTTTTGCCGTTGCAGATAGGCATTAATAAATAAGGATAAAAAAAGGAAAAACGCCAAAAAAGAAAATACAGCCCATTTCCAATTTTTCAAACCGGAAGAAAGGGCATATTTTGCAGAATTTTCAGCTTTAAAAGACATATTCTTAATCCTTATGTGCTTTTTCTAACAACTCTTTGGCATGAGGATAATGCATAGCGCTTTCCTGATTAAGTTCTGCGCATTTTTCCTCTATTCTAGATTTGAGTAGATTCATAAATTCTTTTTTATCCAATCCGGTTGGAATAGGGGGCAAAAATTCAATTACAACTTTTCCTTTATAGCGCAAAAAAGAGTTTTTTGCCCAAAACAACCCTGTATTCAAAGCCACGGGCACAACCGGAACATTTAAATTCTGATATAAAAAGACCAAACCGGATTTATATTCTGTGGTTTTTCCGGGTTTTGTTCTGGTTCCTTCAGGAAAGATGATAATCGGTCGTTTATGTTTAATTCTGTCTTCAGAGGCTTTAAGCAGTTTTTTCAAAGCCGCACCGCCGGAAGCTCTGTTGACGGCAATCATTCCGTAAAAATGTTGAGCCCACCCAAAAAGCGGAACATAAGTCAGCTCTTTTTTCAAAATAAAAACGGCACGGGTAATATAAGAGGACAAACAATAAGTTTCTAAAGCAGATTGGTGCTTTGCAGCATAAATAACACCTTCTTGTTTAATGTTTTCTTTGCCCCTGATTTCAATGGAGATTCCGCAAATTTTTAACAAAGAGCAACACATCGGCATCCAAAATTTATTCCAAAAAGGAATGGTTGCTTCTCTGGAAAAAACACCAATGATAGAACCAAAAATGCATCCAATGGCCAAAGTAAGATAAAAACAAAAATTAAAAAGAAAAGATCTGATATAAAGCATGAATTTATCCTTGAATATTTAAATGTCTAAACAACCAAACATACAAAAATTTATTATATTCCATAGCAATTAAGCAAAAGCTACGGCCTTTTTTCCACCATTTTTTTGCCACAAAATCAGAAAAAACAGGGTGAGGAATGATAGTCAAGCTTGGATTCTGGTATTGAAATTCCTGAATGCTTCTGGGAAGATGATAATTTGATGTCACCAACCTAATGGAAGAAATATTGTTTTTCTTAATCCAAGATTGTGTTTCAATTGCATTTTCAATGGTATTGGTAGATTTTTTTTCAAGCAGCACTTTTTTTTGCGGTAAGGGAATATCTTGAGATTTGCATATGTCTTGAAGTGAGGTGTTTTTTTCCACGCCGGATATAAACAACTTGTCAGCCAAGCCTACATTCAATAATTCCACGGCTTCACTAATACGATTCCGTCCGCCGGTCAAAACAACAATAGCATCTGTTTTTTGATTTTTGTTTAAGGGATAATGATTGATTTTATATGCAAAAAGGCAAAATCCGCCAAGCCAAGCAAAAAATATAATAACAAAACCAAAGAAGATAAATTTTTTCATAATTTTAGCCTACATCATTTTTTGCAAAGTTTGTTTCACGGTATAATATGCGGTAATCATGGCAATCAAGCCGGCCAAAATAGGCAAGCTAAGAATAGCCCCCCAATCAAAAAAAGACAATCTGGCTTCGCTGATAATCCCCCCCTCAATTTGCTGAGCTAAAGAAGCGATTCCAAAAATTGTCGGCAATCCAACCAACAAGCCGAAGAAACCGCCCTGAAGAGCCAGAACGGCAGATCTTTTAGCAAATTGTTGCGCGACATAAGTATCTTTTGCTCCCATAAGATGCAAAATCTGGATTGTATATTTATGCAAGCCCAAGCTGGTTTGTGTTGTATAAAATATGGCACCGGAAGTAATCATAACCACCAACACCAAAACACTCAAAGCCAAAAGTTTTAAGCCATCTGCAAAACGAATAAGTTTATTAAGCCACAGTTTATGATTATCAACCGAGGCCATAGGTGTTGCCTGAGCCAATTTATATGCCAAATCCATATAATCCAAAGAAGCGCCTTTTTTTATTTTCACATCAATAATTCTGGGAATAGGCAGATTTTGAATTGAAATACCGTCACCGAGCCAAGGCTGAATAAGTTTTGTCAGTTGTTTGTCAGAAAGAGGCTCTGCTTTTTCCACTTCATTAATATTTCTCAAAACATCAAGCGCTTTTTCTTGATGAGCTAAAGTTTCAGCAATGGCTTTATCTTGGTTAAGATGTGTAGACGGCATAATTTGAACGGTTAAAGAGCCCAAAATACTTTCATTCCAATTTAAGAGCATGGAATTAATAGCCAACACGCCTGAGAGTGTAACCGAAAATAAAAAGACGGCAATACCAACCATAATTTGCAAAAACAAACTGGTGCTTCCACCTTGCAAAGGCAATTCTTCATGACGGCTGATAAAAACAGGTTTTTTAGACAAGGTTTCCTCTCATATTTGTATAATCATTCGGTCCATATATTTTTAGTCCATGATTTTGCAAATGTAAACGAGGATATGCAAAGTCGTGGATTAATTTTTCACTATGGGTGGCAATAACGACGGTAGTGCCCAATCTATTAAGCTCTACAAACAGCTTCATTAATTTAGGGGCAATATCGTTGTCTACGTTTCCGGTTGGTTCATCAGCCAACAACAAATCAGGTCTGTTAATAACGGCTCTGGCAATGGCCACGCGTTGTTTTTCACCTCCGGAAAGGGTTGCCGGAGTTGCCTGAATAGATTTATCCAGTTCAACCCATTGCAAGAGTTCCATTACTCTTTTTCTGATTTCACGTTCATCCATACCGCATACTCTAAGAGGCAAGGCCACGTTATCAAAGGCAGAAAGATGGTCAATAAGCCTAAAATCCTGAAACACGACGCCGATTTTTCTTCTAAGCATGGCCAAAGCATCTCGGTTGGCAAAATTAACATTATGTCCAAACACACTAACTGTTCCTCTGCTTGGTTTTTGAGCCAAATACATCATGCTGAGCAAAGAGGTTTTGCCGGCGCCGCTTTTTCCGGTTAAAAAATGGAAAGAGCCTTTGCGTAAAGACAGTCTGATATCGCTTAAAATTTCAGGTCCCTGATCATAGCGGATTCCCACATTCTGCATTTCAATAATAGCCGGATATTTGGTGTTTATATTAGAATTAGCGTTAATCAACGTAACAAAACTCCACTAAAAAAACTAAAATTAAACATATCATAAAATATGAAGAAGAATAGGTCTAGCAAATATTTCATTTAATAAAATGTTTTTTCTCTTTTCTAAAAGAAAAAAAATGCTTATAGTGCGAACAAGAGGTGAAAATGCAAATATATTGTCCAAAGTGTAAAACAGGTTATGAAATAGATGCCAACGTGGTTCCGGAAACGGGAAGAAAGTTGCGTTGTGCCGTATGTCATAAAATATTTAAATGCATGCCGGAAGATTTGTTAGAGGGTTCAAAGTTAAGACAAGCGGAATTTACGGCAGAAGAGCGCAAATTTTTAGATGAAAATGAACAGCTTAATGAAGAGGCTTTTGCAGAACAAAATAAGTTAGAAAATAGAGAAGATGTTTTGATTGAAACATCTGAAGAAGAAGCCGCTGAAGCAAAAAATAAAACATTAGATGAAATGGCTTCAGACAACCAATATATGAAAGATATATTCAAACGCATTTCCACAGAAACAGAGGCTTTGTTTGAAGCAGAAAAAAAAGAAAGCCCATTTAAAAAGGTTTTATTTAAAATTAGAAAAGCCTTAGGTTTGTCCAACATATCAAATATAAAATATTATATGTTGGTATTATTAGCTATTTTGTTTTTATTTGCGTATTATGCGCGTTATGAAATTGTTAGAAAATTTCCTTCTTTAGCAAATATATATGAAAAAGTCGGGATTGAAGCCGTTGTTATAGGAGAGGGATTAGAGTTTCAAAATGTAGTGCGTCGAGAATTTGAAGAAGATTATGTGCCCAAAATTGAAATCAAAGGCTTTATTGCTAATAAAACAGACAGAAAAATAGATATTCCGGTAATAAGGATTGAATTATTGGATAAAGAAGCCAAACTCATTCAATATGAGTTTTTTGCTCCGGTGATACCGATTGTAACTCCAAATGCAAAGATTCCGTTTAAATATGTCATCACACGCCCCTCGCCGTTAACAAAATATATATATCTGACATTTGTTTCTCCAAATAAAAAATAAGCTGCAAAGCTTATTTTTTTTGTTTTTATTTTTTTTGGCACACTATTTGCAAGAGATAAGGCAAAGGGAAAAATTATCCAAACTATTGGGGAGAATATAATGGATAATACAAAATACATTGCCTTGTCACGTCAGATGGCATTATGGAAACAAATGGACATTGTTTCCAATAATATGGCAAATATGAACACCACGGGCTATAAGCAAGATGAAGCCGTGTTTAGTTCATATATTCATCAATCAGAAGCAAACGCTTCCGTTTCAGGAATGGCGCGCAAGCCTTTATATTTCACACAAGATTTTGGAAGCTATTCCAATTTCAATGAAGGAATGTTGGTTGAAACCGGCAATACATTAGATTTGGCCATCAAAGGAGATTCTTTTTTTGCAGTTCAAACACAAGCCGGAGAAAGATATACACGCAAAGGCAACTTTACTTTAGATTCTGATGGAATGTTAGTCACTTCAG
Source organism: uncultured Pseudomonadota bacterium (assembly GCA_949295005.1). GTDB lineage: Bacteria > Pseudomonadota > Alphaproteobacteria > RF32 > CAG-239 > CAJLXD01. Next base: position 32,710 of record CASFJL010000020.1, on the reverse strand, counting down.
AAGGAGATCCGGTTTTATCAGAAAATAATGAGCCTTTTTTCTTTGCGCCAACCGAAAAAGAAATTTCTGTTATGGAAAATGGAGAGATTTATACAGAAAATGGTTTGGTCGGACGTTTAAAGTTGGTTCAATTTGCAGATAATCAAAAGTTATTAAAAGTAGCCAACACCATGTTTGAAAATACAGATGGCAATACCATGAGTATTGGCAATGATAATATTAGAGTTTTGCAAGGCAAATTAGAAAAATCCAACGTCAATTCAATAGAAGAAATGACAAAGTTGGTCAATTTGCAACGCTCATATGAATATGTTCAACAAATGATAGATGAAGAGCATGATCGTTTATCAAACACAATCAGTGCTTTTGCGCAAATGGTATAATATTTTTTTTGAGGGAATAAAAAAATGAGATCTTTGAATATCGGAGCCACCGGAATGTTGGCACAACAAACAAACGTAGATGTTATTTCCAACAACATCGCGAATATGAACACAACGGCATATACCAAGCGCAGAGCAGAATTTAATGATTTGATTTATCAAAATTACATTCGTCCCGGTTCAGCCTCAACGGCAGGACAAACAATTGTTCCGGCAGGCATACAATTGGGTACCGGTGTTAAAACGGCGGCTGTTTACAGAATTATAGACGGAAGCGGTGTCAACAAAACAGACGCATCATTAGATTTAGCTATTCAGGGTAGAGGATATTTTCAAATTGAATTACCTGAAGGAAAAGGTATTGCTTATACCAGAGATGGCGCTTTTCAACAAAATGGAGACGGCACTATAGTTACCCATGATGGCTATGTTGTTCAGCCGGAAATCACCATTCCCGAAGACGCGGTTGAAGTATATGTCAATACTTCAGGAGAAGTTTGGGTCAAACAAGACGGAGAAACAGATGAAGTAAATGTTGGTCAATTAGAGTTGGCAACTTTTGTTAATGAGGCCGGATTAGAGGCAATTGGAAATAACTTGTTTTTAGAAACAGAGGCATCAGGTGCCCCAACGGTAGATAATCCGGATGCAGAGGGAATGGGTTCTATTTTGCAAGGATATTTAGAGACTTCAAATGTTAATCCGGTTGCAGAGATAACAGAATTGGTTTCTGCGCAAAGAGCCTATGAAATGAACTCAAAAATTATTCAAACCTCAGATCAAATGTTAAGCACCATTAATCAAATGAAATAGGTCAAAAGATGAATAATTTGGGCAAGTTTTTATTTTTAATGCTTTTTATTTTGCCGGCATTTGAGCTGCAAGCTGCTGATTTGAGCATAACAGAACAAGACATAAAGCAAGCTATTGAAAAAGAGTTTACGGAGCAAGGCTTTGATGATGAGGTAGAAGTAGAAATATATGGCGGCAACACCAGCTTTGTTATAGAAAATGCAAAACAAGGCAAAGTTATGGTTTCTCAGTTAGATTATGATGAAACCCAAAATAAATTCAGCGCAAAGGCGGAAATTTTTGCCGATGGAAAGTCTGTTGTCTCAACCTTTCTTCAAGGCAAATATTATATATTGCAAGAGGTATATGTGCCGGCACGCAATATAAATAAGGGAGAAATAATCAAGCAAGAGGATTTAAAAGTCTTAAAAATAAGAAATAGCCGGATAAAACCACTAAATGTTACGGAAATGGACAATCTGGTAGGAAAAGAGAGCAAACGCCCCTTAAAGAAAGGCAAGCTCATTACCCAAAAAGAAATTGGAGAAAAAATCCTAGTCCATAAAAATGATAAAATTTCATTAATTTATAAAACAGACAAAATGCAAATAACAGCCAAAGGCATTGCCAAAGAAGACGGCTCAAAAGGTCAGAGAATTGAAACAGAAAATTCAAAAAGCGGAAAAAAAGTTTATGGCATTGTAACAGATGCATATACGGTAGAAGTAGAGATTCAATAAACGAGGAGCTATTGATATGAAAAAACAAAATATAAAAAGAATAAGTTTAATATTGTTGATGGCCACCTCATTATCCGGTTGTGCCGGAATGTGGGAGCGTTTAAGCAGTGTAGGCGCAGAGCCCAAAATGACCAATATAGAAAATCCAACCACGGCAGAAGGCTATCAACCGGTTTCAATGCCCATGCCGGAAGAACCGCAAGCATCAACTTATGCCAATTCATTATGGAGAAAAGGTTCAACCGGATTTTTCAAAGACCAAAGAGCCTCAAAAGTCGGAGATATTATAACCGTTAATATCGTAGCCAAAGATGCAGCCTTAATGGAAAATGAAATGGAGCAAAACCGTGATGATAATAGTGATTCTATGGGCATAGGCGCATTAGCCGGTTTTGAAAAAAACGTAAGTTCAGCGTTACCGAGTGGTAATGAGATGGACGCTTTAATTGATATTTCTTCCAATCGAGAAATTTCTGCCGATGGCAAAGTAGATAGACAAGAAAAAATAGATGTGACCATGGCGGCCATTGTAACCCAAGTTTTGCCAAACGGCAATTTGGTGATTGAAGGCACGCAAGAAATCAGAGTGAGCTATGAATTAAGACGTTTGACGGTAAAAGGTATCATTCGTCGTGCAGATATCAGCTCAAATAATACAATTCAATCTGACAAAATTGCAGAATTGAGAGTTTCATACGGTGGAAAAGGTGTTGTATCAGATGTTCAACAACCAAGATATGGTCGTCAATTTTTGGACATTCTTTCCCCATTCTAAAGTTTTTGCTCTGCTTTGCTATATTCCCTAAGCAAAGCAGAGGCAAAAAATATTATTATGTTCTCAAAAAGCGAGAAAAAATCTCCCCATTTTTTCTCAAAAATTTAGAACATTTTAAGTTTATTGATATATATTCCCTAACGATAAACAAAATGTTCAAGATACAAAATAAGGGTTATCTTGAAAGATAGCCCTTATTTTTTTGAAAAGGCAACATAAAGAAAGGGGAAAAAATGGAAAAAAAATTAAATCCGATTGCAAATGCGGAGCAAGAGGCAAGCATCTTAAAATTATATGCGCAAGCCTTATCAGATGTTGCAGAGAGCAACAATCAACAAGCAAAATTATTGGCAATAGACCATAATTTAAAGCTATGGGTAGAGATTGAAAGCTCAATCAAGCATAAAAACAATATTCTTCCGGAAAATATCAAGCAAAATTTATTTAAATTAGCCAATTTTGTAAAATATATGATCATGAGCAAAGGCGTGCAGATGACCAAACAAGATATTTTGACATTGTCAAATATCAATAGCCAAATATCATTAGGCATGGAAGAATGTGTAAAAAACAATTTGGCAGCAGAAGAAGCATATTCATTATTAAGATGCGCAATGGATTTGTCAAAAGCTCAAGAAAAAAACAACAAAAAAGAATTAGCTGCTGCGCTAAATAACAATATGGAATTATGGGTATATATTAAAACACTCGCCAAATCCAAAAAAAATCATCTTCCGGATGAAATAAAAGGAAATCTGCACAAATTGGCAGATTTTGTTTCTCAAAAGACCATAGAAATTGGCAAAAATTTAGATAATGTCAATGTCAGTACCATAGAGACCATGATTAATACCAATTTGCAAATTTCACAGGGTTTAATGGCAAAACAGATGGAACAATTGAAAAAATAATTTAATTTCAAATAAAAAAAACTGCTTGAGGAGATACTCAAGCAGTTTTTTTGCGCCTTTCTTTTAATATTGATAAGCAAAGTAGACATAGTCATAAGCACGGACAGCCTCATAAGCATCTTCAAGAAATGGATCGTGATTCAAAAAACTAACTATTGGTATATTTTTGACATATGCTGAACCATTTTTAATCGGTGTACTAGTTGCTCCACTTGTATCAAGGCGTGATTGAATGGAGAATAAGTAATGAGCTTTATCATCCCAATTTTGTTTATTAAGATAATCTTCTAAATCATAAATACTGGGAATAAACCAATCTCCGGCATTTGTCCCGATGGTGGAATATTCTAAAACCGCTTCAACAGAGTCACATAGTTGAGTATAGTAAGACATGTTTTGACAAGCCTCAGCCGCCGCTTGAGTATATGCTTTGCCGCTGATTTGATGCTCTGTCTTTTTATTGGTCATCAAATAATCATAATCTTCTGCCGGAAGAGAGATATTAAGTTTCTCCCAAGCTACATTATAAAAACCAGTCACCAAGATACCTTGAAACAAAGCAATTCTTTTTTCCGGATTGGCAACAAAACCAATGAGCTCATAATCATCAGCTATCTCTTCGGGAATAATTGCATCAAAACAAACTTTTTCTGAGGGAATGTTTTTGTTCACATATAACAAATCCCCAAAATTTTCACAATTCGTCTGCTTTCCTTCAATAAAACATAATTCAGGAAGATTATAGCCAAACAGCCCGGAAAGACGAAATCCTTCTTTGCACTTTATGGCTTTGTAATATTCATAATATCCTTCAGGTGCGTAAGAAGAACATATGTTACATGTTTCATATTCTTCTGTTGTATCAGCTATAGAATAAATTTTGTTTTCGTAGGAGTATGTGGAGCTATCAAACTCATCACCGCAATCAACAACACAATTTTTCACGCAGCGGCCGAAATCATCTTTTTCATAACCGCTTTTGCAAGAACCAAGCTTGAAAAAATTGCTCTCCGTACAATCATTAGAAACACTGGTGCACATCGGGCAATCCATATTTTCCGGACAAGTTGTCATAAAATATTCAGATGCGTCGCAAGACCTGACAGAACAAGCCTGCTTGCAAGAATTTCCGTCTGAAGACAATGTATATCCCGTGTTGCACTCATCAATTCGATATTTTTTCTCTCCGTTTGAGCAATCAGCATTTTTGGGTGTGCATTCAGAATATGAGATAAGTTATAACCAATGCACATTTCTTCCGCGCAGCCTTCCACGCATTGGTCATTTTTCAAATAATAACCGTCCACACAATCATCTGTGGCCAAATATTTGGTGGTCTCTGCGCAATTTGCCTCTAATGATGTGCAAGAATCATAAATTCTGTTTGGGTCAGATTTGCTGGTCAAAGTATAATAACTTTGGCAGGTTGTCGGCACGCAAGAGGCGTTGCAACGCATTTTGTCATCAGAGATTGTATAAATTTTTTCTCCTTCAGACACACAAGTGTTCAAGCGCATATAATCCGTGTCCATCGGGCAGGGAATACACACCCCGTGCGCCGGACAAGATTTAAGCGGATATCCCATATTTTGACAAGGGTTGCTGACCGTGTTTTGTTGCGGCCTTTTGTTGCGGCCGCCAAATAGATTCATCAGCATCCGGCAAAAAAACAATCTTTGCCAGTTGATAGCTGCCTTCAGGCATAGGCTTTAATTTTGGGTTGAGTGTAGGTGCAATTTTGGGAGGATGCGCATATGCATAAGTTGAAGCAATACAAAAACTTGCCAATAATATCAACATATTGGTCAGTTGTTTAACAATTCTCACGTTAAACATAATACAATCTCCCAAAAATAATAAAATTAAAGCCTATACTATTTATAATAAGTCATTTTTTTTTTTTGCAACCTAAATTTAGTGCGCTGTATTTTTTTTTGAGAGAGTTGTAACAAAATTCATTATAAATTAAAAAACAACAGGCAAATCTGCCCATGAAGTGGTATAATTTCTGGATTTAAATTGCCTTTTGATAAAGTATTGTTGTCCGCTTTTTTGAATGCCAAAATAAAGCGTTTTCTTACCCAATTTGGCATTAATTTCATCAAAAGCAGACATCAGTTTTTGTTCTTTAAGGTTTTGTTCCAAAGAAAAGAGTAAGTTTTGTTGTTTTAAGTTTTGGTCTTGAATATCAATGAGGGTAACACCGGCTCTTTTATAAAATATGCCATCTTTGAAGATTTGAGTTAGTCCAAATTTCATGGCTTGTAAAAATTTTGCCGTATTGTTTGTTGGATAAGGAAGCGGAACCAAAACCGAGTTTTGATATTGTTGTTGAGATAAATGAAAACGATTCGAGGCAATAAAAACAATGATTCCGGAGGCAAGACTATGCTGCTGCCTTAGCCTTAAACAAGCGCTATCTACAAATTCTGAAATAATTTGCTCTAACTCATTAAATTGATAGATTTCTTTTTCAAAGCTTCTGGAAGATATAATGCTTTTTTGCTGAGAATGATTTTCCATCTCCAAACAAGCAAAGCGGTTAAGCTCAAGCGCGGTTTTTTCGGTATTAATTCCCAAGCTTTTTTTGATTAAGCTAAGTGGGGCTAAACGTAATTCCTCTCCGGTAAATATCCCCATAAAGTTGAGCTTTTGCGCCGTATTTTTTCCGATTCCCCAAATATCAATCACCTCGGTTTGTTTTAAAATTTCAGAAATTTTGGCCTCATCTGTTAAAACAAATACTTTGTCTTTGGGCATTTTTTTTGCTGTTTCAATAGCCAGTTTGCACAAGGTTTTAGTCGGCGCAATACCGATAGAAACGCTAACACCGACTTCTTTTAATATTTTTTGATGAAATTTAAGCCCGATTTCATATAATTTATCAGAAGATTTAAGCTCAACAAAAGCCTCATCAATGGAATAAATTTCCAAATTTTGAAATTCTTGTTGAATTAAACTCATCACTCTTTTAGATATATCTGCATAAAGTTCATAGTTGGAGGAGAGGGCAACACCTCCTTGAGCGCGAAACATTTTTTCAATCTTAAAAAACGGGCAAGCCATTGTTACACCAAGGGCTTTAGCTTCGGCGGAACGAGCCACCACGCAACCATCGTTGTTAGATAAAACCACAACCGGAATATTTTTTAATTTTGGTTGAAAGATTCTTTCGCAAGAAACAAAAAAATTATCACAGTCAATGAGGGCAAACATAGATTATTGCAGCTTTCTGAAAATGGCGGAAACCGCGCCCCAAATCACCAATTCATTCTCCAGATTAAAGAAACGAGGCTGATATTTTTCATTTTCGGGCATCAGACAAATTTGGTTATTTTGTTTTTTGAAACGTCTGACTACAAGCTCACCGTCTTGCTCCACCACAATAATCTGATTATGTGCAATATCCAAAGAACGATCAACCACCAAAAAGTCACCGTCTAAGATTCCGGCATTTTTCATGGCGTCACCGCTTACTTTTAAGAAATATGTGGAAGCCTTATGCGGAACAAGATATTGATTTAAGTCAAGATTATTTTGTACATAATCACTTGCAGGGGATCCAAAACTCATTTTTATTCTCCTAAATGTTCTACTTTTGTTCTTATAATATTTATGGATTTTAAAATTGCAAGAATTTTTTTTATCTTTTTTTAGAAATTAGGTTTATCTTAAAGCTAATACAATCAAATTAAGGAGAAAAAAATGCAAAAAATCATACCAAACAAGCTCCAAAAAGGAGATGAAGTCCGCATCATTGCTCCGGCCAGAAGCTTAAAAATTATCGGACAAGACAGCAGAGATTGCGCCAAAGCACGTTTTGAAAAAATGGGCTTAAAAGTTACTTTTGGTAAACATATGGCCACCGAAGAAATGGATTTAATGGGTTCATCTTCAATTGAGCATCGTGTGGAAGACTTGATGGACGCTTTCAAAGATAAAAATGTAAAAGCCATTTTTACCATTATCGGCGGTGCAAATTCAAACCAAATTTTGCCATATTTAGATTATGAAGTTATTAAACAAAATCCAAAAATCTTTTGCGGATTCTCAGACATTACGGCTTTGTTAAACGCCATTTATGCCAAAACCGGCTTGGTAACATTTCATGGACCGCATTATAGTTCACTAGGTTGCATTAAGGGGAGTGAATATACTTTAGAAAATTTGAATAAAATGCTTTTTGAAGATCAAAAAAATCAAATTGTCCCCTCTAAAGAATGGAGTGATGATTTGTGGTTTATAGATCAAGAAAAAAGAGAATTTATCAAAAATGAAGGCTGGTGGATAATTCGGCAAGGACAAGCCGAGGGCAAAATCATTGGTGGCAACATCGGCACATTTGATTTGCTCTTAGGTTCTCCATACAGGCCGGCATTTGAAAAAGATACAATTTTGTTTATTGAAGATTGCTACACTTCAGGTGGAGATGCCGGAGCTTTTGACAGACATTTGCAAGCCCTGATGTATCAAGAAGACTTCAAAAATGTAAAAGCTTTGGTTATCGGACGCTTTCAAAAAGCATCCAATGTTTCAAGAGAGATATTGGAGTTTATCTTAAATAAACCAGAATTACAAAATATGCCAATCATTGCCAATGTAGATTTTGGTCACACTATGCCATTAATCACATTCCCGATTGGAGGCCATGCAAAAATTGACGGAGATAAAATTTTTATCGAAATGTAATTTTCAAGGCATTAAAAAAGGCATTAGATTTTTTCTAATGCCTTTTTTGTTTTGTAGTTTAATTAACCAACATTTCCAAATGGGTTAACATCTTTTTCTCTTTCTTCAATTGTTTTTCTTAAGTCAAACCAGTTAAGAATAATCGTAGAAACATAAATTGAAGAATATGTTCCGATTAAAATACCCCAAACCAAAGTAAATGAGAAACTAAGCAAAGCATCGCCACCCCAAATTAAAAGAGCAATAGAGGCAAGCAAAGTTGTCAAACCGGTTAATAAAGTACGAGAGAAAATATCATTCACACTTTTGTTCAAGAGTTGCACTTGCGGCATAGTTTTATATTTTCTCAAATTTTCTCTGATTCTGTCATAGGTAACAACCGTATCATTAACTGAATAACCAGCCAAGGTCAAAATGGCCGCAACGGTTGTTAAGCTAAAGTCAATTTGGAACAAAGAGAGCAAGCCGATTGTGACGATAATGTCATGAACCAAGCCAAGCATAGCGCCCAGAGCAAATTGCCATTCAAAACGGAACCAAACATATAAAGAAATTCCTAAAATAGCAAGAACAGAGGCGATAACACCGTCTTTTTTGAGTTCATCCCCAACTTGAGGACCAACCAACTCTGTGCGTCTGATTTCATATTCGGAGCCAAGAATTTTTTTAATTTCATTGATAGCGTTCATTTGAGCTTTTTCATCCAAAGTTTTGGCTTGAGCTCTAATCATCACTTCTTGACCGCTTTCACCAATAGTTTGCAAATTAACTTCACCAATATTCAGATGAGATAGTTCAGAACGGAGTTGGTCTAAATTAATAACCTTTTCATCCTTCACTTCCATCAAAATACCGCCGGAAAAGTCAATTCCGTAATTAAAACCTTTAATGCAGATGCAAGCAATTGCTAAAACAATACTCAAACCTGAAATAAAATAGGTGAGTTTCCTTGTCCCCAAAAAGTTAATATTTGTGTCTTTTGTAATCCAACTAAAAAGTTTCATTTTTTTATCCTTCCGCTTAGATTGGCAGTTTTTTAGGTTTATAACGCTCAATCCAAGTTGCAATAATTGCACGAGTAACAGTAACAGAGGTAAACATAGAAGTTAAAATACCAATGGTTAAAGTTACGGCAAAACCTCGAACCGGACCAGTGCCGAAATAGAACAAAACAAAAGCGGCAACCAAAGTGGTTAAGTTAGAGTCCAAAATGGTGGCCCAAGCTTCTCTAAATCCGGCTTCGGCAGCATCTTTTGTGGAGCGACCGAGCTTAACTTCTTCACGCATACGTTCAAAGATAAGCACGTTTGAATCCACGGCCATACCCACGGTCAAAATCACACCGGCAATACCGGGCAGTGTGAGTGTTGCACCCATAATGCTCAAAATTCCGAGCAATAAGAACAAGTTCATAAACACGGCAACCGTAGTAAAAATGCCAAACAAGCCATAAGCAGCAATCATAAATGCAATAACGGCCACTAAACCGATAACGCAAGCGACAGCACCGGCATGAATTGAGTCTGCCCCCAAGCCGGCACCAACGGTACGTTCTTCCAAAACCTCCAAAGGAGCAGGCAAAGCACCTGAGCGTAAGAGTAAAGCCAAGTCATTGGCAGACTTAACCGTAAAGCTACCGGTAATAACACCGCTACCGCCCATAATAGCGCTTTGGATTGTTGGGGCGGAAATAACTTCATTATCCAAAACAATGGCCAATCTCTCGCCAATATTGTTTTTGGTAGCTTCGCCAAATTTTTTACCACCGATAGAATCAAATTTGAAACTAACAACAGCTTCACCTTCTTGGAAAGCAGGCTGAGCGTCTATTAAATTTTCACCACCGACAACAGGTTTGCGGCTAATAACATAAGATCCACCGTCATTTCCCGGAACAATACGAGAAGAGGCAGAAAGTTTTCCTCTGCGTGCATCAGCGGTAGAGGTAGAAGAATCAACCATATGGAAAGAAAGTTTTGCGGTTTTGCCAAGCAAAGTCTTTACATATTCAGGGTTTTGCAAACCGGGGAGTTGAACCACAATTCTATCTGTTCCCTGACGTTGAATAACCGGCTCTTTTGTACCAAGCTCATCAATACGACGACGAACAATTTCAATAGATTGTTCCACAATTTTGAGCTTGAGTTGATTAAGAGCAACATCAGAATAAGAAATTTTGACCAAACCGTCTGGGGTTTCTTCAACAAGCAATCCGTCTTCAATTTTTCTAAAAGCAGAAATTGCTTTATTTCTAGAGTTCAAATTTTCAACTTTAACGGTTACATCAGTTTCATGAGCGCGCAAATTTTGATAGCGAATTTTATTTTCACGCAACACTTTGCGTGCGGCATCTTCAATTGTCGCCATTCTTTCCTTAATCACATCATCTACCTGAACTTGTAAAAGCAAATTAGAACCGCCTTGCAAGTCCAATCCCAGATTAACCGGTTGCCACCATTTTGGCAAATTTTCTTTATTAGGCAACATATTTGGCAAAGCAAAGAAAATTCCCAAAAGACAAATACCGATAATAATCATAAGGGTTGTTTTAGATAATTTATACATTATTTACACCTTATAGATATTATTTTTTATTAGAATTTGCAGGTTTTTTATCTGCCTTTTTTTCATTTGCAGAAATTTTGACATCATCATTAATGACTTCTCTGACCATAGCTCGCACGATTTTTACTTCCACGTCTTTAGCAATTTCAACGGTCAAATCAAAAGGTTCAGCTTCAACAACTTTACCATAGACACCGCCATTGGTAATAATTTTATCACCTTTTTTAATGGCGTTGAGCATAGCCTCTTGTTGTTTAATCTTTTTTTGTTGAGGGCGAATGAGCAAGAAATAAAAAATCAAAAAAATCAAGCCCAATTGGATAAACATACCGGTTACAGAACCTTGAGCCGGAGCTGTAGCGGCGCTTTGAGCAAGAGCATCATTAATAAATAACATATTATTCTCCTTTTATATTAACTTGAAAAACTATAAAATAAATTTAATCAAAGTTATAGGATAAAAACAATATGTTCACAAGATTTTTCTTAAGAATGTTCTATTTTAAGGTAGGTATGTTCTTGGGTTGAGAGCTTTTTTGCCCGATCTGACTTCAAAATGGAGCTGAGGTGTGTTTACACCACCGGTACTTCCGACAGTGGCAATTTTTTCACCTCTTCTGACGGTTTGACCTTTTTTTACAAGAATTTTATCATTATGAGCATAGGCTGTAATCCAACCGTCATTATGTTTTATTAAAATCAGGTTGCCAAAACCTTTAAGCTCATTTCCGGCATAAGCTACACGACCGGCATCAGCGGCTTTAACAGGTGTACCAAGATTGGCTTTGATATTAATACCGTCATTGGTTCTTCCTTTGCCGATTGTTCCAAAGTTAGAAATAACTTTGCCTTGAACAGGCCACATAAATTTATTTTTGCGTTTGGTAACAGGGGTGGGCTTGGCATAGGTTGCTTTTTTAGGTGTTGATTTTTTCTTAGACCACCACCATGAAGATTCTGATTTTTTTGTTGTTTGCGCTGTTTTAGTGGTTTTTGAGTTTTTTGTTGTTTTAACAGAAGTTGTAGAAACATTGGCCGCTTTTTCCACCACACTTCCGGGAATAATTAATTTTTGTCCGAGAGCAAGGGCATATGGTTCGTCCAAATCATTGAGTCTGCTGATAGAACTCATATCTACATTATAGCGTTTAGAGATATTATAAAGAGTATCACCTTTTTTCACAATATGATATTTTGCGTTAGGCATACGCAAGGTTTGTCCCACATACAAGCGATATGGCGGAATAAGGTGGTTGGTTTCAATAATCTCTCTTAAAGGAACATTATAACGTCTGGAAATGCTATATAAAGTATCTCCGCGTTGTACTGTCACATAATCAGGTGTATTTCCCCACCATGTATACCCAAATAGCGGAATGCCGGAGTTAGTTGAGCATCCGCTTAAGAAAAACCATAAAGGCAAAAATATGATGAACAAAAATTTTTTCATATTTTAAATTCTAAAATTAAGCTTAACCACATATATTATAAGCTACAATCATTTAAAAATTTATTACTGCTCTTTTTTATAAAAATAAGAAAGATGATTGTTTTTTTTGTCATTTTCAGAAGTTATCACCCCGTAATGATGTTGTTTGAGCGCATTTTTAATATGGCGTTTTATCCTTTCCAGCATATTGTCATAAGTATCGGTAAAACCTTTACATTCCGTATAGCTTAAAATCAGCATTTGCGCATTATATGTATCAACGCCGAGTTTTTTGATGATGGGTTTGGAAGTTTCATAAATTTCTTGTGCCAGAGTGGCGGTTTTTTCACGTGAATAATCATTTAAGATGAGACCGAATTTAGTTTTTTCAAAGCGGCCGATAATGCAATTTTTTGGAGCTTTTTCAACACATAAATCATAAATTGCTTTAATGAATTTATCACCTCTTTCAAAACTGATTCCCTGATTGATAAATTTGCACAAATCTTTTGTTTCAACGACCAAAAGAGCAAAATTTTGATTATAGCGTTTAGCTCGATTAAAATCCTTTTCCAAAGAGGCAAGAAAAGTTTCCTGATTAAGGGCTTGAGTCAAGATATCTCGTTCGGAAAGTTCCAAGAGTTTGCTTTGCATTTCTTTGGCAGAAGATACATTTTTGCAAATAAAGCTAATGCCGGTGCATTCCAAAATCTCGTTTAAGATGGGGCGTTGATGACATTGCATAATAAGAGTGTTGTCTTTTGCATCACGAAGAAGAATTTCATTATTAACGATTTTTGTTTTTTTCAAAATTTTGTTGGTATAACCAAGGACATTGCTTTTGATAGATTCATTATCTTCCATAAGTGTTCCGAAAACAGATTTTCCGATAAGTTCTTCTTTTTTAAAGCCAAGGCTTTGGCAAAGGGCATCATTGGCAAAAGTGATGATAAGATTTGTATCGGTTTTAAAGTTCATATCTTCAGCCAAAGTTTGCGTTTTATCAGAAGTTTGGGCAGAAGTTTCTTGCAAAAGTTCTTTGAGCTGGAGTTGTAAGGTTTTGAGCTTTTTATATTGCCAAACACAAATACCAATGAGGATAAGAGCTACAACCGCTAAAGAGATGCTTCCAATAAACATAATAAAACCTTTCTGTTAATATTAAATTTAAAGTAGAATAGCTTATAAAACTGAATTTTTTATTAAATAAGAGGTTGCAATTTGCAAATAAAAAACCTAATTTAGGGTAGGTTAGAAAAGGAAAGTTTAATGAATAGTCAAAAACCTGAAATCATTGATGAAAGCGGCGATAAATATAAATATGGTTTTGTCACGGACATTGCTGCCGATTCTGCGCCCAAAGGTTTGAACGAAGATATCATCAGATTCATCTCGCAAAAGAAAGGTGAGCCCGATTGGTTGTTGGAATTTCGTTTGAAGGCTTATGAATTTTGGAAAACCATGAAAGAGCCGACTTGGGCAAAATTAAATTATGATAAAATAGATTATCAGGACTTGAGTTACTATTCTGCGCCCAAGCAAAAAGTGACACCAAAATCTTTGGATGAGGTGGACCCAGAGTTATTGCAAACTTATGAAAAATTGGGCATTCCGCTAAAAGAGCAAGAAGTTTTGGCAGGTGTAGTTGCCGTGGATGCGGTTTTTGACAGTGTTTCTGTAGCAACAACTTATCGTCAAAAGTTAGCTGAGCAAGGCATTATCTTTTGCTCGATTTCCGAGGCGGTGAAAGAACATCCCGATTTGGTCAAACAATATTTAGGCTCGGTTGTACCTTATACTGACAACTTTTTTGCTTGCTTAAATTCGGCAGTGTTTACCGATGGTTCTTTTGTATATATTCCTAAAGGAATCCGTTGCCCGATGGAATTATCTACATATTTTAGAATTAATGCCAAAAACACCGGACAATTTGAAAGAACCTTGATTGTGGCTGATGATGAAAGCTACGTTAGTTATTTGGAAGGCTGCACCGCGCCGCAAAGAGATGAAAATCAGCTCCATGCCGCAATTGTCGAGATTGTGGTTAATAAAAATGCCGAGGTCAAATATTCTACCGTGCAAAACTGGTACCCCGGAGACAAAGACGGCAAAGGCGGCGTTTATAACTTTGTAACCAAGAGGGCGGCTTGCCGTGGCGAAAACTCTAAGGTTTCATGGACACAAGTGGAAACCGGCTCAGCCGTCACTTGGAAATATCCGTCTTGCGTGTTGCAAGGAGATAACTCCAGCGGTGAGTTTTATTCCGTAGCCATTACCAACAATCATCAGCAGGCTGATACCGGTACTAAGATGATTCATATCGGCAAAAACACCACGTCAAAGATTATTTCCAAAGGCATTTCCGCCGGATTTTCCAATCAAACTTATCGTGGCTTGGTGAGGGTTGCGCCCAAAGCCGATAATGCCAGAAATTATTCGCAGTGCGATAGTTTGCTGATTGGAAGTCACTGCGGTTCGCATACCGTGCCTTATGTGGAAAATAGAAATAAAACCGCCAAATTGGAGCATGAGGCCACCACCTCAAAAATCAGCGACGAGCAGTTGTTTTATTGTGAGCAACGCGGCATTGGCGAAGAAGAGGCGGTAAGCCTGATTGTGAACGGTTTTTGTAAAGAAGTGATGCAGCATTTGCCGATGGAATTTGCGATTGAGGCGGCAAAATTAATTAATATCAGTTTGGAAGGCAGCGTCGGATAGATAGGAAAAATAAGATGACCATACCATTATTAGAAATTGAAGACTTATATGCAAGAGTAGCAGATAAAGAGATTATCAAAGGCTTTAACCTCACCATAAACGAAGGTGAAGTCCATGCCATTATGGGCCCGAACGGCGCCGGAAAATCCACCTTGTCAAACGTGATTTGCGGCAAACCTGGTTATGAAATCACTTCAGGTTCGATTCGCTTTAAGGGTAAAGATTTGACCAAAATGTCAGCAGAAGACCGCGCCAGAGAAGGCATTTTCTTGTGCATGCAATATCCGGTAGAAATCCCAGGGGTTGCTGTCACCACATTTTTGAAACACTCGGTTAATGCGGTAAGAAAATATAACAACCTGCCGGAATTAGACACCATGGAATTTGTCAAAATGGTGCGTGAAGAGGGCAAAAAACTGGGCATTGATAACGAGATGATAAAACGCCCCGTCAATGTCGGCTTTTCTGGTGGTGAGAAAAAACGCTTAGAAACCTTGCAAATGAATATCTTAAAGCCTTCTTTTGCCATTTTAGATGAAGCAGATTCCGGCTTGGATGTAGATGCCTTGAAAGTGGTGGCTGAAGGAATGAATGCTTTAAGAGACGGCAAACGCTCCATGCTGATTATCACCCACTATCAACGCTTGTTGGAATATGTTGTACCGGACTTTGTTCATGTTTATGCGGATGGACATATTGTAAAATCCGGCGATAAAACCTTGGCGGCAGAAATTGAAAAAGACGGCTATGCCGAATATACAAGAGAGAGATAAATGGGCGGATTAGTTCAAAAAGTAAAATTGTTCGGAGAATATATTCCGTGGTTTCAGTCCATGCGGGATAAGGGCGCTATTGCCTTTGACGAACTTGGTCTGCCAACCCCAAAAACCGAGGCTTGGAAATATACCAAATTAAGAGATTTGAACACTGATGATTTGGTGATTGAACCGTCAAACTTTTTAGCAGAAATGCGCGTGGCGGCAGAAGAAGCTTGCGGTTGTCATCATGAAGACGGTGGCTGCGGTTGTCATCATCACCATGGCGAGGGTTGTTGTTGCGGACATCATCACGAAGAAGGTGAATGTCATTGTCATGAAGAAGGACATGTTTGCGAATGCCAACAAAAATTGCACGTGCCGTTTGAGGCTTATGTTATCCATTTTGAAAAAGGCAAGATGATTCCGCCGTTCCCCGATTTTCCGCGCGGGGTTGAGGTCATGAACTTGATGGAAGCCGTTTTGACCGAAGATGCCAAAGAATATTTAGGCAAGGTGGTAGATATCAAACTTCATCCTTTTGCGGCTCTGAATAATGCGTATATGGAAGAAGGCATTTATCTTTGCGTGCATAAAAATGTGAAGGTTGATAAGCCGATTGTACTGATTAACCACACCAAGAGCGGTGAGGAGAATATCTTTTTCAATATCCGCAATTTAGTGGTCTTGGAGCAAGGCGCCGAGGCTGAGTTTGTTGAGTGGTATAATTATACAGGGGCAGTCAAATCACGCTATTTTGCCAATGTGGTCAATGAGATTGTCTTGGGCAAAAATGCCAAACTAAGCCATTACAAATTGCAAGACGAGGCTTTTAAGGCCAACCATATTGCTTTGAGTGTGGTCAAACAAAAAGCCGATTCGAACTATCATAATTTCTGTTTGCAAAGAGGTGCCAATATCGGCAGAAACGAGGTTAAGGTTTTGCTGAATGATGAAAATGCTTCTGCTGAGGTTGACGCTGCCTACATTATGTCCGGCTGGGCAACTTTAGATACCACCACCGATATTTTGCACTTATCACCGAGAACATATTCTTCTCAGTTGGTCAAAGGTGTGGTCGGCGGCGAGGCCAAAGGTGTTTTCCAAGGCAAAATCCATATTGCGCAAGATGCCGTCCAAACCGAGGGCAACCAGTTGCACCGTGCTTTATTGTTGAGTGACACGGCAGAAATTGACGTTAAGCCTGAACTCGAGATTTTTGCCGATGACGTGAAGTGCTCTCATGGTGCCGCCAGTGGTGAGTTAGATGAAAATCAGCTCTTTTATATGCAGTCCCGCGGTATCGGCAGGGAAGAAGCCAAACAAATTTTGATTGATGCTTATTTGAATGAGGCGCTGGATAAGGTGAAAAATCCTGAAATTCGCGCTTGGTTGTCGGACTATGCCCACGCACCGCAAGAATAAAGGACAAATCTGATGTTTGATGTTTATGAGATAAGAAAACAATTTCCGGTCTTGGGTAGATTAATTAACGGCAAGCCCAACACGTTTTTAGATACCGGCGCTTCCGCACAAAAGCCTCAATGCGTGATTGATAAAATGCTGAAGGTTTATAGCGAAGATTATGCCAATGTGCACCGCGGCTCTTATCTCTTGTCGGAAGAAATCACGTTAGAATATGAAAAAGCAAGAAAAATCGTGCAAAAGTTCATCAATACCAAAAGTGATAAAGAAATTGTATTTACGAGAAATGCCACAGAAAGCATCAATTTAGTCGCCGCCGCTTGGGGCAGAAAATTTTTGAAAAAAGGCGATGAAATTTTGATTTCTGAGGCCGAACATCACGCCAATTTGATTCCGTGGCAGCAAGTCAGAGATGAAACCGGCTGCACCTTAAAAATTTTCAAAATTGCCGATGACGGGAGTTTTATTTGGGATGAGTTTGCCAAATTGTTGAGAGAGAAAACCAAACTCGTTGCCGTAACCGCCATGTCCAATGTTTTGGGCACGATTTTCCCAATTAAAAAAATGGCACAAGCCGCCCATAACGTCGGCGCTTTATTTTTGACCGATGCTTGCCAGTTTGCCGTTCATCATCAAATTGATGTGCAAGATATGGATTGCGATTTTTTGGCTTTTTCCGGACACAAGACCTATGGCCCGAGCGGTATCGGCGTTTTATATGGCAAATATGATATTTTGGAAAAAATGCCGCCTTATCAATGCGGGGGCGATATGGTCGATCATGTGAGCTATGAAAAGACCACCTTTGCCGAACCTCCGGCACGTTTTGAAGCCGGCACACCGGCAATCGTTCAGGCAATCGGGCTGGGTGAGGCGCTGAATTTTATGATGAACTTGGGGATGGATAATATCACCGCGCATGAAAAAGAGTTGACTAAGTATGCAACAGAAAAATTGTCAGAGATTGAAGACTTGGTGCAAATCGGCACGGCCAAAGATAAGGGCGGCGTTTTCTCTTTTGTCTTAAAGTCTGTGCATCCGCAAGATATGGCTTTTATTTTAGATAAAGAAGGTGTAGCTTTGCGCATCGGACATCATTGCGCCGAACCTCTGGTGCACCGCATGGGATATGAGTCGGTTGCCAGAGCCACTTTGGGCTTGTATAACACCAAAGAAGATATTGATAGATTGGTCAAAGCCATAGAAAAAGCCAAAACCTTTTTTTAAGAGATGAAGAATATGAGTTCTGATAACGAAAATATTTTAGATGAGAATGAAAGCCAACTGTTAACCGCCATGGGCTTAGCGGAAGAAACACCGATGGGTGAGGCTTTGCAAAACTATGTCGCCAAGGCAGGACAAGATAAACCGGCTGAAGAAAAAACGGCGACCAAAGAAGATATTATCGAGGCTTTGAAAACCGTTGCCGACCCCGAGATTAATATCAATGTCTATGACATGGGCTTGATTTATAACATAGATGTCAGAGATAACGGTGATGTTTTTATTGACATGACCGTCACCGCACCGACTTGTCCCGTGGCAGGTGTTTTGCCGCAACAAGCCGCCGATGCCGTTGCGCTGGTTGAAGGCACAGGTAACGTAGAGGTCAAAATTGTTTGGGAGCCAGCATGGACACCGGAAAGAATGTCAGAAGAAGCCAAAATGATGATGGAGCTTTTTTAAATAAAAGTTGGACAGCGGCTTAAAATGATGTTACAAATTTTAAGCAATAAAATTTAAGGTTTGGCAGAGATGACAATAGAAGATTTAATTGAAAACTTTGAGCTTTTAGAAGATTGGGAAGATAAATATCGCTATTTGATAGACTTAGGCGCAAAGTTAGAACACATGCCTGAAAAATATTATACCGAAGATTGGAAGGTTAGAGGTTGCCAATCTCAGGTATGGCTTGTGCCGAAAAAAGAAGATAATAAGTTTTATTTTGTAGGTGATAGCGATGCCGCCATTGTCAAAGGGATTATTTATATTGTTTTGACCATTTTTAACGGCTTGACTGCCGAAGAAATAAAAAATGTAGATATTAATAATATTTTCACGCGTTTGGGCTTAAATGAACACCTAAGCCCCAGTCGTAGAAACGGATTATCTTCTATGACGGAAAAAATCTTATATTACGCAAATATCCTTTAAGGAAAGACAAATGAACATTCATGAGTATCAGGCAAAAAAAATATTAAGCAAATATGGAATTTCCATCCCTAAGGGGAAAATTGCCTATACTCCGAATGAGGCCAAAAAAGTGGCAACCTCGGTTTCTTTAAGAGGGCCGTGGATGCTCAAAGCCCAGATTCAATCCGGAGCCAGAGCGCATGGATATTTTTTGGAAGCCAAAGCCGGAAAAAAAGGCGGTGTCAGACAAATTAAAAGCCGTAGAGATATTATAAAAAATGCCGAACAAATGTTGGGTTCAACTCTTGTCACCCCGCAAACCGGAGAAAAAGGGAAATATGTTTCAAGAATTTATGTTGAAGCCTTTACCAAAGTAAAAAAAGTTTTTTATACCGGAATGGTTATAGACCGAATGTCTGCAACTTTAACCTTGTTGTTGGTTGAGACGGCAGAAAGTGACATTAATGAGGTTGTTTTACATCATCCGGAAAGAATATTAAAAATTCCTCTGGGTTTGGAAAAATCCATAAGTGCTGAGAAAATACGTGAAGCGTTAGAATTTTTGAATTTAACCTCAAGAAGTGCCCGCAGCTTAAAAAGATTGATAAACGGCATGCAAAAAACCTTTTTGGAATGTGATGCCAGTATGATAGAAATTAATCCTGTCGGCGTTATGCGCAACGGTCAGCTGGTGGCATTAGATGCCAAAATTTCTTTTGATGAAAACGCTCTGTATCGTCACAAAGATATTGCTTTGTTGCAAGATGATTGTGAAACAGATGAAAGAGAGCTGCAAGCCGCAAAATATAAATTCACTTATTGTGAGTTTGAGGGCAACATCGGGTGCATTGTCAACGGTGATGGTTTGGCCATGGCTGTTATGGATGAGTTGGAAGATAAAGGTTATGCCGCTGCTTGTTATTTGAATGTAAAAGGTGGTGTTGATAAAGACAAAATTGCCTCAGGCATAAAAATCATTATGACCAACCCAAAGGTTGAAGGGATTTTAATTAATATTTTAGGTGGATTTTTGCGCTGTAATTTAATTGCGGAAGGTATTATTGCCGCCGCATCCGAGGTTGGCTTAAACGTGCCTTTGGTCGTTCGATTTGAGGGAACAAATCGTGATGAGGCCAAAGAAATATTAAAACACTCAAAATTACCTGTTATTATAACAGATTCAATGACAGAGGCTGCAGATGCCGTAATTCAAGCCATAGAGGAGAGTGATTAATGTCAATATTGGTCAATAAAAATACTCGAGTAGTTTGTCAAGGCATAACCGGTACTCAAGCCACATTCCATATCAAACGCTCATTGGATTACGGCACGCATGTTGTTAGTGGTGTCACACCGGATAAGGGCGGAGAGATGCATTTGGGTGTTCCTGTTTTTAACACAGTGCAAGAAGCGGTTAAAGAAACAGCAGCCAACGCCAGCGTGATGTTTGTTCCGGCGCCGGCCGTAAAAAGTGCAATGAAAGAGGCTATAGAGGCAGAATTAGATTTGATAGTTTGCATCACGGCAGGAGTTCCCTTAAAAGATATGCTGGAAATAAAAGCCATGTTAAAAGGCAGCAAAACCAAGTTAATCGGTCCAAATACACCGGGAATTATCACTCCATCAGAGGCAAGACTTGGAATTTTTCCGGAAAATATTCATCACAAAGGCAAAATAGGCATTGTCTCTCGCTCATCTACCTTGACCTATGAGGCTGTGATTGAGACCAACCGCGCCAATAATTTAGGACAAAGCACGGTAATTGGTTTGGGCGATGATATGATGATAGGTATAGATTTTATAGACGTGATAGAAGATTTTCAAAAAGATGAAGAAACCAAGGCAATTGTTCTTTTGGGCAGATTAGGCGGAACATTTGAAGAAGACGCCGCTGAATATTATAAACAACAAAATTACAAAAAACCAATCATTGCCTATGTTGCCGGAGATGCTTTGCCTTTTGGTCACAAAATGGGTTATGCCGGAGATGTTATTACACAAGGGCCAATTTCGGCACAAGATAAAAAAGATGCGTTTGCCAAAGCCGGCATAACGGTTGTAAACAGCATTAATGAAATTCATCAAGAATTGTTAAAAATATTTCCAAATTCATGAAACAATTTTTGCAACAGATAATAAAATTATTTCTTCCGCCCCGATGCTTTAAATGTGGTGCAATTTTGGGAGATGAAGATGGTTTGTGCGCAGAATGTTTTAATCACTTAAACTTTATATCTGCGCCATATTGTCAAAAATGCGGTGCGCCGTTTGCAGAAAAAAACACGCACAAGGCTTTATTATGCGGCAAATGCATAAAAGAAAAAGACAATCTGTTCAGAATAAAGCGTTCAGCCTTAATTTATGATGATGTTTCAAAAGAATTAATTATTGCCTTAAAATTTTTGGACAAGACGGAAAATGCAAAAATTATGGCAAAGTGGCTTCATTTAGCCGGAAAAGATATTTGGCAAAAAGGGGTTGATGTTATAATTCCCGTTCCGTTGCATTATAGTCGTTTGTTAAAAAGAAAATATAATCAATCTGCGTTATTGAGCTTAGAATTAAATAAACTGATTAAAAAAGAGGTAGATATAGCTTCATTAATCAAACATAAAAGAACCAAACCTCAAGTTCAATTTTCAGGCAAAGAGCGTGTCAAAAATATAAAAGATGCGTTTATGGTAAAACATCCGGAAAAATTAAAGGGTAAAAGGGTTGTTTTGATTGATGATGTAATGACCACAGGCTCAACCTTAAAAGAATGTGCCAAAGCATTAAAAAAAGCAGGTGTAAAATCCATAGATGCTTTAACGGTAGCCCGTGTGGTTTAAGCATTGTTAGCTTTATTACATTTTAACTCTTCTCGAGCTTTTTGTTGCTTTTTTCTTTTTTCCAAATTTTTTTGCAGGGCTTTGGCTTCGCGCTCAAACCTGATTTCAGAACGTTTCTTGTTTTCTTTTTTTGTATTGTCAGCCATTTCAACCTCAACAAACATAAACACGCATTAAAATTTTCTTGATTTTTTATAGGTATATAATATTTTTATTAACAATAAGATAAAAATTATGTCAAACTAAAATTTAATTATTATGAAAAATTTTATATTAGAAAATTGGCGCCTGATTACTGTTTGTTATTTAGGAATTGCGTCTTTGTGGTGCTTGTGGACTTTGAAAAAAATTTGCAAAATCAAAAAGCTTCAAGATGAAAAGAAAAGAAGTTCATTAATGAAGAAGACTTTGCTTTATTTTGTTATTGTTTTTTTTATTATCATCTTGGCGCTTGTTTTGACCTTAAGCATAGATAACATATACAAAATGTGGCCGCTATGCTTGATAATATTGCTTTTGATGGCATTTATGTTATCAATAAATTCATCTTCAAAAAAATAAGCAAATAAAAAGCGTTGGAAAAATTTATTTCCAACGCTTTTTTTGATAAAAAATTTTTAATAAGAAAAAGTTAAACACTTCAGATTAAAATAAATAAAAATTAACATTGAAAGGATAGAAAATGAAAAAATTTTATTTAACATTATGCTGTTTGTTTGTATTAAATGGTTGTTCTCATTTAGACCAATATATGAATGTGAGTGCAAATGCTTCTGCACAAGAAAAATTCAGAGCTTGCGCCCTAACAGAAGCTCAAACTAAATTAAAAAATGGGACCTTATTTGCGCAAGATATGAGTGCCACAAAAGAAGAAATTGTCAATACTTGTTTGAAAAAAATGGCATTAGAAGCAGCCGGAATTGATTCTGAAGCACAAAGCATTACATCTGGAATTTTAAATAGCTTACAAGGTTTGAAATAAAAAACAAATTTTGAATAAAAATAAATGCAAAAAAAACTCAATACCCAGACAATTATAAGACTCCTTGCGGCAATATTCATTGGAGGATATGCCAGCATGTCTTTAGAGCTAATTGTTTTAAGACAATTAAGCAGTTTTGTTGGCACAACCACAATAACCGTGTCTATAATAATGGGGAGTTTTTTGGCATTTATGTCTTTGGGCTATTACAATGGTTCAAAAGTCTCAAGCACTCAAAAAAGCATCCGCCGCCAGTCTCAAACAGGCTTTTTTGCAATATCACTAATAGCAATTTTGTCCGCATCTTATATTTTAATGGATGTTTATTTTAGCCTTTTTAATATTTGCGGTATAAGCTCAAATATAATACAAACGGCAATTTATTCTTTGATTTTTTTGTCATACGGTCCATATTTGTTTGGAAAAATAACGGCTATGGTAAGTCGTTATTTGCATTACAAAGACCGCAATTATACCGGCAAAATTATGGCGGTGGATACTTTAGGTTCGGTTCTTGGCTCATTGTTTACATCTTTGGTGACAATGCCGTTTATAGGGGTAAATTACAGTATTTTAATTTTAGTTATGATTTGCCTTGTAGGAGCAATGTTGTTCTCTAAAAGAAGTCAATATAATTATATGACGGTTGTCATAATAATATTAGCTGCGTTTTTATTTAATCGAGATAAATTGTTAAGAGATGTATATAATATTATTGAAAATAATGCCGTGTCTACAATTAGTATTTTTTCAGAAGATGACGGCAAATCAAGAATCATGGCAATCAATAGATCCATGTCATCAAAAATTTCGCAAGAACATGAACTTAATTTTGCTTATATAAATTTTATTAATGATAATTTTATCAAAACCATTCCGGCAGGAAGTAAAAAAGATATTTTAATAATTGGAGCCGGCGGTTTTACAATTGGTTTAGATGATAAAAACAACAATTATGTTTATGTAGATGTTGACAAAGATTTAAAAAAAATAACCGAAGAGCAGTTTTTATTGCAAAAACTAAGTCCGAACAAAAAGTTTGTTGTTCAAGATGCCAACCAATTTTTGAAAGAAAGTCAAGACAAGTATGATATAATTGTTTTAGATACATATTCTTCCAAACATTACATTCCGCAAGATTTGGTCACCAAAGAATATTTTATGCGCGCCAAATATAACCTAAAAGAAGGTGGCATTTTGATCTTAAACGCTATAGTTTCCCCAAGTTTTGCAGATGATTTCAGCATGAATTTGGATAACACGTTACGCTTTGTTTTTCCACATAATTTAAGAGCGCAGGTTATAAAAAGTTTTAATCCGTGGCAAAAAGATAAAGTAAGTAATGTTATATATACCTATTATCACCACCACAACCCGCAAGGCATATATACCTTAAACCAAAACGCGTCTTTTTATGATTATGAAATGTCAGGTTTTTAAATTTGATGCTCTTTTATCTCTCTTTATTACTTTTGATATTAAAAGGAAGAGATTTTTGCTTGTCAACAATAGACAGACAATTTTGATGAATAGTACTTTTGTCAAAAACAATTCCGTGAATCCCTAAAGATTTTGCAGAGAGCACATTTTTTTCTTTATCATCAATAAATATCATTTCATCAAAGCGGCAACCGAGCAATTGACGCACAGATTTATAAATTTCAGGATTAGGCTTTAAGAGTTTAAGCTCAAAAGAAGCAAAACGATATTGAGGCTCCACTTCTTGAGGAGCAGTATCTTTAAGCATAGGTAAAGCATTTGATAAAATGCAATTTTTAATTCCTTTAGCAGATAAAGAGTGCATGGTTTGTAATGTTTCTTCAAAATAATTTCCCACGCCTTTATATAAAGCTCTTTTTATTTCAAGAGGTGTTTGTGGTAAATACGCAATGTTATATTCGGCGCATAATTTCTTGCAAAATTCTTCATTATTAACTTCGCCGGCCATATAGGGGGTATAGTCAAATTTTTTTATTCCTCCCTTAGAGATATAATTTTTTTTATCTTTGGTTTTAGATAGAGCCCATTCATCCAAATAATTTAATGTATATGGATAAATAACTTGCCCCACATCCCAAACGCAAAATTTAATTGTCATAAAACCACCTATATCATTAGAAAATCTAAAAATAGATTAAAAAAAATTTATTCAGATTACAAGAATTTTTTTTTGCGTCACAAAAATAGACAAAAAACAGTTGACGTATAGGTGAATTTTTGGTATTATTTTTTCATGTTATGTGGCTTTTAGGAGAAAAAGAATGGAAAAGGCATTACAAAAACTCAATCGCTTAAAACAACGCATTAAGACAGCAGCCATTATTTCAGGTGTGGCAGTATCTTCCTTTGGCATAACTTCTAATGCCGCAGCTAAAGATTTTCAAAATAAAGATGACAACAAGTCTGCAGTGCAAATTCATTCACCGGAACAACAAATTAAGCTAGATGATAATTTGCAAAAATATTTTTATGCAGATGGTGCAGACAACGGTATATATATTGAGCCGGAAGATATTGCCAAATGTCTGTCATCAGCGGGAATTTCAGCAAAATCTCCTGAGCTTGATAAGTTTTGCGAGTCATATTTACAACGTACGGATGAAAACAACAAAATAAGCTTTTGGGGGTTAAGCCAAGTTATGGAAGAAAGTTTGCAGCCAGAGCAGAGCAAAGCTTTTTGTGATGCATTGCTGCAAACATTCAAGGCCCCAAAAACAAAAGCAGAAAAGACACATACAGAGAACGCAGCATCATCTATAGAGCAAGAAACAGAGTGGAAAACGGTTAAAAACGACAAAGCTTCCATAAAATATAACATTGGTGCAGAAGGAATATCTGTACGCGGAAACTTATTAATGAATGTCAGCGGGTTGCTCCCTCAAACTTATGCATTAAAAAATGGGCAGTATAAATGCGGAACCAGTTCTCATTTTAAGTTAATGACAGCCAGAAAATTAGAAATGGCTAAAATTCAAAAAGTTGTAATGGAGCATTATGTATATAATGACTTGTTAAATTCAGGAGATGCTTCCAATCCGGTCGTGGAGCGTTTTTTGAATAAACACCGTCAAGATATGCAAAAACATGGCTTGTCAGTAGATGAAAAAGGCAATTTTGTTCAAAAAGACAAACCAAACAATTTGCAACTAATGCAAAAAGCCAAAGCACAAACACGATAATAAATATGAAAAACACAATCTTTGTTTCAGAGCCCTCCAAAGAGGGCTCTTTTGTTTTTTTATTAAATATATTTCAATATTGATGTTTTTAGGAGGTTATGATAGTTTGAAAAAAAACACTTTTGAAGGGATAAGAAAGATGAAAGATAATGGAATTATTTGTTTAAGAAATTCAGTTGCAGAATGCAAAATTTCTCTTTGGGGAGGCAATTTATTGTCTTACCGCCCTTTGAATGAAGAACATGATGTCTTTTGGCTGGGAGATTTGAACAAATTTGATAATATTCAAGCTATTCGCGGTGGAATACCTGTTTGTTGGCCTCGTTTTGCCGAAGAAGAATTAAACAATCATTTTCCGCGCCATGGCTTTGCCAGATTATCCACTTGGACTTTGCAAAATGTGAATGTGGATGAAGAAAAAATTGAGATTGAACTTTCCTTAATGCCGGATGTTAAATATAATCTCAATTTATCTGCCCGCCTTTTAATAAAGATTACTGATAAATTAGAATATGAGTTGGAAACCATCAACCATGGTGATGCAGACTTTATTTTTAGTGAAGCTCTGCATGCATATTTTAACGTAAGCTCGGTTAATGATATAGAAATTAAAGGTTTGTCCGGACATCAATATAAAAATTCTCTTGATGGAAAGACGTATATTTTAGAAAAAGATTTAGAGATAAAAGGGGAGTTTGATTCTGTTTTCTTAAATCAGGTTCAGCCGATAAAAATTATAGATAAGGCTTATGATAGAGAGATTGTTATGGAAAAACAAGGCTCAAAAACCACTGTTGTTTGGAATCCGGCAAAAGATTTGGCAGAGATGAGCTTTAATCAGCATAAAACCTTTGTTTGTGTAGAACCCTCAAACGTGGGTGACTATTGCGTCAAGCTTGCTCCACATGGCAAACACACCATATCAGCCATAATAAACGTACAAAAGCTAAGTTGAGTTTTAGCTATTTTCATCAATCAGAGCTCTTTTCAATTTTTTTATCAAGATTTTTGTCTTTGATTTTTTGGAGAAAAATAGCTAAATAAGCCTCATAATTATGATTCCAACGTATCAGTTTAAGAAACGAGATAAAAGTTTCTTTATGAGGAAAAGGCTCAAGACCAAGTTTTCGTTTTATAAAACGTTTAAAGCATCTATAACATCTGAGCCATTTGGAAGGATTTAAAACAATTATCTTGTCTGCTTGTTCAATAATAGGGTCAATCCAATTTTTGAAATAAATTCCTTCAAAAATCCAATCAGAATTTGTTTCCAAAAGATTATGCAGTAAAAGGCTTCGTTCTTTTTTATCGCGCTTTACCCCACTAGATTGACCGTTATCATTAATCCAATTTATTTCATCCAAGTCAAAATGCGGAATATGATATTGTTTCGAGAGCTTTTTTGCCAAAGTTGTTTTTCCACTGCCGGCTCCGCCAATAATAAAAATTTTCATTTTTGTTTTCCTACATTAAATCTATGAATAAAAAAATAAAGAGATAATAAAAAATTACAATAAAAATATTATATATATTTTATATTGCATAAAACCTAAAATTGTGATATATAATTTAGAAATTAAAAATTATTAATTAAGATATGAAAATAAAAATAAAAAAAATTCTCCTTGCGCCATTTAAAATAATATGGGGCATTGTAATAAAGGCGTTTATAGAAATTATTTCTCTCCCTTTTAAAATATCTTTTTTATTTGAAAAGGATATGTCATCAGGTTTAATGCTGGTAAAAAGAGAGCAAATAGAACCTCTTGTTGGTTGTAAAGATGAAATTATACAAAAAGAGTTTGATGATAAAGGTAGAATAACTCTTGAAGATTTGTGGCTGTTAATGTTTGTTACAGAGCCAAAAAATGTATATTATTACATCCGCAACTGGTTAGGATTATTAACCGGTATAGTTCTTTTTGGATATTTAATTTGCGTAGTAATATTATCTATCCGCTCAAAATTTTTCCAAATGATAAAAAAACAACCTTGAGATTTATTCTCAAGGTTGTTTTTTTAGGGCATAAATTTGTGGTATTAAGTATATTATATTAAACAATTTGCCGTTAAATAATCATAAATTTCATCCGCCATAATCTGATGCCCTTTAGCATTAGGATGAGTTGCATCTTTATATAGCTCTTTTAATTGACGATTTTTCCACAAGTCATAGCGAGAGAAGAAAGCAATATTGCGCTGATTGCAAATTTCTTTGATTATCTCATTATATCTTTCAACATCAGAATTATAACGAATTAAAGAGGCTTGTTCAGAGTATCTTTCTTCAATAACCGGAGTTAGGTCTAAAACAACTACTTTTGCCTTTGTTAGGGCTAAAATATCAAGAAGCTTATTCCAATACATAATTCTACAACCTTCAGAAAAATCAAGTTGCAAATTGCTGTCTTTGCGTCGCCTTAAGTCATTGATGCCGATATTAACCAGAATTAAGTCAAAATGTCTGGAAAGAACTTCAAAATTAACTCTGTTTACAGCATCGGCAATATTATCACCGGATTGAGACATATTGTTAAAAACATATTCCCCCACGTGATAAGAGAGTATTTTTTGCGCAAGCCTTACAAAATATCCTAAATTTTCTTCATCATAATATCCATGAGCAATACTGTCTCCAATCATTCCAACATTTTTAACCATTTTGTCTCCTAAGATTTATTATTTTTCAATCAAAGTATAATTTAATTTGCTCTGAATTTTTTTCATGTCTTTATCAAGCATAATCAATTTGTTGTCTTGGTAGAGAAAGTTCATTGTCTCTTCTTGATTGTTGAACGGAACAAATTGCAAAACAGTTGCGTTGTTATCTTCAGCGCTGCCTTTTAAGGTAAATTGTCTGCCTCCAAATTCAAAGGAAACATCTTTGCCATGCTCAGCTTCCAAATATGTTAATTTTGCTTTGAATATGCCGTCACCGCTGTTTTGGTAGTTGTACAATGTGATATTATAAACAATTCCCGGATTAGATGCCGCCGGCAAAGTTCCTGCAAACACGCGTGTTTGCAAAGTACCGCAGCCTTCAAATTTTTGCAATAAATTAGGCAAAGCATTCATATCTTGCATATCCGGATTTTTATCCACGCGGTAATAATCAACTCGATATTGCCCAAACTTTCCCAATTTCATAACATAAGGTGTAATTTCTAAGATATCCAATGTATCGGTAAATTCAATTGTTTGACCGTTTCCAATGCTCATTCCATACAAAATGAGTTGCTTATCTTTTTGTTCCCATCTTTTATATTTTAGGGTTTCCATACCGATAGAACAGGCACTTCCGTCGGCATTTAGGTTAATGCCTTGTACAATTTGTTTATTAACCGGCATAATTTCAACCCAATGTCCAACAAGCAAATTTTCTTGTTTGTTCATATTACAAGCAGAAACAAAAAACATTAAAAATAGCAGAGAGTAAATTTTTTTCATGAGATGCCGTCCTTTTCTAATATCTTATAATTTGTTTTTATATAGCACTTGTCAAGGTAAATAAAAATATGATGAATAACCTTTTTTATAATGTGCTTTTGTTATGCAATTATCGGACTAATTTTCATGATGAGTTTATAAATTTAGGTCTTAAAATAGAAGCATTTACTAAAAATATACGAATTAACCAATAACATAAATGCTTAATATGGAGACCAATATGAAAAAACATTTTTATTTTTTTAGACATGGACAAAGCGTCGGTAATAAGCTAGGTATTGCAGGAAGAAAGCCTAGTGCCAATTTGACAACTATAGGGAAAAAACAAGCTCAAAAATTGTCTGAATTTCTGTCAGATAAATCTTTAGAAATCATTTATTCAAGCCCATTAAAACGAGCTGTAGATACAGCTCATATTGTTGCTAAAAAACATAATAGTATAGATGTGATTACAGCTGATGCTTTGCGCGAAGCTGCTTTCGGCTTTTGGTATAATGACACTTCTGAAACGCAAAAACGTATCGATGAGACCTTTGAAAGAGTCAAATTTTTTCTTGAGAGCATAGTTGAATCCTCCACTTTTAATAATATTGCTATAGCCTCACATGGAGGAATTACTCGAGCATTATGTTGGTGTGCCGGATATAAAGTAGAAGGGATAAAAAATTGTCAATGCTTTCATTTTATATTGGAGAATGGTCGTTGGGAGTTTATTGAAAGCTTTGAGACAGGAATAGAAGTCCAAAATAAATCAGATGTACCATACAATTTGAAATAGTTAAAAATAAAAAGTCCGATAAATCATCAAAAATTGCCAAATTAAAAATCTATAAAATCGGACTCTCTGAAAGGCTTGGAAAACATACAAAAAAAGCACCTCAAAGGGTGCATTCTTAAAAATGGTGCGAGATACTATGCAATTATCGGACTAATTTCTATGATGATTTTAAACAGCTTTACCATAAAATTGAACTCATTAATTGTTAGATTTCTAATAATCATCATTAAAACTTAATTGCTTTTTAGTTTTTTATGTTTAAAATTAAATAAACGTGAAAAAGAGGGAAATAATGGTTTTAGAAAATAAGTTAAATATCACCAATCAATTAGAGTTGAATAAAATAGAAGAAAAGCTTAGTAAAGAAAAAGCTAAAAAACTTTTTGACAGTGGTAAAATAAATACTCTTAAAGTCGGTACTTTTGCCGGATTGAAGCAGATTCACAAATTTTTATTTGAAGATATTTATGATTTTGCCGGAAAAATACGGACTGTTAATCTTTCTAAAGGAAATTTTAGATTTGCGCCGGTTATGTACTTAGAGCAAGCCTTAAAACATATAGATAAAATGCCCCAATCAACCTTTGATGAAATTGTTGAAAAATATGTTGAAATGAATATAGCTCATCCTTTTAGAGAAGGAAATGGTCGCGCTACCCGAATTTGGCTTGATTTAATCTTTAAAAAAGAACTAAAAATGGTGGTTGATTGGAATAAAATTGATAAATCCGACTATCTGTCCGCTATGGAAAGAAGCCCAATTAAAGATATTGAAATAAAACATCTCTTAAAAAATGCCCTTACTGATAGAATTAATGAAAGAGAAGTATTCATGAAAGGAATCGATGTTAGTTATTATTACGAAGGCTATGATGAATACGACATCCATAAGCTGATGTAAGATTAAGCAATTATCGGACTAATTTCTATGACGATTTTAAGCTTTTAAGTAAGAAAATGAATGAAAAATATAATTTTGTCTAAATAATGTGTTGTGTTCGCTTTAAAATTATGATATATATAATTTATAATTTTGGTATACAGGAGATTTATTATGACTTTAAGAGGTAAATTAGCCGAAGTAGCCCATAAAAGTGAAGAATCTAAACTTAGAGGTTCCGCACTTGCCATAGCAGAAAAGGAATCTGAAGGAGCATCTAAACTGAGAATAAACTTTAAAACCAATGAAAGTGAAGAAGAAAAACTTTTAGGAAAATGGGCTTACATGAATGTGGCTGAAGATGGTAAAGGTGTAGAGGTTGTAGACAAAGACGGAGAACGTTTAGGTCGTGTCCACAGAACAAATGAAGATGATAGCGCGGGAGATAATTATTTTCTTGAAGTCGGAGATACGACAATAATGGCTCATAAAGAAGAAAAAGGTTGGACATTATATGATGTAACTAACAGAGGACGTAGTACCGTTAAGATTGAAAATGAAAAACGAACAAAGGATTTAAAGCCATTGTTTCATGAAGCTCGTTTGGCAATGAATTATCCTGGAGGAAGGAGAGCTAGAATAAACCCCATGGGAATGATATCCAAAACAAGATAATTTTAAGAAATTTTTATTATAAACCCTCGTAATAATGAAACGAGGGTTTCATTGATTTTAAAAATTATAAAATTTTGCTTATTTCAAGAACATTATTTCCTTTTAGGAGTATAATGGTACAATTTCATTTTTTTCTCTTATCTTTACTGATTTTATAATATTACCATATGATTGTAAATTTTTTTTGCAACAATAAAAAGTCCGATAAATTATCAAAAATCGCTAATTTCAAAATATATAAAATCGGACTTTATAAAAGCCTTGGAATATATACAAAAAAGCACCTAAATCGGTGCATTCTAAAAAATGGTGCCGCTAGTAAGAAGGTAAATTCCCATTGGCATTAAGCCAACGGGCCCCTTTCGCGTCGTAAGGTTCAAACTTCACGTTTCGCTAAGCTATTCGCTAAAGCTCAACACTCGTTTTCGCCAACTATCCGCTCCGCACTTACGTTTCCCCCGCAAGTCCGATTACTCGCTAACAATACGTTTAAAACACAAAAAAAACGCCCCTAAAGGGCGCTTGGCTCTACGTCAAAAATGGGGGCAAAAGCAGTACTCAAGATTATAAAAAGTATTATAATCAGTTCACCACAAACCTATTTTGGAGGACTGCTAATGCCT
>CASFJL010000019.1 GCA_949295005.1 uncultured Pseudomonadota bacterium | reverse complement strand
TAGGCTTGGCTGAGCTTAATATTGGCAATTTATACCAAATTGCCAGAGCTTTTAATATGAAAATTGACCTTGCTTTAGAACCTCATTGTTAACAAAAAAAGCTACCTTTTCAGGTAGCTTTTTCTTTGGAAAAATATTATCTTGCCGTAATTGATAAGGTGTTTATTTTTGGTTTTTGATGCATCAGAATACTGATGACCTTTACCAACTCATTTTTCATATCAGCACGACGAACCACCATGTCAACCATTCCGTGCTCTTTTAAATATTCCGCACGTTGAAAACCTTCCGGCAATTTTTCTCTGATGGTTTGCTCAATAACTCTGGCACCGGCAAATCCAATCATGCAGCCTTTTTCTGCTATATGAATATCTCCTAACATGGCAAAGGAGGCTGAAACGCCGCCCGTGGTTGGGTCTGTTAAGATAACAATATAAGGCAAACCTTTTTCTTTTACCATATTAACCGCTGCCGTTGTTCTGGCCATTTGCATTAAAGAGAGCATTCCTTCTTGCATACGCGCACCACCAGATGCCGTAACCGCAATTAAAGGACAATTGTTTTTGATGGCCGTTTCTGCCGCTTTAACAATACCTTCGCCAACAGCCATTCCCATTGAACCGCCCATAAAAGCAAAATTCATAACCGCAACAACACTCGTTATTCCGCCAATTTCACCTTGTGCAACCTTAATGGCGTCTTCTTCTCCAGTGTTTTTGCGATATGTTCTCAATCTATCCGTATATCTTTTAGAATCCTTAAAATTAAGCGGATCATCTTTTATTGTCGGTAAAACAATCTCTTTATACTCACCATTGTCAAACAAAAGTTCTAAACGCTTTTTTACGGATAAACGTAAATGATGGTCACATTTGTGACATACAAAATTGTTTTTTTCTAACTCTTTGTTAAAAAGCATTTGACCGCAGTTTGGACACTTGGTCCATAAATTATCTGCAATCTCTTTTGCTGTGATTTTTTTTACTTTAGGTCTAACAAAGTCTGTAAGCCAGTTCATATTTTTTACCTTTTTTTGTTATAACAAAGTGCCTGCCCAAATCTAGTCTTTCTTCTTGAACCAAAAAGCTATTCTTTGCTTGAGCGGAAGCTTGGGACGCAAAGCTTCTTTTTCTTTTAACTCACTAATATCGCCTTGCAAACCCTCTACTTCTTTGGCTAATTTTTGTTGCTCTTTACTCAATTTCTTATTTTGTTTCTTTTGTTGGCGCAAATTGCTTCTTAAAGGTGAATATGCAAACCAAGAATCAAATTTGCCCCAGAAAAAACCAAAGAAAACAAAAAAGACTACCGCAACACTCAAGGATACCGTTATTACTATATCAAACGGCCATAAATTGAAATTGGCTAAATCATTATTGATAAATGCAAAAAACAATACTATTGCCAATACAATTAATCGAATGCACATTTTGATAAAAGCCATCGCGGAATCCTTTATTTAAATTAATTATTATTGACAGAACTAATTAATCTTAGTTCTTTTTGTTTAACAACTCAAACAGTTGTTTACCCATTTTAAAATGGGGAATGTTTCTTTCTTCAACCTTAACCTGCTCTCCCGTACGCGGATTTTTTGCAACTCTTGGTGTGCGCTTGCGAACAGAAAATGCTCCAAAGCCACGAAACTCTACTCTGTCTCCTGCTGCCAAAGAACTGATTATCTTATCAAATACAACAGCAACAATACGCTCTACATCTTTAATCATAAGATGTGGATTTTTCGCAGCAATTTTTTCTATTAATTCAGATCTAGTCACTTTTACCTCTTTTTTTTATTAATGTTTCTTATAAATTATCTTTTTTTCTTTAAGAAATCAATATCGGATTTGATATAATTCAAAATCCTTAAATATATGTTATATCTTTATTTGTCAATCTTGACTTCTTTGATGTTCAATAGAAAGTGTTTGAATCGGCTCTCCTAACTCAAAATCTTCTATTTTCTTTATTCTTTTTGATATTTTGCCAGAAGATATTTTTATCTCTCCAATATCTTTGCTGGCCATGTCAAAATGTTTGGATAAATTTTCTATTCTGTCATCTAAGCGGCTGATATCTTCTACCAAAACACCGACCTCTTTTTGAATGATGCCGGCTTGTTCCCTCATTGAAGCATCTTTTAAAATAGCGCGCACCGTATTTAGCGTGGCCATTAAGGTTGTAGGTGAGACTATCCAAACTTTTGATTTGTATGAAACCTCCACAACATCTTGAAAATGAGCATGCAATTCGGCATAAATTGCTTCACTTGGCAAAAACATTAATGCCGACTCAGCCGTTTCTCCAACAATGATATATTTTTCTGAAATATCTTTAATATGTTTTAATACAGATGCCCTAAAAAAACGCTCCGCCTCGGTCTTTTCTCTTTCATTTTGCGCATTACGCAATGCCTGATAACTCTCTAACGGAAACTTGGCGTCTATCACGATTGTTCCGGGAGGGTTGGGCAACTTCAAAACGCAATCTGCTCTTTTTTGATTGCTCATAATCACCTGAAAGGCATAAGCCGAGGGCGGCAAGATAGATGTCACCAAGTCATTGAGCTGAATTTCACCAAAGGCTCCTCTGGCTTGCTTATTACTCAACACCTCTTGCAAAGAAACAACTTGCTCCGACAAAGATGAAATCTTTTGCTGAGCCACATCAATTTTGGCCAAACGCTCTCTTAAGTCATGCAAGGTTTCTGTGGTCTTATTGGTGGATTGTTGCAAACCCTCCCCCACACTTTTGGTCACAGCCAACAATTTTTCATCCATAATCTTGAGCATTGCCATTTTTTGCTCATTAATCGCATTGGCAATATGTGCTTGCTCTTGGCGGTTTAGCTCAGATAACTGGCTTAACCGACCGGCCAATTCTGCCTGACCTCGTAATAAAATTTCTAAAAAAGAATCCGGCGTTTTGCTGTTTTTTTTCATTAAAATATAGCAAAAAATGCCGATGAGCAGCAAAGCTACACCGGCAATTATGCAAATTTCAAAAACAGATATTGAACTATTCAAAGTCACGACCCATCTTTAAGAATTTTTCATTTCTTTGCTTTTTAAGCTCATCCGGGCTTAATGGTAACAATTCTTTTAAGTTCTTTAGCAAAGCGTTGCCAACATTTTCTATTGCAACCTTAGCATCTCTGTGTGCACCACCCAAAGGCTCTGCTATCACTTCATCAATAATACCTAATCTCTTCAAATCTTGTGCCGTTAAGCGCAAAGCTTCGGTGGCTTCTTTAACCTTGTCTGCAGAACGCCATAAAATAGAGGCACAACCCTCCGGAGAAATAACGGAATAAATAGCGTGTTCCAACATCAAAACTTTGTTGGCCGTTGCAATAGCAATGGCACCACCGGAACCACCTTCACCAATAACCACAGAGATTACCGGAACTTTGATTTGCAAACATTTTTGAATGGAAGATGCTATGGCTTCAGCCTGACCTCTGGCTTCTGCCTCAACTCCGGGGAATGCACCAGATGTATCTACAAAACAAATTACCGGCATATTAAATTTGTCTGCCAAATCCATTAATCTTTGCGCTTTGCGGTAACCTTCAGGTTTGGCCATACCAAAATTATATCTCAATCTGGTTTCCAAATCATGACCTTTTTCTTGCCCCAAAACAACAACAGAAAAGCCTTTGAAACGACCAATACCGCCAACCATAGCCTCATCATCGGCAAATAATCTATCTCCACAAAGAGGTGTAAAATCTTCAATCAAACCATGAACGTAATCCAAGCAATGCGGACGCTCCGGATGTCTGGCCACTTGCGTCTTTTCCCACGGGTTTAAG
Organism: uncultured Pseudomonadota bacterium; assembly: GCA_949295005.1. GTDB lineage: Bacteria > Pseudomonadota > Alphaproteobacteria > RF32 > CAG-239 > CAJLXD01. Next base: position 26,695 of record CASFJL010000019.1, on the reverse strand, counting down.
TTGGAATAAGATGCTCTGACTTGTTTTTCTAATTTTTGTTGCAATCGACTTACCTCTTGTGCAATATCAACATCTTGCTCTGCCGCCAGATGTTTTAATGATTCAATTTTATTCTCTAATTCAACAATATTTTTTTCAAAATCAAGAACTAATGTATTACCTGTACTCATTCAATTTCTCTTAAATATTTAAACCTGATATTGCTAATAACACATTTTTTTTTATCTTTCGACTCTTATTTTGTATATTTGTGTAAATTTTCTTGAAATGTCTCATAAATATACTACTATATTTATAAATTATTGACTCTATTTTTTTCTTGAGGAGAAAGCAAGTGTTGGCATTTTCTTTTTTTATTGCAATTTTTTCAAGCCTTTCTTGGCTTATTTATGCACTTGCCTATATTAATGACAACACCATCGGCGTTAAATTCAGCTCCCTTGGCTTAATGGATATTTCTGTTTATGTTGCTTTGCTTTTGTTGCCGATTTTTATTTTGTGGATGATTTTTGGTTATATTAATCAATATATTACCAACAGAAAAACCAATAAATCTTTATATTTGCTATTTACTCAAATGAAAAAAAATCAGGATTATACAGACTTGATTGCGCGTATTATGCTTGAATCTGAACAGCAAATTAAAGACGGCTTTATTTTGAGTAGAATTGATATTTTGATTGCTGATATGAATGAACTTATTGCAGAAATTATATCTCGAGCATCTCTTGCCTCTTTTGAACAAATTGAAGCACTGTGGTCCAAAGTCAGAAACGGCGGAAAATGGGCTTTGGGTAAAGTTATTATTGAAATTAATCAAAATCAACCAAACTTTCAAATGCGCCTCTTTGAAAAAGCTCAAAAAGACGTGGTGCTCTCCGGTACAATTCTTGAATTTTGCGCTAGATATCAAAATATATTAAATTTGCTTGGAAAACATGACGGAGAACGCGTCTTCTTAAATGTTATTGAAACAGGTGTCTTTGGTAAGGTTTATTCTATTTTGGCTCCGCTGTCCGATGAAATTAGAAAATATCGCGACACATTTCTCAATAAAGAAGAAACGGAATTTAGAGCTCCGGCTCCGCAAAATTCAATAAAAGAGAATCTGAATAAACCAAATTTTGATAACATTATCAATGATGTTCCAAAAAAGAATCCTATTATCAACGGTCTGTCAAAAATCAGTTCTTTTATAAAAAAAGAAGAAAAAGAACCTGTTGTCAAATCTGTTGATAATATCGATAAAGACCCTTTTTCTATTGCGTTGGAAAGAAGTTTTGGCCCTTCTTCTGAAGATTTGGCTGTTTCTGAAGACAAAGAAAACACATTTAGCCCAGCGCCTTCTTTTCTTGAAAAAAATGATGAACCCTCTGATATTCCGGAAATTGTCTTGAATAAAAATGATGATAAAGAACCTTATTTTTCTTCAGAAGAAGAACCTTCTTTATCTATTACACCGGAACCAATTGCCGTTCCGATTACAAATACACAAAAGACATTAAATGACCTAAAAAAAGAATGGGAAGATATGAAAATGTCTTCAAAGCAAGAAAATAATACTCCATCTTTGCAAACACCACAAAACAATGAAGATGAGAATTTAACTTATCCGTTTGGAGGATGGACTGACGAAAGCAACTATAATAAATAGCCTTAAATTTATTTTATTTTGGGTTTCCTGCTGCTTTATTACCTCAGATGTATGGGCAATAAGACTACAGGATAATCTTGCTTTGTATGGAGATGCCAAATATCCGTCCGGTTTTCAGCATTTTGATTTTGTTAATCCTAAAGCCCCAAAACAAGGAAGCGTTACTTTGCCGGCTTATGGAACATTTGATAGCTTTAACCCGTTTATTTTTAAGGGAATCGCTGCAAGTGATATTGTCGGCCTGATTTTTGACACGCTTGGTGTTGTGCCAAACGATGATTATACAACTGTGTATCCTTTAATTGCTGAAAAGTTTGAATTTCCTGAAGATATGTCTTATGTTGGCTTTGTTTTAAATCCAAAAGCAAAATTCAGCGACGGCTCTCCGGTGACAGCAGATGATGTGATTTTTAGCTTTAATTCTCTAATTGAAAAAGGTGCACCTTTATATAGAATCTATTACGCCGATGTAGAAAATGTAAAAAAAATAAATAATCATCACGTGCGCTTTTATTTCAGAAAAGATTCAAAAAACAAAGAATTGCCGCTTATTTTATCTCAGCTTGCCATTTTTTCTAAAAAAGACTGGGAAGGCAAAGATTTTGCAAAACCATCTTTAGTTCCACCTTTAACCAGCGGCCCATATGTTATCAATAAATTTGAACCAAACAAATTTATTGAACTTAAACGCAATAAAGATTATTGGGCAAAAGACCTCCCTTCTCGCAAAGGGATTTTTAACTTTGATACGGTGCGCTATGATTATTATCAAGATACAACCGTTACATTGCAGGCTCTTTTTGCCGGAAATTTGGACTTGAGAGAAGAATATATCGCCAAAAATTGGGCCACCGGATACAATAATAATCTGGTTAAACAAGGAAAAATCATCAAGGCTGAAATTCCTAATGACCAGACCGCTATTTTGCAAAATTTTGCTTTTAATTTACGCAAGCCAAAGTTTCAAAACAAATTGCTCAGACAAGCTCTGACTTATACTTTTGATTTTGATTGGGCGAACAAAAAACTTTTTTATAACCAATATAAAAGATTAAACAGTTATTATTCAAATTCTGAAATGGAAGCTAAAGGTAAACCTCAAGGTAAAGAACTTGCTATATTAAACAAATATAAAAAAGATTTGCCGCCTGAAGTTTTTGGAAATTTGCCGGAAGAACCACACTTCTTATCTCCTGAAGATAACCGCAAAAACTTGCTAAAAGCCGTTTCTTTGCTCAGACAAGCCGGATATGATTTTGTAAACGGCAAAATGACTAACTTAAAAACCAATCAACCTCTTACAATTGAAATTTTAAGCAACAATGCCAATGGCTCAACTTTTACCAGAGTGATGTTGCCCTTTTTGCAAAATTTGAGAAAAATCGGTATTGATGCCACATTCAGAAACTTGGAAGTGAATATATTCAAAAACCGTTTGGATAATTTTGATTTTGATATGGCGATAGTCTCTTTCCCCATGAGTAATATGCCCGGAAACGAGCAAAAAGAAATGTGGGGGTCTCAATCTGCCGATGTGAAAGGAAGCTACAACATAATAGGTGTTAAGAATCCGGTTGTAGACAGCCTTCTTAATGAGATGATTCAAGCGCATGATAAGGAAACGTATATTGCCACGTTAAAAGCTCTGGACAGAGTTTTGCGCCATAATTATTATATGATTCCGCAATGGTATTCTTCTTATAAAAGAATTGCCTATAATCCGAGGTTGGATTATCCAAAATCTGAAAATGCCAAAGGATTTCAACCCTACACTTGGTGGGTGAAAGAACCTAAAAACAAAAAGGAAAAATAATGCGTAACTATATCTTAAAAAGACTATTGCTTATTCCTTTTACCTTGCTTGGTATTTTGACCTTGAACTTTTTGATTGTGCAATTTGCCCCCGGTGGACCGATTGAACATACTTTGGCAAAATATAGAGGTATGAATGTTAATGCCACGGCGCAAATATCAGGCACAGCGCAAATGCATGCCGCACAAAGCCAATCTTATCAGGGAGCGCAAGGCGTGCCCGATGAACTGATAAAAGCTTTGGAAAAACAATTTGGCTTTGACAAACCAGCGCATATCAGATTTTTGCAAATGATTAAAAATTATGCCTTATTTGATTTTGGCAAAAGTTTTTATCAAGACAAAACCGTTTTGACGCTCATTGCAGAACGGTTGCCCGTTTCTATTTCCTTAGGCCTATGGTCAACGCTGATTATTTATCTTATCTCTATTCCCTTAGGCATCAAAAAGGCTGTTTGCGACGGCAAACCTTTTGATATTTGGACGTCCTTTGCTGTTATTTTCGGCTCCGCCATTCCGGTATTTTTATTTGCCGTGTTTTTAATTGTCTTTTTTGCCGGCGGAACATATTTTGACTGGTTTCCGTTGCGCGGGCTTACTTCTGAAAACTGGGATGAGCTTTCTTTTTGGCATAAAATTACGGACTATTTTTGGCATATCACTCTTCCGGTTTGCGCCATGGTTATTGGCGGGTTTGCCTCTTTGACCATGTTAACCAAAAACTCTTTTTTGGATGAAATCAATAAACAATACGTTTTAACAGCCAAAGCCAAAGGCTTATCCCAAAACCAAATTCTTTACGGTCATGTTTTTAGAAATGCGATGCTTATTGTTATTGCCGGTTTTCCGTCTTTGTTTATCAAAATGCTTTTCTCGGGCTCTTTGTTAATTGAGGTAATCTTTTCACTAAACGGCTTAGGTTTACTTGGTTATGAAGCCATTACCACCAGAGATTATCCGGTGATTTTTGGCACACTTTATATCTTTGCTTTATTAGGATTGGTCTTAAAGCTTATCAGCGATATTACCTATTCTTTGGTTGACCCCAGAATTAATTTTGAAAAAAATTAAACTTAATCATCAACTGAGAAAGCAAATTATCACAAGCGTTTGATATCATTTGATATACATTTTCAAAACCATCATCACCATAATATGGATCAGGAATATCCTCACCGTATGCGGGCGCATATTCCAAAAGCTTTTGTATTTTTGCGCGCTGATAACGCTCATCACCTTGCGGACGCTTTAAATTTATGTTCCAAATATTTTGCGAATCCATAGCCAAAATCAAATCAAAATCAGCATAATCATCTGCTTTTAGGGCTCTTGACCTTAAATCTCTGATATCTAACCCGTGTTGCAAAGCGCATTCTACGGAGCGCATATCCGGTGCATCTCCATGGTGATAGCTAGATGTTCCGGCCGAATCTATATAAATATAATCTTCTAATCCGGCTTCTTTGACGATTTTTTTCATATAACCATCAGCTGTTGGCGAACGACAAATATTTCCGGTGCAGACAAATAAAATCTTATACATCTTCAAAAATAAAGGGCAGCTTTTAACTGCCCTCTTCCTTTATTTATTATTTTCCGAGGCTGCCATGCGTCTCTTTGGCATATTTAACATAGCATTTATAATATTCATCTAATTTCTTTTTAACAAGATAATTTATGCTGTTTTTAGGATATTTGCCGTTTTTGTCTTCTTTTCCGGCTTTCATACCTGTTAAAATTTCTATACCGTCATCTACATGGTCAATGGCATAAATGCTAAACTTTCCTTCATCAACCGCAGTTAAAATATCTTCTCTTAACATCAAATCTTTAACATTTGTTCTCGGAATAATCACACCTTGAGTGCCGGTTAGGCCTCTGTGTTTGCAAACATCAAAGAAGCCTTCAATTTTTTCATTTACACCACCAATCGGCTGAATCTCTCCAAATTGGTTAATTGAACCGGTGACGGCAATGCTTTGTTTGATTGGCACTCCGGTCAAAGCGGAAATCAAGCAATAATATTCGGTTGAAGAAGCACTATCTCCATCTACACCGCCGTATGATTGCTCAAACACAATGGAGGCCGATAAAGACAACGGGCTATATTTGGCAAATCTGTTAGCTATCAAGCTTTGCAATATCAAAACACCTTTGGTATGGATTGGACCTGAGAGTTCTATCTCTCTTTCAATATTTAAGAACTCACCTCTGCCAATTCTGACCTGAGTGGTAATTCTTGAAGGTTTACCAAAGCTGTTGCGAGAGAAGTTATAAACGACCAAGCCATTAATTTGACCAACTCTTTCTCCCTCAACGTCCATTAAAATCGTTCCTTCATCAATTTGTTCCAACATCAGTTGTTTGATGCGGTCTGAACGGTAAATTTGCGCATCTATGGCTTGTTCAATATGGTTTTTACCAATCTGGTTGGATTTTGACTTTCTGGCCCAATAATCAGCCTCTCTTAACAAATCTCCGATGGAAGAAATGTGTGCGGTTAATTTTCTTGAATCTTCGGCCAAACGAGAAGAATATTCAATCACCTTAGCCACAGCTTGACGATTGAGTGAACGAAGTTTCTTTTTCTTGGACAAAGAACCAATTAACTTAGCATATTCTAGCTCATTTTCTCTGGTTCTGTCCATAATTACGCCAAAGTCCGCTTCAACCTTGAAAAAGTCTGAAAAATCCGGATCTCTTTCTGATAAAACTTCATATAAATCAGCATCTCCGGTTAATATAACTTTTACATCTAAAGGAATCGGTTCCGGATCAAGTGAAATTGTGGTAAAGCTGGTTTCATCACTTGGAGCTTCTATTTTAATGTTTTTAGAAGAAATAGCGCGTTTTAAAGAATCCCATGAAAATGGTTGCAACAACAATTTGCGCGCATCTATCAACAAGAAACCTCCGTTGGCTTGATGTAATGCTCCGGCTTTAATCAAAGTAAAGTCCGTTAACAAAGCACCATATTGTTGAACTCTTTCAACTCTACCAACCAAATTTGCCTGTGTCGGGTGGTCTAAAACAATAATCGGAGCTCCGGCATCTGGTTCTTGTTTAACAACAACATTGACCTTAAATTTGGCAAACTTGTCTTCTTCGGTTTTATTCATTTTGGCAAATAATGCCGTTAGCGCATCTTCGCCACCTTGTGGGTTGCCTTCTGAACTGTCTGGCATAAAATCATCTACATTTTCAACAATATATTTTTGAATGCTCTTCAAAAACTCTGATGCTTTTTTATTATTTTTATAATGCGATTTGAGCTCATCTATGGGCTTTTTTATGGCATTTTTGATAAATTTTTCTTTTAATTGCTCGGTTTCTTTTCTTTGTTTGTCTTCCCATTGCGGCAAATCTTGAGCCGAATCTTCAATTTCAGCCTGCATGGCATTTAAGTCATCTATTAAGGCTTTCTTTTCTTCTTCCGGCAATTCATCAAATGCTTCAGGGCTTAAAACTTCACCGTTTTTAACAGGTGCAACAACCAAACCTACCGGCATATGCAACAATGATACGCTTTTGCCTTTGGCCTTTTTTTGCAATATCTTAATATATTCTTCTTTTTTTTGTTTATATTTTTCTCTGACAATGCTTACGGCTGCTTTGTATTCATCACTATCTAACAAAGTGGGAATGGTGTTTGACAACTCGTCTATCAAATCATCAACAGATTTGGCAAAATCTGCTGCTGTTCCGGCCGGAAAATTAATGGCTATCGGCTTATGAGGTTCTTCAAAGTTATAAACATATGCCCAATCATCAGGTGTGGGACGATTAACAGCTTCTTGCTTCAAAACTCTTTTAACCAAACTGGTTTTACCTGTGCCCTCCGGTCCTAAGCAGAAAAGGTTGTAACCTTTGGATTTAATATTGATACCGATTTCCACAGCACTCAAGGCTCTGTCTTGTCCTAATGCAGACAAGCGTTCTTCCAATTCGGCCGTTGTGTTGAAGTCAAAACTCTTGGGATCGCAACGTGTGTAAAGTTGATCTGATTTAAGTTTTGTGATTGTCATTATAAAAAACCCCTATACATCTATGTTTGGTGTTGCTATTATCTGCAATATAATATTATAAACCCTAACATAGTGTAAATATTTATGAAATATTTTGTTCTTTGTCTTTTTATTTTGTTTTTTCTTGGCGCGGGAAAGTTTTGTCTTAATGCTTTTCTGAACTTGAAAATTGCTCAGTTTTATAAGCTCTCCTTTAAGGCTCTAAACAAAAAAAATAAAATTTCTGATATTTATATTTCTACCTTTTATCTTAAACAAGTTATTGCCATTTTGCTCAAGAATCGAGCTAAAAAAGAGCTCAACTTTTTAATTTGCGGGCGAATTTTTTTAGCTAAAAAATGGTTGATTAAACATAATTTTGAATTTTTATCTCTTGCTTTAACGGCCTCTAATAATATTAATCAGGCTATTGAAGAATTTGAAAAATTTGTCAGAAGAGAAGATGTTGATATAAAACCGGCTCTTTTATTGCTTGGTTGCTTATATCTGCAAAAAAATAATAAGCAAAAAGCAAAACTTTGTTTTGACAACCTGACAGAAAAACAAAAAAACAAATATCTCAAAGCTCAGTTTTACTTTCTTAAAGCTTTTTTTGATGCCGATGAAGGTGACTTATATTCTGCTTCTTTGAACATTAATTTTGCCGTTAAACTTTTTCATAAACAAATGGCCTTTTTTGAAGAAGCCAATGCTTATCTTTTTATGGGAATCATCTATAAAACAGCTCTTATCTATGATATTGCACAAATGATGTTTTCAACCGCTTTGGATATTTTCAAAAAAATTGATGCAACAAAATACATGGCTTATACCTATGGAAATTTGGGAATATTAATGTGCTTGCAAAAACGCTTTGATGAAGCCTTGGATTATTTTGAAAAAGCTCTTAATATTGCAAAAGATTATCCTATTATTAGAGCTGAAATCTTAAACCAAAAAGCCCTTTTGCACCTGATTACCGAAGAATATGGTAAAGCAACTGAACTTGCTAATCAGGCTTTGCAAATTCATCAAAAGATGGATAATCCTTTAGGTATTGCCTTTTGCAAAGAAAATATGGCGCAAATTTATTTTGCGCAAAAAGATTTCAAAAAAGCCGTCTCTTTGAGTGAAGAAGCTTGCCCTTTATATTGGAATTTGCAAAATTATTCCGCTTATTTTGAAAATATGCACCTTTGCGCTTTGGCTCTGTTTATGTCTGATAATTTTGATGTTTCTGAAGAAAAATTGCGCAAAATTCTTGATATGCAATATAAATGTTTTTCTAACTTTCATTTTGCAAATGTTTATAACTTGCTCGGTCTTATTTATTTGAAAAAAAATGACCATAGACGCGCTTTGGGTTTGTTCCAGCAATCTCTTGATTTGGAACAAAAAAATAATCGCCTGAGCGGAATTGCTACCGACTATATGAATATGAGTTTGGTTGAATGGAAAAGAGGTGATATTTTACAAGCTCAAAAAACACTACAAACCGCTTTGGAATATGCCAAAGCCAATCAAGATGAAGAACTTTCTGATATTATTCTTAAACAAATAAACTTTATTACAAGTTCAAATTAAAAGTTATATTTTTAGGCTGAACTTGTATGGAGTTTAAGCCAATATTCTTAAAACTTATAAGATTGATGCTCGGAATATTCCAAAAACTAAACTTTTTGCGCCCATCAGAAAAAATTATTTTATTTTTTACACTCAAGTCTGTTTTGGTTAAAAATTGTTGAAATGTTTTTGACCACGCCGGCATACCAAAATCACCATATATGATAACGGTGTTATTTTGCATCAACACATAAGTCTCCAAATTTTTCAGCGCAATGTGTTTTTCTTGTTCTGATACTTTAGAAAAATCAACCGATATTAATGTATATTCTTCTCCAGATTGACTTATTGTAAGAAATGGGCTATGCAAATTCGGGCTTAAAAAAATTTGACCTTTATTCATTGGTTCTTCCAAAGAATTTTGCCTAACGTATATTTGAGCATTTTTTCCTTTTTTATAGGTAACCTGAAGCTCTTGCGGGGAATCTTTTTGATAATTAAAAAACAATCTTGCTTGTGCCGTCAAACTGGTATAACCAACTGTTAATAACGCAAAACATATTCCTAAATATATATATTTTTGGTGAAAACCTATATAAAAAAGCATAAGCAAATTAAACAAATATATATGAAATAAAAAAGACCTTAATTTTAATAAAAAATCTGCCGAGCCTAATTCAAAAAACAAAATAAAATATACAAAAAACAAGCCGACTAAGGAGAACAGCATAAATAAATTTTCTCTTGCTCGTTTTTTTCTTTGACTAAAGTAACCCATTTTTAAACTATTCTATCTATGCTTTACAGATAATGTTATGCAATTTTTTTGTATTGTAATCACTTATTCTTTATTTGTAAATGGAATAAAACAAAATATGTTTGATTTGATTATAACTTTTTTTTGCAATAATAATTTTTTTGTTTCCGCTGTTTCAAACGTGGATATTTTGGCCGGCGTGTTTGATAAATATTTGGCCGGCATGAGCAATGTCAGAATACTTTCTATCCTTTTGATGCTTTTAGCAATTATTGTTTTTTTGTTTTTGGTTATTGTTGTTTATGTTAAATCTATTATCAGTTTTTTGAAATTGGATAAAACCGCTGATAAAAATTCTTCTCAAACAATTGCTCATGAAATTTTTAGAGAAAAAACTGAAGAAGAACTTGCTTTAGAAAAACAAAAACAGCAAGAACTGGAAGATGAAAAAATAAGACAAGAAGAAGAAAGACAAAATTTATTGCGCCAACAAGAAGAGTTGAATAGGCAACAAGAACTCAAAGCTAAACAAGAACAAGAAATCCTTTTAAAAAAACAAGAGCAAGAAAAAGAACAAGAAAAAATCAAACAAGAGCAAAAAAAAGTTTATTCCAGAGAAAATCCCATTGATTTGGATTGGGAAAAAGGAAAAATCAAAGAACTTGAAAAAGAAATTCCATCTTTGGTCTCTGAAGAGATTTTGTCTTATAAACAAACAAAAATCCCCCTGCCTGATTTAACCGGTTTGGTCTTAGATATGCTCGCCAGACGCGTAGATGATTTGAAAATTGCGCAAACAGTTATGTATCGTAATCAAGGGCAATCTTCTGAAGATGCCATCCTTCAAATTATTGAAGAAACAAAAAACTTTATTGCTTTGCTCACTAAAGATAAATTTTTAGAAATATCTAAACTACATAATTTACCCAGTAAAGAAGAGGCCCTTTATCATTTAAGCGAGGGTGATGCAACCTATGCTCTGGCTATGTTGGAAGCTTTGATGGATGCTAATATACAACAAGCATCTTCTATGACAAACGGCGAAAAAAGAGAGGCTCTCTTTATGCAAACCTCTTATATGGCTTGTACTTTTGGAACTTTGGCCTCTTTGCAAGATATTCATTTGGCAACAGGTGCTTTTGAACTGGCTATTGAGCTTTATCCCAGCAATGTTAACGCATGGAATCGCGCCGCAGATATGTATCTTGCTGCCGGTTCAAATAACCAAGCCGCCAAATTTTATCAGAAAGTGATTGATTTGTCCGATGAGGAAATTAATGCTCAAGAATTGGCAAATGCTAATAAAATGCTTTCTCAATATTATTATGGGCAAGGAAATAATTTGCTGGCGGCCAAGCTTTATAACAGCAGTAAATTTTATTATGACTCTCTTGGCATTAACCGCCATTTGGATAAGCAAGAAATTGAAATTGTAGAAATTATTGAAAAGAACCAACAAAACGACTTGCAAAAAACCGTTGCAAATTTGCTCGGCTCAAAAGATTTTCAGCTCTCATATTCCGCATAAAAAAATAAAACGCAAAAGCGTTTTATTTTTTTATGCAAACATCGGGAGCTCTTAAATAAACCGGTTTGGGATAATCTATTCTTTTTCTTAAATATTGTTTATATCCGCATAAACCAACATTTTCTATTGGCAAAGAATTTTCCATTCTGATACTGTGCAAGCTTAATCCGGTCGGAGATGATAAAAATCTTTCTACCCCATCACCAATCATACTTACTTTTTTATTTCTCAATTGAGCAATAATCTCATCTCTCATACCGGTTGAGGGCGTGGTTATTGCTTTTAAATTTTCATCAAAAATTTGATAATAAAAATCTTCTCTTTTGGTTTCTATCAAAACAACATTTAACGGCGCAATCTCTGATGGCGAAAAAGCCAAAGATACAATATATGCATCAAAAGCATTTACACCACAAACCTTAATATCCGGTTTTGCCAAACCAAAAGCTCTGGCTGCAGAAATGCTGGAGCGCACACCCGTAAATGAGCCGGGGCCGGTACAAACCGTTATCATGTCTAAATTTGCAAAAGCAAGATTTTGGTTTTGCAAAATGTTTTTTATTTGCGGAATTAAAACCTCTGCCTGACCAAAATCCATTGACTGAGAAAACTTTTCTAAAACCTTGTCTTCTTGCATTAAAATAATGGAGCAGGCGCTTGCCGTTGTATCAAAAGCTAAGTTATACATCTTTTTATTTCCAATTTAAGACTTTAAATTTGTCCACTTTAAAAAAAATCTGTTTTTCAAATCTGATTTTATAATATAAAATCCTTATTCAAGCAATAATTTTAATACAAAAGCGCAAAATTATGACCAAAGATTTGTTATTTGATATGTTTTATGCCGCTCCTGAACTCTGGTATGGTTTAGCAGCTGTTTTTTTTATTTTGCTGGGCGGACTTATCTATTATTGGTTTTTGTATCTGAAATCACGTCAAAAAAATTATTTCCTTAATCGGGATAGAGAACGCTATGCCGAAACACTTTATGCCTCAAAAGACGGATATTTTGCTTTTATTTATCCTGATGAAAAAATTGATGATCCGAGAAAAATTATTCTGGAACATTGCTCCAGAAGATTGGCTGTTATGATGAATTTGTCTTTAGGCACCAAAACAAAATTTGATGATATTTTGCAAAACTTTTATAAAGATGACATTAAAAAATTGCAAAAATATGTTGAACTTTTGAAAGCCGACGGCGTTTCTTTTGAAGATGACTTTTTGCTTAAATCTCCTAACAAAAGATTGCGTCTTTCCGGAATGCGCATTAACGGAATTGACGGTAATATTTATTGCGATATGATTTGGTTTAGAGATATTAGCTTGGAATCTCAGGTCATTTTTGAGCTCGAATCTGAAAAAACAAACTGGTTTAAACAAATTATTCAATTGGAAGATTTAATTAATAATATCCCCTATCCGGTGTGGATGCGCAACGATAAACTAGACATCTTTCAAATCAATAATAAATATTTGGACTTTTTTGAAAACAAAAGCAGAGAAGATGTTTTATCAAACCATTTAGAAATTCAAGATATTAAAGGAGAAAATATTTCTAAAAATTTAGCCTTGTTGGCTCATTCCGTTAATAAATCTAAAAATCAGACCGTTACTGTTATTAAAAACGGCGAAAGAAAAGTTTTTAACGTCATTGAAACACCTTTTAATGTTGATGAACGCTTGGATAAAATTTATACCGTTGGTGCTTTGATTGATATTACAGAGTTAGATGATTTTAAGCAAAACTTGAAAATCCACCAAAATGCTCACCTTGAAATTATGGGCAAACTCGGTACCGCTTTTGCCGTCTTTGACCAAAAACAAAATCTTGCTTTTTATAACAAAGCTTTTTCCATGCTTTGGAAATTAGAAGATAATTGGTTGGATCAACAACCGGATTATTCTGCCTTTTTGGATGTTTTAAGAGATAAAAGATTGTTGCCTGAAGTGCCTGATTATCTTTCTTTTAAATCCGGTGAACAAAAAGATTTTGCCAATATTTTTGAAGCTAAAGAAGATTTGTTGCATTTGCCCAACGAGCAAACCATCAGACGTGTGAGAATCCCTCACCCTATGGGTGGTTTGGTCTTTGCTTATGAAGATGTTTCTGACAAATTGGCCACCAGAAGAGCTTATAATTCTTTGCTGTCCGTTCAAAAAGAAATTTTGGAAAATTTGTTTGATGCCGTTATTATCTTTTCTCCTGACGGAAAACTTGCTTTTTATAATCAGGCATATTTAAAACTTTGGAAAATTGCCGAACTTGCCTTGCAAAACGAACCGACTTTAAATGAAGTTATTGAAATGCAAAAAAAATTCTTTGTTAAAGTTGATGATTGGAAAACACTTAAAAACGATATTATTGCTCACATTGAAAATTTGACCACAAAAACATTTATTCTTAATAGAAATGAGGAAGATCAGGTGGAAGTTATGTCAAAAAATCTTTCAGACGGCTCTACCATGATTACATATAAGCTTATAGATTTTTGATGTTTGAAAAATTGACTTTTTTATAAAATTACGCTACTTTTATATTTGTGGTGCATTTTTATTTTAAGAAAAAAATATGACAAACAAAACATCTGATCAAGAAGACAATCCAAATATTGAATGGCGACGCGTTGGTTTTGAAGAGCAAGAAAGAGTTACCTTAAAAACCAACGTCAAACAAGCTATTGAATATGAGGCTAAAAAAGAAAATAATCTGAATGCGACCCCTGTTAAAGCTTCTGATTTGCCGGTTGGGCTGAAAAAAATTAAGAACAAAATTAATTCTTTTGATGATGACGATGATGAAAATGATTATCAAATCGTGCGCGATCCGCTTGTGGATATGCAAGAAAATAATTCTTTATACGCCGCACTTAATGAAGATGAAAAAAAGTTCTTAAAACAAAATGAAACTAATGAAACAATGCGGCAGCAACGCCATACCGAAAACTTAACTGCTATGAACAAAGCCAATGATATGGCGAAAAAAGCCGGTTTTAAAGGATTAAAAAAACAAACTTTTAATCAAAGTTGGAATGAAACCGCCATTACAACGCACAAAACTGCTCAAACTCTTAAACTTGACGTAAATCAAGACTTGAAAAAAAAATTTAACAAAACTCAAAAAAGCTGGGACAAAATGAGCGATAAAGAGCTTTTGCTTATGATGGGCGGTATTAATAAAATTAAAGAAATTGGCGGAAAAGAATCTCAAAAAGCTCTGAAAAATATGGAAATGAAAGAGATTGTTGAAGTTGGTAAAGATAAGGATGATGACAAAAAAATTGCGCGGACTATTTGTGAAAAAACCGGCAGAAAAACCTTGAAAAAGAAACCAAGCAAAGAACAGACCAACAAGCAAAACAATATTGAGAAAAAGATGATTGATAATAAAGCTAAAAATCAAAAAATTGTTCAACAATCAAGAGACAGATAAGCTTATTTTTCTAATCTGGATAAAATGGCTTTATATGCCGCACCTAATAATTTGAATTTTTCTTCTGCTTGAGCATCACCTTGATTAACGTCAGGGTGATATTTTTTTACCAGTTTTTTATATTGTTTTTTTACCAATTCTACCGTTATGTCTTCTTCCTCATCAAGTTCCATAATTTTTAAATTACGGCGGTCTTCTTGGCTGAAATAAACCTCATTCATTGCAGAAAAATCACTTGAATATTCTCTAAAAGCTTCATATTCATCGGTAAATTCACTGCCAAAACTATATTTTACTTTTGCGCCAAACCAACGGAATCGCATTCTGGCTCTTGAATGTTCTTCAGGGTCTTCCTCCCCGTCATAATAATTCCATTTTTGATTATATTCTTGAACGTGCTTCAGGCAAAACCAATAATAATCTTTCAGACGCCTGTCTTTTGGGGCTCTGTATTCTCCTTTTTCCTGACATCCGGGGTGATCACAAATGTGTTCTTTTCCCTCGTTTTGCGGAGCAAAATATTTTTTTTGTCTTTGCACTCTTTTCATTTTTTACCTCTAAACTGCTGGAGTTTAGCGCATTGTGTTATTGTTAGCAAGGGTTAATGATAATACAAAAGCAAATAAAACAAAATAAGCAAAGGCCCCCAAAATAAAATAGAAGATTTTTTATAGCGTTTTTGTTCTTGTTTTCTTTTTTTTAACAAAGAAAAATATATCTCTTTGGCCGGAATAAAGTTTATTTTTTGCGGTTTTGGCAAAAATAGGGTTTGTTTTTGCAGATGTTCCAAACTCTCCTGATGAGATAACTTTTGAGAAAAATTTATATTCAAACCAAATTGCCAAGCTGTTTGCAAATCAAGAAGAGAACATATATTTTTTATTTGTAAAATTGCCATCTTTATTCTTTTTTCTTGAAAACTCTGCGGAGCTTGATTTTTTGTAATTAAATTTTGAATAAATTTTAGGTTTTCATTATTCAAATATTCTATTCCTAAAATATCAAAAAAAGCATATTTATCTTTGTTATCAAACAAAACAGACTCTACACCCAGTGGCAATTTTTTTTTGAAAAAAATTATATCTTCACAATATTGTGCAAAGTTTTGTTGTTGTTTTGCATCCAGATTATTTGTTAAAATTGCCTTGTTTTTAAACACAAGGCTCAGATTTTCTTTTGAAGTATTTTTCCAATCTATTTCATATATGTTATTTATCGGATTTATTTCTTCTAAAGAGGCAGCATACAAACGCTTGTCTTTTAAGGTATCTATAAGGGTTATAATTTGCTTTTGCTCAAAATAGTTTAATTTATACTTTTTAGAGATTTTTTCTAGCCGTTTGTATGGATTAAATGATGTTTTATCTTCATGATATACAAAATTTGTTTCTTCTAAATATAATGTTTTTTCTAAAGATTTTTCTCTTGTTAAAGGGACTAACGAATCTTCAATAAATACAAACAAACGTGCAAACAAATCTTCTTTTGCTTTTGTCTTTGTAAACATTTTTTCTTTTATAAATTGTAAAAAATCTTTTATCATCTATAATGTCACTGTAAGCAAATTGGGGGAATTATGCCGGAATTACCTGAAGTTGAAACCATTAAAACTGCCATAGAATCTTCTATCGGTGAAAGCAGTATAGAAAATATTTTTATTTATAACAAGCAATTGCGCGAAAAAATCCCCGATGATTTAATTGCTGTAATTTCTTGTGCTAAAATTTTGAAATATGAAAGAAGAGCAAAATACATCCTTTTTCATCTTAATAACGGGTATAGCTTGATTATGCATTTGGGCATGAGCGGAAGAATCCGTATTTATGCTCAATCTGAGCCTTATCAACTGCAAAAACACGACCACTTTGTGCTTGAAACATCCGGCGGCACAATTGTTTATAATGATGCCAGAAGATTTGGTTTGATTTCATATGAAAAAACCAAAAATATTAACGAATCCAAATATTTTAAAAATTTAGGCAAAGAACCTTTTGATAAAAAATTACCTGACAATTTTTTATTCCAGCAATTCAAAAACAAAAAATGCACCGTAAAAGTCGCTCTGCTAGACCAATCTATTTTGGTGGGAATCGGCAATATTTATGCCTGCGAATCCTTGTTTGAAGCTCAGATAAACCCAACAAGAATCGCCTCAAATCTTTCAGAACAAGAATGTGTTACTTTGCTTTATAAAATTCGCTCCGTGCTCCACAAAGCTATTCAGGCCGGTGGATCTACATTGAAAGATTATCAAAAACCAGATGGAAGTTTGGGATATTTTCAAAATATGCATTGCGTCTATAACAAAAAAGGGCAACCCTGTCCTATATGTCAGTGTGATTTGAAAAAAACAAAAGGAATCCAAAAAATTATTCAGGCCGGACGCTCTACCTTTTATTGTCCGGTTAAACAAAAATAGTAAAGAGGTTGGTTATGAAATTGGGATTAAACTTATTTTTTGCATTGCTGTTTTGCGGCTGGGTAACCATTCCGGCAAAAGCTGCTTTTATTGAGGGGTTGGAAGATTTGCCTCTGGCTGCCGGATTAACGCAAATTACACAAGATAATATTTCTTTTGGTAATGAAGAAAGCCGTTTGGTTGAGGCTTCTTTTAAAGCGCATAAAACCTCTTTTGCCAAAATTGAAAAATTTTATGTTGAAACATTGCCCCAGTTGGGATGGATTTTTCAAGGCAAAAGAAACAAAAACACTCTTTCTTTTGTCAGAGAAGGAGAGACTTTGGATATTGTTCAAGAACAAAAATCTCCTCTTATTATAAGAATCACCGTTAAAAACAAACTGCAATAAGGTAAAAAAATGGAATATCAATATATCTTATCTCAAAAAAAAGAATCTATCGGCATAATCACATTAAACAGACCCAAAGCGCTTAATGCCGTTTGTGAACAGATGTTACAAGAGCTTAATCAGCAAATTAAGATATTTACTCAAGACGAATCCATTTCAGCCATTATTATTAGAGGCAGTGATAAGTCTTTTGCCGCCGGAATTGATATCGGTGAATTAGAAAAAAAAGTTGAAACTTTTGGAATCGATGCTTTAGACCAAACTTATGAATATTTTAAAAGTATTACCAATTGTCCTAAACCTATTATTGCCGCCGTTGCAGGATATGCTTTGGGAATCGGTTGCGAGTTGGCGTTGAGCTGTGATATTATTTTGGTGGCAGACAATGCTCGCTTCGGGCAACCGGAAATCAGCCTTGGTGTTATTCCCGGATTTGGGGCTACACAACGTCTTTGTAAAATTCTCGGAAAATCAAAAACTATGGAAATGATTTTAACCGGAAGAGCCTTAAATGCCGAAGAAGCCGTAAATTATGGAATTGCAAGCAGAATCGTTGCTCTGCCTGATTTGTTTTATGAAGCAGAAAAAATTGCTTTGCGAATTTCTGAATTGCCAAAACAAGCTGTTATTCTGGCTAAAGATGCCATTAATCAATCTTTTAATATGAGTCTCAATGAAGGAATCGCTTATGAAAATAAAAGCTGCAAACTTTGTTTGGGCGCAAAATCTTTTAGCCAATATCTCCATAACTTTATTGAAAATCGCAAAAAATAACAATCGCTTAAACATATTTTGTAAAAAGATGTTGACTTTTCCTTGCTTTAGAGGTTATAAAGCTAAACAAAATATTTGTAATAACTTTTTTATACAGGATTAAGAAATATGGCCAATCATAAATCGGCAAAAACCAGAATTAATCGTAACAGCAAAAGAGCTGTTATTAATGGCGCTCGTCGTAGCAGAGTTCGTACTTTTGTTAAAAAAGTAGATGCTTTGATTAACGCTAAAGAAAAAGAACAAGCTTTGCAAGCTCTTAAAGTTGCAGAATCTGAATTGATGATTTCTGTTCGTAAAGGTGTGTTCCACATGAACAAAGCAGCTCGTACTGTTTCTCGCCTTTCTAAAAAAATTAAAGCTCTCTAAGTTTTAATTTATCTGTTTTTTTCTAAAGCACAAACCTAACCTGTTTCAGGTAGTATAGGTTTGTGCTTTTTTTATTGAAAAACATTGAGAATCCTTACGACTCTGAAAAATCCCCTGTCAAGAAATATAATTGCAATGTTCTTAAAATGTTCTGTTGTATTTATTTTTTTTGCCTTTAATATCCAAATTGCTTTTTGAGAACAATAAAAGTAAAAAAATTTGAAAGTATTTTATAAAAGAAAAAAATGATATATGGGGATATGTCATTTTACATAAAAATTGTGATTATTCTTTTATAGAATTTTGGAACTAATTTTTAGGTTATTAATATAAAATGGGGAGATAAAATGGCTGAACAAATAATAATGGATAGCTCTTTGGTTCAAGATCAATGGGGACAAATCTGCAGCCAATTAAAAACCGAAGTCGGTGAAACTGCTTTTGACAGCTGGCTGAAACCTTTGACTTTAGGGTCTTTTAATAACGGTGTGATGAATATTTGTGTTCCTACTCGTTTTATGAGAAACTGGGTTATTACGCATTATAGTGACAGAATCCACAAAATTTGGGAAAAGAAAAATCCCGCAATCAAAGAAGTCAATTTTGTTGTTCAAGCCGTTAATGATGATGTTAAAAACGGTCTTCTCAATCCGACTTGCAGATCTTTATTAAAGAAGATTACAACAACTCCAACTCCTGCCCATATATATCAATCTGGTGCAAGTGCTGTTGCCGGAAATATTAATAATGAAGTTTTTTCTTCTTCAGATTCATTATCCGTTCCTTTGAATCCGCAATATACTTTTGACAATTTTGTTGTTGGCAAAACCAATGAATTTGCTTATGCAGCTGCTCGCAAAGTTGCCGAATCCAGAAATGTTTCTTTCAACCCATTGTTCTTATACTCTGGCGTTGGTTTGGGCAAAACCCACTTGATGCACGCTATTGCTTGGCACATCAAGCAACAAGACCCGACCAGAAATATTGTTTATTTGTCTGCTGAAAAATTTATGTACAAATTTGTTCGAGCTTTGCGTTACAAAGACACAACCGCTTTCAAAGAACAATTCCGTTCTGTTGATGTTTTGATGGTTGATGATGTTCAATTTATGGGTGGCAAAGACACCACTCAAGAAGAATTCTTCTATACCTTTAATTCTTTGATTGAAGAAGGCAGACAAATCATTATCTCTGCTGATAAATCTCCGGCTGATTTGGAAGGAATCGAAAATAGATTGAAATCTCGCTTGGGTTGCGGTTTGGTTGCTGATATTCACCCAACAGATTTTGACTTGCGCATGGGTATTTTGGAAAACAAAGCCAGACAGCTTGGCGTTGAAATACCTACAAAAGTTGCAGAATTTTTGGCACAAAAAATCACTTCAAACATCAGAGAATTGGAAGGTGCATTGCGTCGTGTGATTGCTCACTCTCAACTCTTGAGCGACAAAGAAATTACTTTGGATATGACTCAAGACGTGTTGAAAGATATGCTCCGCTCTTATGACAGACGTACCACAATTGATGAAATTCAAAAGAAAGTGGCTGAACATTTCAATATCTCTGTTAAAGAGATGCAATCTTCAAGAAGAGCCCGCACTGTTGCTCGTCCTCGCCAGATTGCTATGTATTTGGCAAAACAACTCACTTCTCGTTCTTTGCCGGAAATTGGTCGTAAATTTGACCGTGACCACACAACGGTTATGCATGCCGTCAGAAAAGTGGAAGAACTGATTGTTGAAGATGCCAGCTTGGCTGAGGATGTTGATGCTTTAAGAAGAGTTTTGGAAGCCTAGTCCTTATAACTTAAAAATTGCAAACGCCTTTCTTTTTGTTGAAGAAAGGCGTTTATTTTTTTTGATAAAAAGTTGTTGACGAATCGTTGTTTGTTCTTCTGTTTTATTCATTTTGTGATAGATTTTTTATAATATTTTAGATCTAAATTAGGTGAGAGAAATGAAATTTACTATTGAACGCGTTAATCTTTTAAAAACTTTGAGCCATGTTCAAAGTATTGTTGAAAAAAGAAATACCATTCCGGTTTTATCTAATGTCAGAATCGAAGCTAAAGAAGACGGAATCAGCTTTAAGGCAACTGATATGGATACCGAAATCACAGAAATTGTTGATGCAAAAACTATTGAAACAGGTGCAACAACAGCTCCGGCTCATATGCTGTATGATATTGTTAGAAAACTTTCTGATGGAACCGATGTGGAAATTACTTTCCCTGATGAAAAAGGTCAATTAACCATTGCATCCGGACGTTCTAAATTTTCTCTTTCTACCATTGGGGTTGAAGATTTTCCGGTTATTTCCGGTGATAAATTGCCCATTAATTTTGTTATGGACAAAGAAGAACTCAAAGACGTTATTGACCGCACCAAATTTGCCGTTTCAACCGAAGAAACACGCTATTATTTGAATGGTGTTTATATGCACGCCAAAAATGAAGGCGAAGCAAAAGTTTTGCGCGTGGTTGCTACTGATGGTCACCGTTTGGCTTGTGTTGAGACTCCACTTCCTCAAGGTGCTGAAAACTTAAACGGCGTTATTATTCCAAGAAAAACAATTACAGAAATCAGAAAACTCTTGGATGATAATAATGCTGATCATATCACGGTTTCTATGTCTGAAAACAAAATTCGTTTTGCATTTGAAGATGTGACCTTAACATCAAAACTCATTGACGGTACATATCCTGATTATGAACGCGTTATTCCGACAGATAATGATAAAAATTTGGAATTAAATGTTAAAGAGTTGTCTTCTGCCGTTGACCGTGTTTCTGTTGTGGCAGAAAGAACTCGCGCAATTAAAGTTATTACAAACCAAAATCATGTCACAATTACAACCTCTAGTCCTGATTTGGGTTCTGCTCAAGAAGAATTGGAAGCAAAATATGAAGGAGAATCGGTTGAAATTGGTTATAACTTCCGTTATCTTTTGGATATTTTGAATGAGGTTAAAGGTGAAGCTGTTCGCATTTCTTTTGCAGATGCTTCTTCTCCTTCAGTTATTCATGACACAACAGACTCCAGCGCCATCTATGTTTTGATGCCGATGAGAGTTTAAGAATTGGTTTAAGGAATGGATAATTTAGCTTTAAATTTAGAGCTTAATCATAGTATAAAGTCAGGTGTTATGCGCCTGACTTTAACTAATTTTAGAAATTATCCTTTTCTTAAAATAAACGCCGATCTTTGCCCGATTATCATTACCGGAGAAAACGGTACCGGCAAAACCAATATTTTGGAAGCAATTTCATTCTTGACGCCCGGAAAAGGTTTGCGTGGCGCCAGATTGGCTGATGTTAAAAGAATCTGCCCCATTGCTAACGAATCTGAATATGCTCCAACTGAAATTGCATTAAACACATGGGCTGTTTCTTCCACCATTGCCCGCGGGGAAGAAGAATTTGACATTGGAACGGCCGTTGAAAAATCTATTAAAGATTCATCTTATGAACGAAGAATCGTCAAAATTGATAACACTAAAATTTCTTCTCAATCTGAGCTTGGCAAATATTTTTCCGCCATTTGGCTCACGCCGCAAATGGATAGATTATTCCGTGGCGGTTCTCAACCCAGACGCAGTTTTTTAGACCGCTTGGTTTATGCGTTTGATTTGGAACATGCCAAAAGAACCGCTAATTTTGAACATTTGTACAAAGAATGGTTCCAGCTCATTAAATCCGGAATCAAAGATAATCATTGGCTCTCATCTTTGGAGGAAAATATGGCCTCTCTCGGTGTGGCGATTGCTGCGGCAAGACGCGAGCAAATTGCCAAACTCAACACTTTTATTGAGCATGAACCTGATGATATTTTCCCCAGTGTGCGCTTGGAACTTGATGGTCTGATTGAAAAAATGCTCAATCAAAAACCCGCATTGGAAGTGGAAGATTTTTATAAAAACAGCCTTAAAGAACAAAGAAAAAATGTGCTCTATAATGACAATGTTGACGGCATTAACCGCACGGACTTTAAGGTGTTTTATAAAAAAAAGCAGATGCCGGCCGAGTTATGCTCCACAGGGGAACAAAAATCTTTGCTTGTCAGTATTATTTTAGCGCAAGCAAAATCTCAAACCCTGCATCAAGGATTTGCCCCTGTTATGCTCCTTGATGAAGTGGTTGCTCATTTAGACGATATTAAGCGAGAAGCTTTGTTAGAAAAAATCAAATATCTTAATTTGCAGGCTTGGATTACATCAACTAATCCGGAACTTTTTCAATCTTTGAAAAATGATGCTTTGTTTTTTGAAGTAAAAAATAATCAAATTGTTCAAAAATAAAGTTGGATGTTAACTCAAAATTGACACTCTTGTCATATTGTATTATCATCTGAAAAATAGGTTTGAATTATAAGGTTTATATCTCATGGAAACACAATATTACACACTCATTGAAAAACAAGATTTTTACGAAATTATTGAAAATAAATATGGTGAATTGGCCATTTTTATTGATGCCAGAAAAGGCAATCCGGAAAATCCTGTTTTGCAATTTGACGGCAAAAAAACAGCCCTTTTGAAAAGAGATGCTCATTTGGCCGTGAAACTTGATGATATTGATGAAGATACACGTGCTCCTTTGGCTGAAGCTGAGTTTTTGCTCATTGTTGAGTTGCAAGGAAAAATGGTTGAACGCACTTATGCCGTGCCGGTTGAAAATGTGGAAGAAATTGTGTTGGAAGGAAGACAAACCCGTGCTGATGAATATGTTAAGGCCAAAACAAAAGACGAGCTTTTGGCTCAGTTCGGCGCAATAAAATCTTGGACTTGCAATTCTCAAAAATAATAAAGGAAAAAAAATGATTGGTTTGGTTTTAGTTACTCACGGAAATTTGGCTTTGGAATTTATTTCTGCCATGCAACATGTGGTTGGTAAACAAGAAAATGTTGAAGCAGTTTGCATTGGTCCCGAAGATGATATGGAAATGCGTCGTGCCGAAATTATGGAAAAAGTCAGCAAAGTTGACTCCGGAAAAGGCGTTGTTTTGTTAACAGATATGTTTGGAGGCACTCCTTCTAACTTGGCTATCTCTATTATGGATAGAGCTAATGTGGAGATTTTGGCCGGAATGAACTTGCCGATGCTGATTAAAATAGCATCTTTGCGCAAAGATAAAAGCATGAAAGAAACGGTTGAAGGCGCTCAAGAAGCCGGCAAAAAATATATTAATATCGCTTCACAATTATTGGGAATGTAACCATGTCTGAAAATGTTCTTACCGCTGAACTTACAATTCAAAATAAAAAAGGGTTGCACGCCAGAGCTGCCGCTGCTTTTGTAAAAACAATCGCTCCGTTTGATTGTGATGTGGAAGTTGAAAGAATCGGTCAAACCGTTAGCGGTTGCTCGATTATGGGTTTGATGATGCTTGCCGCCTCAAAAGGAACAACCATTAAAGTCAGTTGTTCCGGAACGCAGGCTCAGGAAGCCTTGCAAGCTATTACCGATTTGGTTAACAACAAGTTCGGTGAAGAATAGTTTGTTTTAACAATGAAAAAAGACAAAGCACCACGCAACAAAACCATTGAACTAACCAAAGCCGAAATTAATGAATATGGCAAAAGAGCCATTAAAATTTTGGCTCGTGTTTCTTTGGATTTTGTCCTCAACAAAACCTTGCACCAAGACACATTCAAAGCGCTTGATCTTTTGCCCGAATCTTCAATTGATTTGATTATTGTTGACCCGCCATATAATCTAACCAAAAATTTTTCCGGCACCACTTTCAAAGAAATGGGCTTGGAAGAATATAAAAAATGGCTCGATAAATGGCTCAAAAAAACCGCTCGTTTGCTCAAAGAAAACGGCTCGATTTATATTTGCTCAGACTGGAAAACCTCAATTGCCATTCCTGAGATTGCCGGAAAGTATTTTCTTTTGCAAAACCGCATTTCTTGGGAGAGAGAAAAAGGCAGAGGTGCTAAAAACAACTGGAAAAACTGCTTGGAAGATATTTGGTTTTTCACCAAAAGCAAAGATTATACTTTTAATTTGGATGCGGTTAAAGTTCAACGTCCGGTCATTGCACCTTATCGAGACAAAAACGGCAAGCCTAAAGACTGGGTTGATGACGGCACACAAAAAACACGCCTGACTCACCCTTCCAACATCTGGACAGATATTTCTATCCCGTTTTGGTCAATGCCTGAAAACACCAATCATCCCACCCAAAAGCCGGAAAAACTGATTGCCAAACTTATCTTGGCTTCCAGTAACGAAGGCGATGTTATTCTTGACCCTTTTGTCGGCTCCGGCACAACATCGGTGGTTGCAAAAAAACTTAATCGAAATTATATTGGAATCGAAAGAGAAAAAGAATATGCCGCCCTTACCGAAAAACGCTTGGAAATGGCTGAATCCAACAAAGAAATTCAAGGTTTTGAAAACGGCATTTTCAAAGTCCGCAACGCTTAAGAGAGGTTAAAACATCTGATGAAAAAACTTTGTACTTTTATTTTTGCTTTTTGCTGTGTGGTTTCTGTTGCTTTGGCAAAACAACCCAGCAAAGAAGTTATTTCTCAAGTTGAAACATATCTTAACAGCCTCAAAACTCTTAAGGCAGAATTTGTGCAAACAGCGAGCAACGGCTCTACCGCCGAGGGCAAAATTTATATTGCCAAACCCAACAAAATTCGCATGGAATATGGCGCACCGGTTGATGTGGACATCATCGGCAACGGCGAGTTTATTGTTTATAATGACAAAGAGCTCGACCAAGTGACGCATATTGACTATGACGATATTCCGGCAACGCTGATTTTGGCAAATGATATCAAAATTGATGGGAAGAACCTTAAAGTTATCGACTTTTATGAAGACCGCGGTACCCTCATGCTGACGGTTGAATATCCGCAAAAGAAAGATATTAACCCAATCACTCTTATTTTTAACAAAGAACCTTTTGAGCTCAAACAATGGAAAGTGACTGACCCGCAATCAGTGGAAGTCACGGTTTCGCTCTACGGTGCACAAAAAGATGTTGATTTGGATAGCAAATTGTTCCAATTCCGCAAAGACAAAAAGAATCCGCTTAACTATAAGAAAAGATAAAAAATGACGACATTCAAACTCGCCACATGGAACGCCAACTCCATCCGAATCCGCATGGAGGCGCTGAAAAAACTGGTTGAAACCGAAAATCCGGACATTATTTGCTTGCAAGAAGTGAAAGCCAAAGAAGAAGATTTTCCCTTTGATGCCATCCGTGCTTTGGGATACCCCGAAATTGCGCTTTACGGCATGGCTGGTTATAACGGCGTGGCAATTTTGAGCAAAGTTCCTTTACAAAATGCGGTTCGTTGCGATTGGGTAGGAAAACATGATGCGCGCCATATTAAGGCAACCGTGTTTGATGATATTGAAATCAACGACATTTATATTCCGGCGGGTGGTGATATTCCAGACCCGATAGAGAATCTTTCCTTTGCACACAAGCTGACATTTATGGATGATATATCCGAATATTACGAACAGCACAAAAGCGAGCTCATGAACAAAAAAATGCTGCTTTGCGGTGATTTTAACGTGGCACCTTATGAAAATGATGTATGGAATCACAAACAGCTTTTGAAAATCGTCTCTCACACACCGATTGAAGTGGAGCGTTTGAACCGCCTTAAAGCCTCGCTTGATTTTGTGGACATTGCCCGTGAATTTCACCCTGAACCGGAGAAGATTTTTACTTGGTGGAGTTATCGCAACCCTAACTGGCAGACCAATGACAAAGGGCGTCGCTTGGACCATATTTGGGTTTCACCCAACCTCAAAGACCGCGTGGTCAGCTACAAAATTTTGAAAGATTGGCGCGCCGGCGAGCGTCCGTCCGACCACGTGCCGGTGGTGGTGGAAATTAAGAAGAATTAAAGTTATATGTCATAGCAAAGTTAAAATGTTACAAATATTGCCAAAGTTAAAATGTTACAAATATTAAAGAAAGTATAAGCGATTTTTATGCAATCCTACAAAATGGAATAAAAA
>CASFJL010000018.1 GCA_949295005.1 uncultured Pseudomonadota bacterium | reverse complement strand
GTTCGAATTTTATGTGCTTAATTTATTTCTACTTTGGTGTTTTGATTATGATATTTTTTTTAATTTTTACTCTCTGCCCCATACTTTGACGATGAACCAGTATGGGCTGGATAGCCAATACAATAAGAAAAAAAATTTTATAAGTAATCTCAATGAACATTTTTGAAATTTATAGAGTTATATTTTTTTGTAAAATCAACGATTCGTAAAAAATGAGATATAAGGACAAAAAAAAGCATCGATAAAAACCGATGCTTTTTTGTTTAAAAGTAAATAATGATATTATTTAGTCATCGGTGCAATTTCAATTTTTTTACCGTCTAAACCATATTTTTCAACTTTGCTGTCTTGAGCAATAGCTTGGAAAGATTCAGCTAAAGCATTTTGAGAAAGCATAGCTTTTAATTGAGGTTTAACAGTTTTCAAATCAGCAGGTTTAGAATCTCTGACATCTTCCACCAAAATAACATGGTAACCAAAAGCTGTTTTAACCGGAGCTTTAGAATATTCACCTTTTTTCAAAGCAAAGGCTGCTTTAGAAAACTCCGGAACCATAGTTTTTTGAGTAAAGTAACCTAAATCAGGTTTATCTTTGCTGTATTTTTTAGCCAAGTTATCAAATTTCTCACCTTTTTTGAGTTTGGCAATTATATCTTTGGCTGTTTTTTCATCATCAACCAAGATATGTTTAGCTTTAATTTCTTTTTCAGATTTGAAAGTGTCTTTATATTCATTATAAAGTTTGTTAATTTCAGCATCTGTAACTTTTTTATCAATTTGTTTTTCCATATAAATTTTGCGAGCTAATTCTTCTTTAGCAAGTTTCAATTGAGCTTTGTATTCAGGAGTATCTTCAATATCATTTTTTTTAGCTTGTTGGTAGATAATTTTGCCACTGATAAAACCATCTAAAGATTTGTTGTAAAATTCTTCAAAAGAAACTCTGTCTTTAATTTGCGGGTTGGCATTATAAGCATTTCTCACATCATCAACGGTAATCTTGTCACCGTTAACAATAGCAGCCACACCGTTGTTACCTTCAGCCATAGCTAAGCTTGCATTCAAGGAAAATGCGCTGATTAAAGCAAAAGCCATATATTTTTTATTCATGATTTTTTCTCCAAACAAAAATTTTTTCTAATGAAATTTATACACTAAAAAATTGTTTTTTTCCAAATATTTTTTTTGCATAGTTTATAACTTTTGCGCTGCTATTGACTTTCTTGAGTTAAAACACTATTTTTAGCCTAGATTATAAGAATATAAATGAGGAAAAATATAATGTTAGGCAGCTTAGCTCGTAAAATTTTTGGTAGTGCCAATGATCGTTTTATTGCAAAACAATATAAAATAGTTCAAAAAATCAACGCATTGGAAGAAAAGTTTCTTTCTCTGAGCGATGAAGAATTGCGAGCTAAAACGCAAGAGTTTCGTCAACGTCTGCAAGAAGGAGAAACATTGGATGACCTTTTGCCAGAGGCTTTTGCTGTTGTCAGAGAGGCTGCAAAACGCACGTTAGGTCAACGTCATTATGATGTTCAGTTAATTGGCGGTATTGTTTTGCACAAAGGTATGATTGCCGAAATGAAGACCGGTGAAGGTAAAACCCTTGTGGCAACCTTGGCTGCTTATTTGAACGCCTTGGAAGGCAAGGGTGTTCATATTGTTACCGTCAATGATTATTTGGCAAAGCGTGACGCAGAATGGATGGGACAAGTTTATCGCTTTTTGGGGTTGAGCGTAGACTATATTGTCCATGGCAAAAATGATGATGAAAGAAGAATTGCTTATAACAGCGATATTATTTACGGCACCAACAATGAGCTCGGTTTTGACTATTTAAGAGATAATATGAAGTTTGAAAAAGCCGATATGGTTCAACGTCCGTTTAACTTTGCCATTGTGGATGAAGTTGACTCAATTTTGATTGATGAGGCCAGAACACCGTTGATTATTTCCGGTCCGGCGGAAGATAGTTCTGAAAAATATATTTTGGTAAACAAAATCATTCCACATTTGTTGGAAACAGATTATGAAAAAGATGAAAAAGCCAAAACGGTAGTTTTGACTGAAGCCGGACAAGAGCATGTTGAACAACTCTTAAAAGAAGTGGGCTTAATTAAAGACGGTGGTTTGTATGATGTTTCAAATGTCACTTTGGTTCATCACGTTAACCAAGCATTGCGCGCCCACAAAATGCATATCAGAGACATTGATTATATTGTTAAAGACAATAAGGTTGTGATTATTGATGAATTTACGGGTAGAATGATGGAAGGTCGTCGTTACAGCGATGGTTTGCACCAAGCAATTGAGGCCAAAGAAGGTTGTCCGATACAATCAGAAAACCAAACCTTGGCATCAATCACATTCCAAAATTATTTCCGTTTGTATCCGAAATTATCAGGCATGACCGGTACGGCAATGACCGAAGAAGCCGAATTTAATGACATTTATGGCTTAAATTGTGTTGAAATTCCGACCAACCGTCCGGTTATAAGAATTGATGACCATGATGAAATATATCGTACGGCAAAAGAAAAATATGATGCCATTATCAAAACCATATTAGATTGCCACAAGAGAAATCAGCCTGTTTTGGTAGGTACAACCTCAATTGAAAAATCTGAGTTATTGGCAGATTTATTAAGAGCTAAAAGCAATGTTCGATTTGAGGTTTTGAACGCCAGACACCATGAGCGTGAAGCTTCAATCGTGGCTCAAGCAGGTGTTCCGGGTGCTATTACCATTGCGACCAATATGGCTGGTCGTGGTACGGATATTCCGTTGGGCGGTGATGTTGACATGCGCTTAAAAGAAACCTTAAAAGGCGATGAAACACCCGAACAAATAGAAAAAATCAAAACAAAGATTAAAGAAGAAGTTGCTGAAGGCAAAAAAGAAGCTTTGGCAGCCGGTGGTTTATATGTAATTGGTACGGAAAGACACGAAAGCCGCCGTATTGATAACCAATTAAGAGGTCGTTCAGGACGTCAGGGAGACCCCGGACATTCAAAATTCTTCTTATCTTTGGAAGATGACTTAATGCGCATCTTTGGTTCTGAAAGAATGAGTGCTGTTTTACAAAAACTCGGCATGCCCGAAGGAGAGGCTTTGGTTCATCCGTTCATCAGCAAAGCTTTGGAAAAAGCCCAGAAAAAAGTAGAAGAAAGAAACTTTGATATCCGTAAAAACTTGCTGAAATATGATAACGTGATGAATGATCAACGCAAAGTTATTTATGAGCAAAGAAAAGAATTAATGGAAGCAGAAGACGTATCTGAAACGATTCGCGATATGAGAGACGAGTTTGTTGAAGATTTGGTATCTCAATATGCGCCATACGGTACAATGCCGTCTGAATGGAAGTTAAATGAATTGGCTCAAGAACTAAACCGCACAATCGGTATGAGCTTCCCGTTAAAAGAAATGTCTGAAGAAAAAGAGATAAGTGCAGATATCTTTGCTCAAAGAATAGTGGAAGCAATGGAAAACACATTGCAAGACAGATATAAAAATGTGCCGGAAGCCGTTATTAAATATGTTGAAAAAAGCATTTTATTGCAGGTTTTGGATCAGTTGTGGAAAGACCACATTGCCGCCCTTGATTTGATGAGACATACAATCGTATTGCGTGCTTATGGCCAAAAAGATCCGTTGAATGAATACAAAAAAGAAGCATTTAATATGTTTTCATATTTGTTGGATCAATTAAGAGAAAAGGTTACTTTCTTGATTTGTAACGCTCAAATTCAAAGAGATTCGGCAGAGAATATGGAACGTCCGCAAATGCAACAAAATTTGCAAGAAGTGCATGAAAGTCCAAGCTCGGTTATGGGTGGGGCAGAAGAACAGGAAGAAAAAGCGCAAAAGCAAACACCTTTCCAATATAAACCCTTTGACCCCAAAGATCCAAGCACATGGGGAAAGGTTGCCAGAAATGACCTTTGCCCTTGCGGAAGTGGCAAAAAGTTCAAACATTGTCACGGCAAATTTAATTAAGACAAAAACTCCGTTTGCAAAAGACGGAGTTTTTTCTTTATAACCTCAAAGAAAAGCTTTAAAAAAAGAAAGGTGTTGCTATGCTGAAGAAAAAAGGCATAGTAAAATGATGATAAATAATATATTTGCATTATTTCTTGTTGGCGTATTGGGAAATATTTTTATAATGAAACGGGCAAAGACGCTGGTTTCATTTTTTCTTTGTGTATTGCTGGGTATAACATCTTATGTTTTAATACATACTTATCTTTTGGGGCAAGACACAAAGTTTTCATTAATATGGCTAAAATACTTAAATTTGGAAGTAAATATAGACTTATATTTAAATAAAACATTATACCAAATTTTAATACCCATTTTTATATTATCCGTATGTGCATCATTTTTTAGCATTTTTCAAAAGGACGAGGGCGGACAGCGCTTTGTTAGTTTTATATTTTTAAATTTATGTTTTTATATAATCTTATTATCGTCAAAAAATATGGTACAGTTGTTGGTGGCAAGTAATTTAATTTCAGTTATAGGTTTTTGCCAGATTAATGATGTGGATGCCAGAAAAAAATATGCCTTTTATAATTTTTTATCAGATATCACATTGTTTAGTATATGTAGTTTGTGTTACGCATATTTAAATACCTTAGATATAAATGCAGTAGAATTATATCAAAAAACAGGTGCGCATAAAGATTTGGTGGTAATTTTATTTATATTTGCCATAAGCATTAAATCGGGCTTATTAATGTTTCATAATCAATTTTATGATATGAGCGTTTTACAGTTTAATCGTCTAAATTATCTCTTATATTGCGGCACACCGACGGCTGGAATGATTATACTCTATAAGTTAATTGGTATATTAAATTTGAGCGA
The DNA here is from genome assembly GCA_949295005.1 of uncultured Pseudomonadota bacterium. GTDB lineage: Bacteria > Pseudomonadota > Alphaproteobacteria > RF32 > CAG-239 > CAJLXD01. The sequence goes on along the minus strand of CASFJL010000018.1, from coordinate 26,576 downwards.
CTATGGTTTAATATCCATAAAACTATTGGCATTAGGAACATTTTTGTCAGGTTTATATAATGCCTTTTTGAAAGATAATTTGAAAGAAAAAGCGGTAGGCATTGCTCAATTAAATTGGGGAATGAGCTTTTATTTAATATCCGTATCACCCAATAATATGGGGCAAATTTTAGGTGCAGGCTTATTTTTGAGTTATCTTTTGAATTTAATGGCATATAGTGTATATAACATATCATCATATGAGCAAAATATTTCCAAGATGGGTGGTTTTATAAAAAAATTAAAATTTAGTTTTGCTTTATATTTTATAAGTTTTATCTGTGGCATAAATTTATTTTGGAGCAATTTATCGCCAATAAGTTCAGTAATATGCTTTATATATATATTGGTATTAAGCTTATTTTTGGGATATGCATTTCATCAAATTTTTTTAGGCGTAACGCAAGCAGATGAGCGAGTATATGCATTGCTCAAAAATAACAATTGGTCAGTATATTTGATTATGATTTTATTTTGCCTGATTGCTTTCCGCTATATAAACATAGATAAAGAAGCATTGCCGATAAATATAATTTCATTTTTAGTATTTTTAATAAGTTTTATTTTTTATCCGTTAAGAAATTTGGCTCATTTTTATCAAAACGAACAAATTCAAGAAACGGACATATATGCAGATATTTTTGAATATATTGTTTTGGCACCGCTAATCATTTTAGGTCGGATTTTATGGTTGTTGGTGGATTTTATATTAATAGAAAGAACAATCATTAATACATTAAACAATCTGTTTTCAAAATTTTTAATTTTGTTGCAAAAAGCCAATCATTTCAGTTTAAGAACAAGTTTTGCATATTTAGCACTGGGATTTTTGCTTTTAATGCTGTGGCAATACATTAGGAAATAAAGATGTTAAACAATTTTTCTCATTTATCTTTAATAATTTTAATACCGTTTTTAGGAATGTTATTTACATTAGCGGCCAAAGATTCAGATGAAATAAAAACCAATAATGCGTATAATGTAGCCATTTTTACGGTTATATCCAATATTATTATGCTGATGAGAATGTTTTCCCTGATAAAAGTAGATACCGCAGGATTACAATTAACCGAAAAATATGCATGGATGAAAAATCCGGATATCAATATTATGTTGGGTGTTGATATTTTGTCATTAATGATGCTTTTAGCCATTCATATTGCCTATATAATTGGTTATGTTGGAATAAGGAATAATAACAAAAAACAAAAAAGTTTGTTAGTTTTATCGTTATTATTTTTAAGTATGGTAAACGGATTTTTTATATCCGGAGATATTTTTTCTTTTTATATGTTTTTTGAAGCAATGCTCATTCCGTTATTTTTGCTTTTGGGCATGTTTGGAGATATTAAGAGAAAAGAATATATCAATAGGTTTTTTGTATATAATATGGTTGGAGCCATATTGTTTTTTGCGGCGGTTGTTTTGCTGTTTAACTACCAAAAAGGCGTTTTGGGTTTGCAACAGTTAAGTTTGATGGATTTAAGCAACCGTTTAGAATATTTTATATGGGGAGCAATTTTTTTATCGTTGCTTTCCAGAATACCGGTATGGCCTTTCCATTATTGGATATCATCGGTTGATTCAAACTTAAGAAACCCGATGGTCTTCATAATATCTATCATTATACCATTGACCGGTTTATACGGTTTTATACGTTTTTTGCCGCAAACATTGCCACAGGTTTTGGATATAGTCATTTTAATTTTACAAATCATAAGTGTAATAACAATGTTGTTTATTGCTTTGATAGGTTTTACCAACAAAGACAGGCAGTATAAAATTTTTTCATATGTTACGGTATATTATATTATGTATTTATTAGGCATAATAACCGGAAAAGAAGTTATCTTGCTCAACATAGTCTATTCATTATTTAGCTATTTATTGATAGTCGCCAGTTTAGAAATTTTTTCATATTATTTATATAAGGAACAATCACAATATTCCATATTAGATGATGGAATGTTATGCGCCTATCCAAGATTGTCGCTATTATATAGTTTTATGAGTTTAGCCGCTGTTGGGTTGCCGATTTCTTCACTTTTTTTAAGCAATTTTTTAATTTTATCAAATTTATTAGCCAGCAATATTCAAATGGGTATAATTATGCTGTTGGCTATCATAATAGTTTCATGCGCTTTATTAAATGAATTTTTCAGATTAAGAGATTTTGAAAAATGGAGCTTGAATATAATAGAAGTTAAAGACATAAGCCCAAAGTTTTTTAGTCTGATGATATTTGTGTGTTTTTGCTTGTTAATGTCATTTATCAAGCCGCTGTGGTTTTTATTCATACTTTAGAAAGGACAAGGTTTTGCCAAATATACTTTCTGTTTTGCCTGAAATTTTGTTAATCATTATTGCATTGTTGTTTTTTTTAATTGACAAATACAGAGCAAACAACACGCCTAAAACATTTTATTCATTGAGCAAATATGGTCTGTTTTTTTATATATTAGGAGAAATAACACTTCAATATTTTCATATTAACGGAGATTTATTTCACAATACTGGCAGCACCATATTTTATAAAATAATCTTAAGCATCAGCGCGTGGATAATTTTTTCCATGTCATGCAAATGGTTTTTGAGCAAGAATTTGAACTCAGCGCTGTTTTATGGATTATCATTATGGTTGTTGAGTGCTTTATCCTTAATATTATCCAGTGCCAATTTAGGCTTGATAGGATTAGGAATAGTCTTAAGTTTGCTGATAGAATATAAATTATCCGTAATATTTAATGAAGAAGACACGCAATCAGAAAAAAAATATGGCATATTTTCAATATTTGTATTGTTGATGATGTTTGTAAGTTTATATTACTTTGGGCAAAAGATATCTGGTTTAGATGTTGTGTCATTTATAAAATATTATAAAAGCTCAACAACAAATATCTTTGATAAAATGGCTTATATGGGCTTGCTTTTAAGTCTAATTTATCTGATTGGTATTTTCCCTCTACATGCCGGAAAAGTGCAAATACATCAAAATAGCATATTGCCAAGCAGTGCCGTTATTCAAATTTTGCCAATGTTTGCAGGTTATGGTAGTTTTGTATATTTATCCAAACAAACCGGTATTATGGGTTTTGAAGAAGTGTATTACATCATAGAGCTTTTTGCCTTTTTATCCATTTTTGTTGGCGCGTTAAGTTTAATAAGAGAAAATAATTTAAAAGTCATAATATCATATAGTAGTTTATATGCGGTAGGGGTTTCAATTTTAACATTAAAAAATTTTGATAAAGCCAATGAGCTGAGCAGCTTAATATATTTAATAATTTTTATGGTTTCCATACTTGGAATATATGGGATTTTGTTTTGCTTAAAGTCCAAGGGAGAATATTTAAGCGAGCTTTCATCGGTTCAAGGATTGTATTCTCAAAAACCGATGTTGGCTGTTTTGCTTTGCATATTTTTAATGTCTATTGCCGGAATGCCGTTGAGTTTGGGTTTTGTTGGCAAGTTACAAATTGTTGATTCTTTTGTTTTGCAAGAAGAATATTGGGTTATGTTTTTCTTCTTTATGGCGTTTTTCTTAATTTTGATAGCATATTTAAATATTATTAGCCAAGTTTTCTTTTCAGAAAAAAGCCAACATCTTGATAGAATAAATAACGGCAGTGTATTTTGGATAAGCGTGTTTATTGTGGTATTTTTAATCGGCATCTTAAATCCGGCATTTTATATTGAAAACTTAGAAAAAATATTAAGGTAAAGTGATGGAAAAATATAAAGATTGGAATTGGATAGATAAAGAAGAAGTTTTAAGTACAAATGACGAGGCTTTGGATTTAAGCAAAAAAGTAACGGACGGCAAATATATTATCAGCGCCAAAATGCAAAATCAAGGTCATGGTCGCAGAGGCAGAAGTTGGATAGGCCTAGAGGGAAATCTGTTTATGTCTTTGTTAATTAAAGTTCCGTTGTCTCAGTTAGGCGAAATTATATTTGTAGTTTCGTTAAGCTTATTAGAGAGTATAAAAAATCTGTTTCCTGATATTGATATAAAATTAAAATGGCCAAACGATGTTTTGGTCAAAGGTTGTAAGGTCTCAGGAATTTTAATGGAAAAAGGTGAGGGAGATTATTTGGTTATAGGCATTGGTGTTAATATAGCTCAATCTCCAAAAATAGAAGGCTTGATTTATCCTCCGGTATCATTAGCTGACCAAGGGTACCCAACAGACAGAATAACCTTGCTCAAAGAATATTTATTTTGTTTTGACAAGAATTTTGATATTTTGCAAAATTCAGGCTTTGAGGGCATTCGCTCCGTTTGGTTATCTCATGTCAAAGGTTTGGGAGAGCAAATTGAGGTTAGAGGTGTAAAAGAGAACAAGATAGGTATTTTCAAAGATATTGACAAGAATGGCTTTTTGCTTTTGGAAACAAATAAGGGTATTGAAAAAATTTGCGCTGGTGATATTTTTTATATATAAGGATAAATCATCAAATAGGTTAGAGAATGAATTGTTTTAACAAAGAAGGATTATATTTTGTAGCATTGGGCGGAGCCGAGGAAGTTGGCTTTAATATGTATGCCTATGCGGTTGATGGCAAAATCATTGTTGTAGATTGCGGTTATGGTTTCTTAAATGATGATTTCCCCGGAATTGATATGGGTTTTGCCGATGCTTCTTTCTTAGAACCATATCAAGAAGATATTGAAGCTTTGTTTGTAACCCACGCTCATGAAGATCACTTTGGCGCAATTGCCCATGTTTGGCCCAAATTAAAATGTCCGGTATATGCCGCAGACTTTACTTTAGGACATATTGAAAGAAGATTGTTTGAATATAAATTAGACGATGCGGTTGCACTCCATTCCATTAATGAGCAAAGAAAAATCAAGCTTGATAACTTTGAGGTAGAATATGTTCCTTTGGCGCATTCTTTGCCGGACAGTTGCGGTTTGTTCATCAAGACCAAATATGGCAATGTGTTTCATGCTACCGACTGGCGCTTTGATGATGAGCAAATTAATTTTATTAAGACAGATTATGATAGATTGGTAGAAATCTCCAAAGAAGGGGTGGACTTATATGTTGGAGATTCAACCAATCTGGATCATGAGGTTTCCGGTCCGTCAGAAAGTGTGATAAGAGAAAGCTTGCTAGAGCTGGTGCCAAAATTCAAAAACACATTGGTTGCCACGTGTTTTGCATCTAATATTGCCCGTCTGGAAAGTTTGATATTAGCGGCTCATGCGGCAGACAGGACACCTGTTGTTGCCGGAATGAGCATGATACAAAACATAAACATCGCTAAAGAATGCGGTTATTTGGAAAACTTGCCCTCATATGTTGAGGCCAAACAAGCTATGGATATTCCTCTTGATAAAATGCTTTATATTTGTTCTGGCTCTCAGGCCAATTATCGCAGTGGCTTAACTCGCATTGTTAACGGCGAAAATAAGAATATTAGTTTGGGCAAAGGTGATGCGATTATTTTTTCATCACAGATTATTCCTGGAAATGAAGAAAAAATTGAAAAGATGCAAGAAAAATTAAGAGATGCCGGTGTTGAGGTCATCTCAAGCGAAGAATATTTGGTTCATACTTCAGGGCACGCTTGCAAAAATGATGTTAAAAAAATGTATGAACTCTTAAAACCCAAGATTGTTTTGCCTGTGCATGGAGATAAAAGAAACTTGCGTGCGCAAAAAAGATTTGCGCTAGAATGTGGTGTTGAAGATGTTGTCATTGCCCGCAACGGAGATGTTATGCTTTTATCCGAGCATCAGATTGAAAAAGTGGGAGAAATTCCCACAGACATTATCGGGGTAGATAGAAACCAATTAACCTCTCTTAATTCTCAGCTGATAAAAAATCGCAAAAGAATAGCTTATAATTGTTCTTTATTCATCAGTGCTTTTTTTGATGAAAATTGGCATTTGGAAGATTTAGAAATTTCTTCAATTGACATTTTGGAAGAAGAAGCATTTAACAATTTGGCAGAAGAAATCAAAGAGCAGGTTACACAAAGTCTTCCGGCAGAGATTGTCAAACTTAATTATAAAGAGGCGCAAATAGAAGAATATATAAGAGCCAAAATCAGAAAATTAGTCTATAAAGCCACGGATATCAAACCGGTTACTTATATGCATTTTTTCAAAAAGAAAAAAGCGCAAGATGTTATTGCTCCACCGGAAGATATATTGTAAAGGTTGTTCCCTGATAAGAGTTTGAAGATACGGTTAAATTGCCTCTATGACGCAAAATAATTTGCTTTGCAATAGAAAGTCCTAAGCCTGTTCCTTTGATATTGAGATCTTTGTGTTCTTGCAGGCGGAAAAAGCGTTCGGTTAACCGAGCTAAATCTTCAGGGCTGATTTTAGGTCCTTTGTTGTTAATAGATATAGCCAAAGCCTCGCCTTCTGCAACTTTATAACTTTTAGATAAAGGAATGGCGTTAGCCAGTTGCACTCGAATAGTGATATTTGTTTTTGCCATACCGTATTTCAAGGCGTTGTCTGTCAAGTTCTGAATAATTTGTTTGACCTGAGCTTTATCTGCCGTAATTTCGGGTAAGTGAGCCTCTTTTTCCACCACAATATTCATTTCTCTTTCTTGAGCTTTATGAATGAGAGCAAGTTTTACCTCATCAATCAATTTAGCAACATCGGCTTTTTCAGATGGGCGCTGATCTTGATTAAGCTCAATTCTGGAAAGAGAAAGCAAATTTTCAATCAAGGCGGACATATATTCTGCCTGATCTTTCATAATGGAGAGAAAATGGTCACGAGCTTTTTCATCATCATGGGCGGTTGTTTGTAAAGTTTCAATAAATCCGGAAATAATGGCCAAAGGAGTACGAAGTTCATGGCTGGCGTTGGCCACAAAATCAGATTGCATTTTTTCAATTTTAAGAGCTTTTGTCATATCATAAATAGATATCACGGCAACAGCTCTTCCTTTAGACAACCATGGCAGTTGTTTAATATGCGCATAAAGTTTTTGTTGAATAGGTTGTTTTACATAAAAAATAAGGTTTTCTGAAGTACTTTCTTTTTTCAACACACGGTTAACAGCTTCAATAAAATTGTTGGAATTAAAGAGCTTATCTACGTTTTTGTTAGTAATATTTTTGCCAAACAAAGTTCTGGCAGAAAGGTTTGCCCCCAAGATATTTCCGCTTCGATCAATCATCATAATCGGGTCGGGGAGGGAGTCTAAAACAGCGGTATCAGAGATTGTTTGAGCTTCAAGCATATCTGTTTTTTGCGCCCAAAAGCTATGCATGGTATTCACGGCTTCCACAATGGCTTGAGAGTCTTTTTCAGACAATTTCATGTCATAATCTTCAACATTTTTTCCGGAGGCCAAGTTTTCAATATATTTTTTAATTTGTTGCATTTCAAAAGTAATCGGAAATAACAAGAGCATATTAAAAATAATAATTGATGTAAAAGAGACCAAAGCCATAACCGGAGACATCAGTTCAACGGCAACCAGCAAAATGAAGATAAAAGCAGTTGGAATAGATAAAAAAAGCACACGTTGAATAAAACGGTTGTTTTTTTCAAAATCGAGAAATTTTTTTCCAAACTTAAACATTGTTTTTTGTTCCATAAATAGCAAAAAGTTCTAGACTATACTTATAAATATACTATTATCAAACAAGTTTAAAATTAATAAATTTTTAGAAAAAAATGACTGAAATGGAAATTCCTGCAAACGCCACGCCGATGATGGCGCAATATTTAGAAATCAAAAACGCCCATAAAGATTATTTGTTGTTTTATCGCATGGGTGATTTTTATGAGTTGTTTTTTGAAGATGCTGTTACGGCTTCAAAAGCATTGGATATTGCCTTAACCAAAAGAGGCAAACATGAAAATGTAGATATTCCGATGTGCGGTGTTCCGTTTCATGCTTATGAGAGTTATTTGGCAAAACTGATTAGACAAGGCTACAAAGTTGCAATATGTGAACAAACCGAAGACCCTAAAGAAGCCAAAAAAAGAGGTGCCAAATCAGTCGTTAAAAGAGAGGTTATTCGTCTGGTTACGGCCGGAACATTAACTGAAGACCATTTGCTTGATTCTAAAAAGAACAACTTCTTGCTTTCTTTTGCCAAAAGCGGAGATGTGTTGGGCATTTCTTGGGTAGATGTTTCTACCGGAGATTTTTATACGCAAGACGTTAATTTAAGAGATAAAAATGAAGCCTCTGTTTTAAGTATGGTCTTAGCCAGATTAAATCCTGTTGAGATTTTGGTTTCAGATAGCTTTTTGCAAAATCCGAAAATCTTTGGTGTTTTGAATGAATATAGAGAGCAATTAAGCGTTTTGCCGCAAGCTCGTTTTAATTATGATAATGCCTTAAAGAGGTTGCAAGATGTTTATGAAGTGCATTCGTTGGAGGTTTTCGGCAGCTTTGCAAAACCGGAGATTATTGCCGCCGGATTGTTGATTGATTATATTGAAAACACCCAAAAAGGCCGCATTCCAAGAATAGAAAAACCAATAAAACTGCATGAAAACAAAGTAATAGAGATTGACGGAGCAACCAGACGTTCTTTGGAGCTGACAGAAAGCCTGACCGGAGATAAAAATGCTTGCCTGTTTGGCGTGTTGGATAGAACCATTACCGGAGCCGGAGGTAGGTTGTTGCACAGCCGAGTAGCAAATCCGTTGCTGGATATAAAAGAGATTAATAATCGCCTGGACGTGATAGAATTTTTTATGGAAAATAATTCTGTCAGAGAAGATTTTCGAGAAATATTGCGTTCTTGTCCGGATATTGAAAGAGCCGTTTCTCGCATCAGCTTGGGAAGAGGCGGCCCCAGAGATTTAGCTAATATCGGTCAAGGCTTGGATATTGTACCAAAAATCAAAAATTTGTTAGCAGAATTTTCTCAAAAGCCTGATGCTCAAATGATAAAAGAGTTGCCCGATGCTTTGCAAGATATTCTCAATCGCTTGGGTTATCATGAAGATTTGGTCAACAAATTAGCCAATTCTCTTGATGAAGATTTGCCGCTTTTGGCTAGAGACGGTGGCTTTATCAAAGAAGGATATTATCCGCCGTTAGATGAAATCAAACATATTAAAAATGACAGCCACAAACTTTTGGCTGATATGCAGGCAAAATATGCCGAACAAACCGGCATTCCGCAATTAAAAATCAAATATAATAATGTGATTGGCTATTTTGTAGAAACGCCGAGCAAATTTGCCGCCCAAATGCTTGAAGACAAATTTTTCATTCACAGACAATCGGTGTTGAATGCCACACGCTTTACCACGGTTGAGTTAACCGAGTTGGAAAATAAGATAAGAGGTGCTGAAGATAAGGCTCTGGCTATGGAGTTGGAACTCTTTGCTCAAATGGTAGAAGATGTGATTCGTTTGTCAGATGACATTTCTCGCACGGCAAAAGCTCTTGCTGAGCTGGATGTGGCTGCAGGCTTGGCCGATTTGGCAATTGAGCAAAATTATACCAGACCGGTTGTGGATGAAAGTTTGGTCTTTGATGTGAAAGAAGGCAGACATCCTGTTGTCGAGGCAGCTATCAATAAAGAGCATAACGGCGCATTTGTCGGCAATGATTGTGTTTTGAGTGAAGAAAACGGCAAAATCTGGCTCTTGACTGGTCCAAATATGGCTGGTAAGTCAACTTTTCTGCGCCAAAATGCCATCATTGCAATTATGGCGCAAATGGGGTGCTTTGTTCCGGCAAAATCAGCGCATATCGGCGTTATTGATAAGATTTTTTCCCGTGTCGGTGCTTCTGATGATTTGGCCAAGGGACGTTCCACCTTCATGGTTGAGATGGTTGAAACCGCCAGCATTTTGAATCAGGCAGATGAGCGCTCCTTTGTCATTTTGGATGAAATCGGCAGAGGCACGGCAACTTATGACGGCTTGTCAATTGCTTGGGCGGTTGTAGAACATTTGCATGATGTTAATAAGTGCCGAGCTTTGTTTGCCACCCACTATCATGAATTGACTTTGTTGAACAGCAAGCTGAAAAATATGAGCCTGCATTGTATGAAAATCAAAGAGTTCAACGGCGATGTTATTTTCTTGCATGAAGTAATTGATGGCGCGGCAGATAGATCTTATGGTATTCATGTTGCCAAATTAGCAGGCTTGCCAAAATTAGTGGTCAAACGTGCCGAACAAGTGCTTGATTCATTAGAGCATAGCGACAAGAGCACCTATATCACCAAGATGATAGATGACTTGCCGTTGTTTGCCGCCGTGCAAAAGAAAATGGAAGAAAAAGAGGAAAGAGAAGAAGAAATGCCTCTAGTCAAGGCCATAAAAGAGCTTAATCCTGATGATTATAGCCCAAAAGAAGCCTTGGAAAAACTCTATGAATTAAAAGAATTGTTAGATAAATAAAAAAAGGAAGGAGATAAGGCTTATAAAATAAGCAATATTTCCTTCCCTCAAAATTATTTTACACGGCCAAGATTGTTCTCATATAGATACTTGGCCAATTCGGCTTCTCGAATGTGGTTTACCATCGATTGGTTTATTCGAGTTAGTCTCTCAATTTGTTCTTTTTGTTCATGGTTTTGTTTTACCAAAACAATAATGTAAAAAAACATGAATAAAGAGATAAATAAGAGAAGTCTATTAAAAAATGTTGTTGTTTCCATTGTTTATTTTTTTTTGATTAATTAATACTCAGATTAAAAAATCTTACGATGTTTAAGCCAAGTATCAACTCAAAAAAAATGAAATGAAAACAAAGCAAATTTAATAAACATAAATAGCAGATTTTATGAATTGTGGCAAGAAATAAAATATTTCATTTTTGTGAAAATTTATAAAACAAATAAAATCAAGGAGTTAACAAGTGGTATTATAATACCATAAATTAAGGTGTTGAAAAATAATGAAATTTTTTAGTTGACAATCAAAACTTTTCCTGTATATTCAAACCGAATTTAACAACTATCTTTAAAAAGAGAGAAAATATGAACACATATGCAACAAAACCATCTGACATTGAAAGAAAATGGTATGTCGTTGACGCATCTGGAGTAGTATTGGGTCGTCTTTCTGCTGAAATCGCAAAGATTTTGCGTGGCAAGCACAAAGCATGCTTTGTTCCAAACTTGGACTGCGGTGACTATGTCGTTGTTATCAATGCAGATAAAGTAAAATTAACAGGCAAAAAATTAACAGATAAAAAATACTTCAAACACACTGGTTGGATTGGCGGTATTAAAGAAACAACAGCTGGCAAAATCTTGGCTGGTCGTTTCCCTGAAAGAGTTATTGAGAAAGCTGTTGAACGTATGATTTCTCGTAATCCTTTAGGTCGTCAAATGATGACAAAATTGAAAGTATATGCAGGAGAAAATCATCCTCATACTGCTCAAAATCCGATTGTTTTGGATATTGCTGGAAAGAACCCGAAAAATAAAAGGAGTGCATTATAATGGATTTGCAAGAAATCAAAAACGCCTCTAACAACGAAGAAGTTAAGGTTCGTAAACCAAACCGCGACAAATTGGGTCGTTCTTATGCCACAGGTAAAAGAAAAGACGCTGTTGCTCGTGTATGGATTAAACCTGGTAAAGGTAACATCACCATTAATGAAAAATCAATTGACCAATACTTTGCTCGTCCTGTATTGAAAATGATTATCAACCAACCTTTTGAAGTTGCTAACCGCATGAATGAATTTGATGTTGTTTGCACAGTTAAAGGTGGCGGATTGTCTGGTCAAGCTGGTGCTATCAAACATGGTATTTCAAAAGCTTTGAACGAATATGAGCCGGAATTGAGAGCTGCTTTGAAGAAAGCTGGCTTCTTAACTCGTGATGACAGAACCGTTGAACGTAAAAAATACGGTCGCGCTAAAGCTCGTCGTTCTTACCAATTCTCTAAACGTTAATCGTTTGGATTTGGAAACAAGATACAAAAAGAGGTGCAAACTGCACCTCTTTTTTTTGCAATCAGGAACCTTGCAAATATATATAATTTATATTACTCTATTGCCATTGAATAAAATTATTTAGACAGCAAGGATAGTAATATGAATGATATATATTGTGATTTGCGTCATACCATTGCAAATAGTAACACGGTCTATTATCCTAAAAAGACAAAATCTGAGGTCGAGCCGTTATCAGAAACATATATCAATTTAATGGTTAATAAGGTTTGCACCAGACAATTAAGTTCTTCTCATCCGATATCTTCAGATGAAAGACCTGTGGTTGAGGTTGTTTTGGGGTATCCAGGAGCCGGAAAATCAAGCGTGGAAAGAGCTTTATTAAAGAAATATGATGGCAATTTAGTAGAAGCAGATTTTGATGAATTTCGTTCTTATGATAAACGTGTTTTTGACGCAGTTAAAGAAAACCCTTTAATTGCGGATTATTATTGCCAGCTTCCTTTGGCTTTGCGTGACAATACATTATTGCGCGCTGCTGATGAAAACAGACATATTCTTATATCCACCCCTTGCATAGACATCAATAATCACCCTAAAGCTTCTTTGGAAGCGTTGTTTGGAAAAAGAGGATACCAAATTAACTTTACATACGTTTCTGCAAACAAACATATGTGCTATTTAAGTAATGTGACCAGATATTTTCAGGCCAGAAGACATAATTTAGAATGCCCTGAAAATGAGATGATTATTCCGAGATTGGTCCCATTAAAAAGTCATGACTTTTTAAGCAAAGGAACTTTAGATGGAGTGGATATTGTGGTTGATGCCATCAATAAGGGAGCTGATTATAACTTAAATGTTGTCGATAGAAACAACAAATTGCTTTCAGAAAATGCTAATCATAATGACATTCAGCACATTATCAAAGCAAAAGAAAGACAACCTTTATCACCATATGAAGAAAAACGTTTGGCTTATGAATTGAACTATATTAACGAATCAATTCAAATTTTGGGATTGAGCAAAGAAGAAAAAAGGATTTTATCTGAGTTCTTCAATGGCAGGTTATCCAACCATCAAAGTCTTATATCTGATAAATTTCATCGCGGAGGAAGATAAGGATGCATTTCAAACCGATAACAGATTTTTCATCAACAACCATTCTTATATCAAATGATGATGGAATTGAGGCTAGAGGAATAAAGCTTCTTGAAAAGATATTGCTGCGTTTGGGTGCAGATGTATGGGTTGTTGCTCCAAATCAAGAAAAGAGCGGTGCCAGCCACGCCATTACATCAGATACCTTAAGAAGTATGGCAGGGCATAGTTCAGCAGAGAATTTTCCCAATGTCATTCTTAAAATAGATGAACGGCATTTTGCGGTAGAAGGAACACCGAGTGATTGTGTGCGCATTGCTTTGTCCCTGATTATGAAGGATAAGAAACCTAATTTGATTGTTTCCGGCATAAACAATGGCCGCAATATTGCAGATGATATTACCTATTCAGGAACAATAGGCGTTGCCATAGAAGGAGTGTTACACGGTGTTAGGTCAATTGCCGTTTCTCAGTTAACCGATGGCGCAGAGATTGTGAATTGGAATTTAGCAGATATTTATCTTGAAAATATAATCAGAAAAGTTTGTGCGCAGTCTTTTAATGCAGATTGTTTGATTAATATCAATTTTCCAAATGTTCCGTCTGAAGGTGTGAAAAAAATCGTGGTCTGTCGTCATGGAACCAGACGTTTCAATGAAGGTAGTGTGGAAAAGAAAAGAATGTGTATGGAAAATTTGGAGGGAAAATATTTGTCAGAAAGTCTTTTCTCTGATGATGATAGAGAGATTCATTCTCAAAATATTACCATTTCTGCATTGAGCATAAATTTAACAGATGAAAAAGAAAATTGCAAATTATCAGATATTTTTGCTTAAAAAAAGACAGAGAATGTTAGTATAACAATCTCTGTCTTTTAGTGTTATTTTCTATATAGCATATATATATTGTGTGTACTATATACAACAAATGCAAATATAAAAAATGCTCCAAGGAAAATCATTACTTTTTTATATATAAAAACAAGAGTATCATTTATTATAATTTGGGCTTCAGTGCAGAGGTCATAGATAACAAAACCTAAAAGTCCAATACCTATAAATGATAGCATTGAAATTAAAAATCTCAATCCCCAAGCAAAAGTTTTCCTTTCTAATTTATTTTCTCCTTTTCCAATAAACACTCCATAACACCTCAAAATTGTAACAATGCCATAAAAAGCACAGAGCACAATTCCTATTAGAGACGTGTTTCTGAAAAATTTGTAGATACCATCTGAAAAAATGCCACAAGCATCTCCGGCAATAGCTAATGTCAAAATAGCAACAGATGTTAAAATAATCTTTCTAAAATAATTTCTCTTTTCCATAATTTTTGAGTTTTAAAAGTTTTATAAAATAATTTGTATACATTTTGCTCCCTAACACAAAGAAAAGCTTTTGTAAACATTAAATATAATAAAAATAAAATTGTCACATTTATGTAATAAAACAAAAAAGCCCAAAACCATAAAGTTTTGAGCTTTAGAAAATATACATATATTAAAATATCAAACAGCTTGTTGTGTAAATACTTCCGGTACAATCAATTCAGCATCTGTTGCGTTGATAACATCTTCCAAAGAGAATAGGGGGTTGATTTCTTTCAAAACCAAGCCTTGAGGGGTAACGTCAATCACGCACATTTCGGTCACAATCATATCCACCTCGTGAGCAGCGGTGAGGGGAAGTGTGCACTTTTTCAAGATTCTTTTTTCACCTTTGGCCGTGTGTTCCATCGCCACAATCACTTTTTTTGCGCCTACAACCAAGTCCATAGCGCCACCCATTCCGGGAACAAAAACTTCTGGTACCATCCAATTGGCAAGATTACCTTCTTCATCCACTTGGAGTGCCCCTAAAACGGTTACATCAACGTGTCCTCCGCGAATGAGGGTGAAAGACATGGTCGTATCAAAAAAACAAGCGCCAGGCTTTGTTGTAACAGGCAAACCTCCTGCATTGGTAACGATAGGGCGTTCCGGCGCATTAAAATCGCGGTGTCCCACGCCAATCATTCCGTTTTCAGATTGCAAAATGATATTCACATCATGTGGCACATGGTTGGCAACTTCTGTTGGCAAGCCGATTCCTAAGGTCACGACATCACCATCATGCAATTCTTGAGCCACGCGTTTGGCAATAATATCTCTTTTTTGTTCTTTAGAAAGTTCCATTTTTGCTCCTTTACACGGCAATATAGTCAATAAACACGCCGGGAATGGTAATATAATTGGGGTCAAGTGGTGTTTCAGAGAGTTCTTGAGCTTCAACTATCACAACATCTGCAGCTGTTGCCATGACGGGATTAAAATTACGTGTTGTTCCCTCTAAGAAGGCGTTACCAAACTTGTCCACCTTATTAGCATAAATAATGGCATAATCAGCTTTGAGCGGTTTTTCATAAATAAATTTTTTGCCGTCAATTTCTAAAGTTTGCTTACCTTCTTCAACCACAGTGCCCACACCGGTTGGAGTTAATACACCGCCCAATCCGGCACCGGCTGCTCTGATACGCTCAACCAAAGTTCCCATTGGCACCAACTCAACCTCAATTTCTTTATTATGAAGTTGTTTACCTGTCTCAGGGTTGGTTCCGATATGCGTGGTAATAACCTTTTTAACTTGTTTATTGACAATAAGTTTACCTCTACCGGAATCCGGAACACATGTATCATTTGCAATAAGAGTTAAGTCAGAAACTTTATTTTTAACCAATTCATCAATAATTTTAGCCGGGGTTCCGCAGCGTAAAAAGCCGCCAATCATAACCGAAGAATTGCTTTTAACAATTTTTCCGGCTTCAGTGATTGAAATTATTTTTTTCACTCTTAAACCTTATTTTTGTTATAAAACTTATGGAAATATAAACTATTATATTCAAAAAGTCATCAATTTTTTGAGTATTGTTATAAAATATAGTTTTATTGTTTAAATTTAAGGTTATATATTAATAAAATAACAGTCTTAAAAGGTGCTGAATGAATTGCCAAGAATTTAAAATAAAAGATTTAATCGGAAAATATTTGTTTAATGAATTAACAATCGGAAATACGGTTTTCCCGAGAGCATATAAAGTTCAAGAAAAAGATATTCCTTTGTTTAAGCAAGCCTATATTGAAACAATGTTTGCTGCAGAAATGGAAGAGGGAGATTGTGATGCAAGTGCGGCATTAGGTCAAATTGCAGCAAAGTTGTGTGGCAAAAATACGGCATATAGCATTACAGAAAATGGAATTTGTAAAATAATCAGTACCATAGACGGTGTTTTTGCCGCTAATGAAGATAGAATTTCCAAGTTTAATCGTCATGGCAACTTTTTTATCTTAAATACAATCAGCCCATATATTGTTGTGGAAAAAGACAGTGTTGTTGCAGAGCTGGAATTAAATTTGCCGCTTATCCCGCAAGAAAAAGTAGATGAGTTATTGATGAGTCTGTCCGGCAATATGGAATTGCTTTCTATCCATGATATCAGCGCCAAAAAGGTAGGGTTGATATACACGCGTTTGACCAATGATAAAAAAGAAACCAAACATTTTACGGGTATTGTGAAAAGATTGGTAAGTGACTTTCCAAAGATGGATTTGAAATTTGAGCACGAATATCAATCTGCGCATACTTCAGAAGACATAGCCAACATATTGCAAAGAGCATTAAAAGAAAATAATGATGTTTTGTTTGTTTTGCCGGCACAACAAACGAGATGCCCGCATGATGTTATAATTAAGGCTCTAAACAGTGTAGTAGATGATATTGTTTGTTCTTATTTACCGCAGGTCAATGCCGGAGATTTTATTATAGCTTCTAAATCAGGAAAAAGAATTATCGTCATTCCTTATAATTATGACAATGTAGACAGCTCATATGCCGTGAGATATATGCGCCAAGCCTTGGTAAATGACAAGCTTAATGCATATGATTTTGATCATCCGCAGAATTTTGTGTTGGCAAAAACACAAAAGATTGTGGCAGAAGAACAAAATCATTATATATCAGCCAGCAATACAAACAACAAGTCTCAAGCGCAAATTGCCGCAATAGTTTTGGCCGCAGGAATTGGCTCAAGGTGCGGGCGCAATAAATTGTTAACCCCGATTAATGGCGAACCCTTATTTTTAAAAGCATTGAAAGCCGCCGTCAAATCAAAAGCTTCGCCTGTTTTTTTAATCACGGGCCATCAGGCAGAAGAAATGGAAGATTATATTGATGATATTGATGTTAATGTCGTAAGAAACACATCATATCGCTCAGGCATAAAAACCTCAATAGAAGCAGGAATAAAGTCAATTCCTAGCTTTTGCGACGGAGTTATGATTTTGCCGGCAGATATGCCTAATATATCAAAAGAATATATCAATAAAATGATAGAGATGTATAAAAAGGGAGATAATAAGCAACTGATATTGTCGGAGTATAAAAACAAAAAATGCAACCCGATAATTTGGGGAAAAGATTTTTACACATATGCAGATATTGTACCCGAAAATGCAGAACTCAGAACCATATTTGCACCTTTTGCAGACTATACAAAAGTATTTAAAGTCAAAAATTCAGATGATGTTTTAGATGTAACTTTTCCGGCAGATATAGAAAAATTGCAAAAAGAAGCGACTAAATAAATTTATCAATCTCTTCCAAGGGCAGATTATTTTCATATAGGCTTTTTACAGAATTTTGTTTTCTAATTTCATCAGAATTAGCATCAAACATAGATTGATTGTTTCCATAAATACCAATTTTATGAGCATCAGAAGGAGTGTCCATTTCAAGGCTGTCAAAAGCACCGCTAGCTTCAAGAGCTTCAATAGACGGAGAAGAATAGTTTGAAGACCTTGCCAAGTCAGGTTCATTCAAATTTTGTTTTTGATTATCTTTTTGTTGAGAATTTTGTGACGGATTCTGATTTTTTTTGTTTTCATCAAAATCATCACCAACCAACACATTGTTATTGGTATCAATTTTTTCAACAAAACTTTCTGTTGGCCCACCAAGAGGATAATTTCTGTCCTTTTTTGAAGAGACAACAGAGGTTGAAGATACTTTTCTAGTAGAAGTAATATTCATATGCCATACCTCCTGTTCTATAAACAATTACTAATATAGCATAAAAATAATCAAAAATCTACTATTTTTTTAACAAAAACAATGAATTAAGAGTTTGTTTTGTTTTTGTCTGACTTTTTATCAGCCAAATCTTCAATTTTTTTAAATTTTTCAGAATTTTTAACCTTGTCAAAGATTTCTTGCATAAAAACCTTAAGTTTAGGCAATTCAGAGGCATAAAAAATTGCGGCAATAACAGCAATAATAAGAATCCATTCCAGCATATTAACCTCCAGAGTTTATTTAATTATTCATTTGGCGCAAAACTTCAGTCGCGTCATAATTATCTGTATATTTTACAATATTTTGGCATGTTTGGATATAACTTTTTTCTATCTGATTATAATCCAACAAAGCAGATTTATTTTGGAATATATTTTTAATTTTGGCAAGCCTAATCATGGAATTATCCGTCAAGGCAGGGCAGTTTTTGCATAAATCAAACATTTCTTTGATGTTGCCGTGGCAATAACATACGGCATCGCATCCGGCATCAATGCAGGCAAGAGCGCGTTCAACAATATTTCCCTTAAGGGCATTCATATTAATTGAATCTGAAATAAGAAATCCCTCAAAACCAATTTCTTTACGAATAAGATTATCAATAGCTGTTTTGCTCTGAGATACAGGGAGAGTGTCATCAATGTTTTTAATGACAATATGAGCCGTCATACCGGCCGGTGCTTGTTGATTATAGAAAAACGGATAAAAATCTTTTTTTAATTCAGATAAAGTCGTGTTGATGACAGGTAATCCCAAATGCGGATCCACGGTAGCGCGTCCGTGCCCGGGAAGATGTTTGATGCAAGGACAAATACCAGATATAATATAAGCCTCAATCATCTTTTTTCCAAGCAGAGCAACTTTTTGTTCATCAGAGCTAAAGCATCTGCTTTTTAAAACATCAGACGTTTGAGGGTAATAAACATCAAGACAAGGAGCATAATTCCAGTTAATACCGCAATTAAGTAATTCTTGCGCAATCAAAAGAGCCTGATTTTGAGCTGTCTGCAAAACAGATGCAAAATCAAATTTTTCTTCCAATCTGCCCAATTCAATTTGAGCCGCATAGCTTCTGAACTCAGGCTCATGCAGGCGTTGAACACGTCCGCCTTCTTGGTCAACGGCAATTAAGACATCATCTCTGTTTAATATATTTTTTATTTCATCTGTTAAAGATTTTAATTGTTTCTTATTTTGAATATTTTTAGAAAAAAGAGTGACGCCTAAAGGATTAAACTTTTTAAAAAGCTCAATTTCTTCATCAGAGAGTTTTGTTCCGTCAATGGAGAGCATTGTAGCAAGAATAGGTTTCTCCATATTTTTTTTCCTAAATTAAGATTGAAATAAAAAATTTAGAAACATGGGTGATATACCAGCCTAAAATATTCCAATTTTGGTTAAGAGCAGTACCGCATAAAGGTAAAGCAAACGCAATTAATAAAAAGGCTGTCATTCCGATTTTATCCGCAGCAATATATTGATGTGCCCATTTTTTGTTAATTGTACCAAAAAAGATTTTTGAGCCATCCATCGGAGGAAAAGGCAAGATATTAAATACGGCCAATACAATGTTATATATAACCATATTAACAAAAAACACTTCTAAAAAGTTTTGGATAAAAGATTGTGGCAAAAGACCAATAAGCTTTAAGAACAGTGCGGATACAATAGCTAACGCCAAGTTCATCACAATTCCTGCCGAGGCGACAATAAGCATATCTTTGCCGGATTTTATTTTTGCAAAATTAACGGGAACGGGTTTTGCCCAACCAAAAATAAAACCAACTTTAGATAAATAAAGCAATGTTGGCAAAACAATTGTCCCGAACAAATCAATGTGCCGGAGAGGGTTTAAGGACAAGCGGCCAAATCTTTTAGCCGTATTATCTCCAATATACAAAGCAGCATAACCGTGCGCCATTTCATGCAAGACAATAGCTAAGATTATGGGGATAAAATTCAAGACAATGGCAAGAATATGTTGAATCATTTTACTTTTTCTTCACAATACAAGAGCCGCCGAGAGCTTTGATATCATTACACAAATTGTCAGCACCTTCGCGAGTGGGGAAAGCACCGGCTTTCAAGCGATAATAAATTCCTTTGGCTCCCAAGTCAGCAGTTTCAATTTCATAAGGTTGATTTGATAACACATTATATTTTTTACTCAAGTTTTTCCATGAATTTTCAACAGAAGATTTATTGTTGGAAGAAATTAATTGAACTTGCCATACGCCGGTCTGAATGGTTTTATTTCCAGTAGGCGTAACAACTTTTCCGTCTTTAATTTGAGCAGAATAAACAGATTTTATTTCATCTTTAGAAATTTTAACGGTTTCTTCCTGAGTTTTTTTAAGTTGAGGCTCTTGTTTTGCTGTTTCTTTAATTGCTTGAGACAAGGGTTTTGTTTCAGTTTCAGCCTTAGGTTCTTGAGCAACGCTTGCAACCGGAGCTTGAGCAATATTGATAATTTTTTCAGCCTGCTCAGTCACATCAGATTCGGCAATTTTTGCAGCAATCATATCTGCTTCAGCCGTATCAGTAGTTTGAGAAGGCATAATTTCAGGCAGTTTAGGTTCTTCCGGAGGCGGCAATAAATTTTCTACCACTTTTTTATTGTTGTTAGATTTATCCAAAATATCATACACGGATTTATCTTGATTTAAGATTTCCATTCCACCCGGTTCGCTTGGTTGGACTTTAATGGCGGTCTGAGGTCTTCTAATGACCGGAATTTCCACATTTTCATTTTGAGCATATCTCGGAGATAAGACAAACCAGCCGACAACAGCAGCCATTGCCACGCCGGAAACAGCACCGATAAAAACACTTTTAGAACGGTTTAAATCATTTTTTCTTTCTTCAAAAGAAATATTAGACTGTTCAGCAATTTTTTGTCTGAACTCATTTAAGAAATCTTCATTCTTATTATCATCTGGAAAATCTGGAAACATAAAAAAACTCCTGTATGAAATTCTTTAAATTTACAAACAGTTTACTCTAAAAAACTTTATAATCATTTAACAAACAGAGCTTTTTTTATCAAAAACGTGTATGAGGGTCAAAAAGTTTTTTATGTTCTTCAATAGCGCACATATCAGTCATATTGGCGATATATTCGCAAATAACATCGGCAATTTCCTGATTTTTTGATTGAGAAGAAATATGCGCACGCACATCCATTGGCAAAAGATGCCAATCTTGCATAAACACGGCAAAAAGCTCTTCAACAATGCGCTGAGACTTCATATCCATTCTTGTAACTTGCGTGTTGGTATAAAAATGTTTTTTCAAAAACTGATGCAATAGGCGGATGTTGTTTTGCATATTATCAGAAAAATTGACCATAAACTGTTTTTGCAAACGCACATCTTGCGCTGTTTGAATATTAAATTTTTTGAGGTTGTTTTTGGTGTTCTCCAAAAGGTCAAAAATCATTTGCGCAATCAAATTTCTGGTCACGGAATATATTTTCAAATTTTCATCAGCGTTAGGATTCTTTTTTATGAAATCATCTAAAATATCTTTGATGAACGGCAGCTCCATTAAATCGTCTAATGAGAAAAATCCGGCTCTGAAGCCATCATCAATATCATGATTGTTATATGCAATATCATCTGCAAAAGATGCAACCTGAGCCTCAAGAGAAGGATGATTTTTCAAATCCAAATCAAAGCGTTTGTTAAATTCTTTAAGGTAATTGTTTGACACTTTTTTGATTGGTCCGTTATGTTTGACCGTTCCTTCCAAAGTTTCCCAAGTTAGGTTTAAGCCGTCAAATTCAGGATAATGGATTTCTGTTTTAGTCATGATTTTTAGAGAATGAATATTATGGTCAAATCCGCCAAAATCTTTCATAGCATTTTGCAAGCCTCTTTCTCCGGCATGACCGAAAGGAGAATGACCCAAGTCATGCGCCAGCGCCAAAGCTTCGCCCAATTCTTCATTCAAGTTAAGACATTTACAAATGGTGCGCGTAATCTGAGCCACCTCAATACTATGTGTTAGTCTGGTCCGATAGTTCTTTCCTTCATGGTAGGCAAATACTTGTGTTTTTCCATCCAGACGTCTGAATGCGGAAGAGTGAATCAGGCGGTCGCGGTCGCGTTGAAAAGCGGAACGAATATGATTCACAAAGTCAGGAAACAATCTTCCTTTACTTTCTTCGGGTTTTGAGGCATAAGAGGCTAAATCCATTTTTTTCCCTTTCAATCAAATTATTTTTAATATACAATGCAAAACAAAATATTGTAAAGGCTGATTATGAAGATTTTGACATATTGTAAAGGCTGATTATGAAGATTTTGACATATAACATAAATTCTGTTAACGCACGCATAGACGGGCTGTTAAACCTGCTGAAAAAAGAAAATCCGGACGTTGTTTTGTTGCAAGAAATTAAAACAGAAACCAAGAATTTTCCTTTTTTTGAGGTGGAAAGCCAAGGCTATCAGGCAGAAGTTTTTGGGGAAAAAAGCTATAACGGTGTTGCGGTTTTGTGCAAACACAAAATGATCGTGAAAGAAAAAAACTTACCAAACTTTGCCGATGAACATTCGCGTTATTTGGAAGTTGAGTTTGTTAAAGAGCAAAATAAATATTGCGTTGCTTCTCTATATTTGCCAAACGGCAATTCTTCCACCGGAGATATCGGAAACAAAGAAAAATTGCGCTATAAATTAGAGTTTATGGATGCCTTGTATGCTCATTTGCAGAATTTGAAAAACACCTATGACAATATCATCATCGGTGGTGATTTTAATGTGATTTTGAGCGAAACGGATGTTTATGACACCAAGCCTTTTATCAATAATGCTTTGTATGTAAAAGAAGTCAAAGACAAGTTAAAGTCTATGTTTTATTTGGGTTATTATGATGCCTATAGAGTAAAATATCCCAACCAAATCGGCTACACGTTTTGGGATTATACACAAAACGCATTGTTGCAAGACAATGGCATGCGCATAGATTATTTTTTGCTTTCTCCCAAACTGGCAGATAAGCTTAAAGAGATACGCGTGGACAAAGAAACCAGAAAATCCGCCAAACCCTCAGACCATGCGCCGTTGATTGCGGAGATTGCAGAATGAAGAAAAAAACTTATTCAAAAAAAGACATTCCGGAAACCTGCGTCTTAAAAATATTAAAAACAACAGATTACGGAGATTATGAAGCTGTTTGTATAGAAGAGGCGGACAATCCGCAAAACAGCAAAATCTATGTTCAAGAAAATAAAAGGTTCAAGCCGGCATTGGGCTTGGGAGATAAGTTTTTGGCGCGTGTTGAAAAGCGCAAAGACTTTTACATTGCAAAGCCGATTATGTATATGGGCAATGATAATATTCCAGATGAAATTATCTATGGCGTGGTGGAGAAAAAAGAAGGAAAATATTATCTTCGCTCATCAGATAAAAAAGACAATATGTCTTACTTGCTAGATGATGTAAAAAACGCAGAAGAGGGAGATTTTGTAAAAGTTGCGTTAGGCGGCACCAGACGTTTTAAGCAAGCCAGAGTTATCAAAAATTTGGGCAAGTTTAATCTGCATAAGGCAGCGTCTTCTTTGGTTTTGGATAAATATGATATTCCAAGCGAGTTTCCCAAAGAAGTAATAAGAGAAACCCACAAGTTAGAAAAATATCATTCTGAAGGAAGAGAAAATCTAACATCTTTGCCTTTTGTGACCATAGACGGAGAAGACGCCAAAGATTTTGATGATGCCATTTATGCCACCAAAACGCCCGATGGCTTTCTGCTGATTGTAGCCATTGCCGATGTTGGGTTTTATGTGCGTCCGCAAAGCTTTTTAGATAGAGAAGCCTATAAGAGGGGCAATTCGGTATATCTGCCCAATCAGGTTGTGCCGATGTTGCCTGAAAGATTGTGCAATGACTTATGCTCTTTGCGCCCAAGAGAAAACCGCGCCGTTATAGCCTGCTATATAGATATTGATAAGGTTGGTAACATTATTCAATATGATTTTAAGCGTGCTTATATCAACTCTGCCGCCAGATTAACATATCCGGAGGTGGAACAAGCCTTGCATGGCAAAAAAACAGCCAATATCAAAGAGGTTTATACCAAAGCCATTGAGCCGATATATCAGGCTTATTTGGCGTTAAGAGATGCCAGAGATAAAAGAGGTGCGCTTAATTTAGAGAGTAATGAATATAAGATTCGTTTTAATGATAAGGGCGATGTTGTTGCCATAGAAAAAGAAGAGCATTTGGAAGCGCATCAAATTGTGGAAGAATTTATGATTGCGGCCAATATTTGCGCAGCCAAAGCTTTGGGCAAGAGCAAGCTTCCGGTTATGTATCGTGTGCATGAAAAACCCTTGGAAGAAAAGTTAAAAGACATTGCACCTTTGTTGCATAATTTAGGCTTAAAATTGCCGGATATAAACGCCTTAAAGCCCGAGCATTTTAACAAAATATTATCTTTATGCTCACAAAACGGTTATAATGCCGGTGTGGGAGAACTAATTTTAAGGTTGCAGTGTCAGGCCAAATATTCTCCGCACAATTTGGGGCATTTTGGTTTGGGCTTAACAGATTATGCGCATTTCACATCTCCGATTCGTCGTTATGCAGATTTGTTGGTGCACAGAGCCTTGATAAAAGCTTATAAAATGCCCGACGGCGGAGAACTGGAAGAAAGCGCCAGCGTAAAAGTTTTTGAAGAAACCGGAGATCATTTGTGCATCACGGAAAGAAGAGCCGCCAATGCCGAAAGAGAAATGCAGGCACGCTTTGTTTCAGAATATTTGCTGCCGATGATAGGGGCAGATTTTAAGGTGAAAGTTTCAGGCGTGAGTGCGGCCGGTGTTTTTGTTGAGATAGAAAATATCGGGGCTGAGGGCTTAATTCCGATGTCATCACTGCCGCAAGACAGATATGAGCTTTCTCAAGGCAATACGCAGTTAATAGGTCTTCAAAGCGGATTAGTTTTTTCTTTTGGAGAGGAGCTGGATGTTCGTTTGTTGGAGGCATCTCCGATAACGGGAGGATTAATCTTTAAATATATTGATTCTGAGTTTGGGGTCAATTATGCTGAGAAAAAAGGCATAATCAGAGGCGGCTATAAAAAGGTTGCCGCCATAAAGAAAGCCTTGTCACAAAGAGCAGAAGATAAAAAAACAAGTAAAAAGAAAAATAAAAAAGAAAAACTGCCCAAAAAACAAAGAAAAGAAAAAATAAAAGATAAAAACAAGTTGAAAAAGAAACGCAAAAAATCAAACGCAAAATGAAAAAACACATTCTATATATTTTAATTATATTCATGGGGCTGAATATGCCCAATGCTTATGCATATACGGACAAAGATGTATATGCCAAAATATATCATTTGATTGAAGAAAATTATATACATCAGGTAGATAAAGAAAAGCTGATGATAGAAAGCTTAAAAGGCCTAAATTTGGCAGACAAAAATATTGTTGTTGCAGATGATAATAAAAGGGTGAGCCTATATTATAAAGGAAAGATTATTAAAAGTTATCTCAAGCCGCAAGATAAAAGCATTTCATCTTATGCAGAATATATGCAAAAAATAACACAAGAAGCAAAAAAAATATCTCCGATTATCCAGCAAAAAGATTTTGAGTTGGCGGATATATTATTGGCAAGAGGCGTTGAAAAAAGCTTGGATGGATATTCAAAATATTATCCTATGATGAATGAAGAACAAGACAAATATCCTCATTCATACATATCAAAGAGAATAGAAAATTTTTTGTATGTCAAAATTTTGGTGTTTAACAGACATACATTGTCCAATTTGCAAAATAGTTTATCTCAATATAAAGATACCAAAGGACTTATTTTAGATTTAAGAGGTTCAAAAGGCGGTTCTTTGTCAGAGACATTAAAAATAGCAGATATTTTTTTGGATCAAGGCATTATAATAATAAGTAAAGATAAACGAGGAAATAAAGAGTTTTTTGAGGCCAAAAGCGGAGATGAATATGAAGAAAAGCCAATTGTTGTATTGGTAGATGGAGATACATCTTCTTCGGCAGAAATATTGGCAATGGCAATTCAAACACAAAGTCGGGGAAAAATTATCGGGACACAAACTTATGGCAAAGGGAGTCGTCAAAAACTTTATCTTCTTGAAAACAATTCAGAATTAGGAATAACAAACGGCTATTTTTATTCAGCCGATGGTGTAGAATTAAATAAAAGAGGTGTTATTCCCAATATATGTACAAGAGGGTTGAATGAGGTGGGGAATATAGATAAATTTATAGAAAGTCAACACCAAAGCATTTGCACAAGAGAAGCCAGAGCAGACCAGAATTTGGAGCTGGAACTTGCCAAGCATATTTTAGAGCTTGAAATATAATCCAACAAAATAAAAGAAATATGTGTTATTCCAAAGTTAAAATGTTACAAATATTGCCAAAGTTAAAATGTTACAAATATTAAAGAAAGTATAAGCGATTTTTATGCAATCCTACAAAATG
>CASFJL010000017.1 GCA_949295005.1 uncultured Pseudomonadota bacterium | reverse complement strand
TATTCCTATTTTCATGTGCTTCTCCTTTTCTGGAGAATATTTTAGTGTAACATTTTAACTTTGGCGAATCTGTAACATTTTAACTTTGCTATGACAAGAATTAAAGTTATATTGACTTTTTTCTTTTTTTATGTTATATATGCTATATGTAGTAATGCTCGTAGAGCCGCGAGCAGGATAATATAAAAAAAGCTCAAACAGAGTAATGCTCGCAGAGCCGCGAGCAGGATAATATAAAAAAAGCTCAAACAGATTTACTACTACATTCAATACCCCTTTTAGGGGTATTGATTTTTTTAGGTATTTTTTATGAAATTTCATTTTCTTACAGAACAATTTTATGCAGACTATGCCGAATGTGAACAAATTTTGATTAAGGACAAACGTCCTTATTGTTTTTCTGTTTGTGAGATTGATAATATTTTGGTTGCCGTTCCTTTGCGTTCTAATTTTAATAAATATAATAGATATGTTATGCGCGTCCCCAATACAAACGGAGGACTTGACTTTACAAAAGCTGTTGTTATTTCTGATGAAAACAGAAACAAATATATTAATTCCGTCACAACACCAACAATTCGTCGTGAAGATTATCGTTTTTTCTTGGGCAAAGAATATGTTGTTACGCAAAAAGTTAAAACTTTTATCAAAATATATAAAAAACGCTATGAAAATAATATAGATGATAATTCTTTGCTTGAGTATTGCAGTTTGAAATATTTTCATAAAGAACTCGGCTTAAAATAAAAAACTTTACTTTTTTGTATTTCCCTTATAATCTTTTGTTGACGCTTAGAGATGAGCGTTAGGGCTTCAGAAACCCTTGTGAATGTAGTCGTTTAGCATAGCGACTTCAAATATTTATGCCGACTTCGTCATGGACGGATGTCGGCTAAATAAGGCTATGCCGAATAGGCCGAGCCGTAACATTCAACGGTTTCTGAACATCCGCCCACCTTTTTCGGTGGGTTTTGTTTTATCTAGTCAACAAAGGATGTTCTGATGAAAAAACTGTTTTATTTATTTTTCTGCGGTATTGTTACCGCAATACTTGCTTCTTGCGCCACGGTTATGCGTGAGAACTCGCAAACTATTCCTATCAAAGCTAATTTGGAAAAAGTGGATATCAAAATTCTGGATAAGCACGGGCAAAGTGTTTTTGAAGGACAAACTCCAACCACAATCAACCTCAAAACTGCCGCCGGTGGTTATTTCAACCCGCAAAAATATACCGTGGTTGCCTCCAAAGACGGATATAAGACCCAAACCACCATTATAGATTGGCATGTGAGCGGTTGGTATTATGCCGGAAATATCCTCATCGGCGGGTTAATCGGCTATCTGATTATAGACCCTTTGACCGGAGATATGTATTATTTAGATGAAGAAGTTAATTTGAATTTATATCCTGAAAAATGAATTTAAGGCGGAGAAAACTCCGCCTTTTTTGAGATTATTTATTCTGTATTTGCTTTTGTTTTTGAGATGGAGGCAGATAGTTTTCATCGGTTACAACCTTTTGACCTGTACGTTCTTCAAAATCTTCTTTAGCGCGTTTGGAAATACTGCCTCCGATTTTGGCTGCCTGTTTATTTTCTTTCATTCCCGTGGCATTGGTATGTTCGGCAACTTGTCTGGTTGATAATTCTGCTAAAGCCGTAAAAATGAGTTCAGCCTCACTCATATGGTCTCTTAAATTTTGTGATTTTAAACCTTTTAACTGTTTGTGTTCTTTAACCGACAAACCTGTCCATTCTTGATGGATTATATTGGTTAAAATGGCATATTCTTCCTCTTTAGTTATTTCATGCTCTTTCCAATAATCTGTTAATTTATTGCGGGTTTCTTGCCCCATCATGCGTTGTTGAATCCATTTATCTGAATGACCGAGTTTTTGCCAATTTTCTCGAGCTCGGTCAAGGCTTAATGATGGGTCTGCTGTTTCTTTCATGCGCTCATAGCCAACACGCGCTAACCACTGTTTTATCGGCTCGGCTTTAGTGCTGGGAACAGATTGAACTATACGCAACATTTCTTCTGCCGTAGCAACATCTGTTAAACGCATTTTTCCATCGGCTGCTTCCAATTTCAACCGGTGACAATTTGTCACCAGTTGCTCTGCACCTTCATTTCTGAGGCGTTCCGACAATTTGTTCCAATATTTTCGCGCGCTTTGATAATCTTTTTCTATCAAAATAGCAAGGACATCAACAATGGAAAAATACCAAATATCTTTTTCTTCATCATAAACTGACCTGATTTTGTTTTGTTCAAATAATTTAATATCATTTTTCATTATCATTTATTTTTTCCTTTACAAAATCAGCTTATATCCGCCGTCTTCGGTGACAATCAGTTGCGCGGAAGTATCTTCATGTTCCACCTTTTGGCGCAGGCGGTAAATATGGGTTTCAATCGTATGCGTGCTGACATCGGGACTATAACCCCATACTTCTTGCAACAGATCATTTTTAGAAACAATCTTATCTTTGTTTTTATATAAAAACTTGATGATTGCCACTTCTTTTTCCGTCAGCTTTATAGTCTCTCCATTGCGCTCATTATAAATTTCTTTATCTAATGGTCGGAGTTCATATTGATTAAAATATAAATATCCATCTGTTGAATTATCCAACAAAACAAGTTTTGAGCGTATTTGGTTAAGTAAATTTTCTAAAGACAAGGGTTTATAAATTATGCTATTTAAAACTGATTCTTGTATGTTTGCATCTTTTTGTTTTTGCAGCAAAATGATTGGCGCTTTGGGGTGCTGTTGTCTGAGAGAATTTATTTGTTGGCGATTTTCATCTAAAATTATTAAATCTATGGCTAGAGAAGAATCCATATTTTCTATAACCTGAAAATCTTTGGCATATAAGGCTATTTGTCCGCTTAAATCTTCATAAAAATCTTTATTTGAGGTCAAAAATAAAATATTGGGCATTTTCTTCTCCTAAAAATTTATACTCAAGCCACTGACAATTGCATAGCCTTTGTTATTTTGTATCAGCTCACGGTTTTGACCACGGAAATCTACCTTAGCGGCGCTCAAATATACATCCAAGTTTTTATTAACCTGATAACGGTTAGAGAACATCAAAATTTTATCTTCATTATTGCTCTCTTTGGCGTGAGATTCAAAATATGACAAAGAGGTTTTATATGGTCCGATTTCATAACCCAAGCCCACGTTCCAAGCATAGCCTTCACGATAACCGTCAAAGAACTCCGGCATATCTGCATTAGCTGAAACGGGGTTTTTATCATCAGCCTCAGTCATGCGCCAACCGCCGCCTAATGTCCAGTTGCCATGAGATAAGCTCATGCCGGCAGAATATTCTTGGTCATTATCAATAAAATCAGCATAGCCCAAAGTGGTGGTCAAATTGAAAATATCAAAGTCTAAATAGTTATACAAACTGACAACATAGCCGCCTTTGTCCTCATAATCAGCGGATTTGCTCACCAAACCACGGCGGTTATAGGTTTCCGGCACATAGGTAAAACCTAACATTGTCCCATAATATTCGGGCGTGATATAGCTTATTTTTGGCGCCACACCATCGGTATTAATATATGTGGTGTTCAATGTGGCAAAACGTGCATCGCTGCCTTTTCTTTGCCAGTTGGGGTTGGAGATAAAGTCAACAATATCACTGTTTTCTATGCCCAAAGGTCCGGCATCGGGTGCGCCGGTATGAAATTGCGCCGCTACATTCCAAGTTTGACCTATCATCAAACGACCGTAAGAGCTATCAACAATGCCATAAACTTCTTCACCCCATTTGCCTTGGTTATAGTCTTCCAGCTCATGGTCAATGCCAAGCATTAAGTCAGCATAAATCCCTGCTTCCCAGTCAGCACCAAACAAATATTTGGCATAGGCGCTCAATTTGGCATCGCCCATTCCGTTATTATGGCTATTTTGCTCATCATAGCGGCTTGAAGGGTTGGTATAACCAAACAAACCGGTGGCGTTTCCTTCCATGCCGGTTTGCCATTCTCCGGCAAAAGCGGCTGAGCTGCTCAACAAAGCAGCAATAAAAGCAAATTTGAACTTTAAAGACATTGTTTTTACCTTAAAAAATTTTTTGTTCAGTTTAGAACGAAGCACTTTTACAAGTCAACCAAAATTAGGCTTTAAGCAAATAATTCTTTGGCTTTTTGCGCCATTCTCTCGCCAAAGATTTCAAACATCTCCTTGCTTTTTTCATAATGTCCTTCAACCGCATCTAAAGCCACAGGGCCTAAGTGAATGAAAGGTTGTCCCAAACTTGCACCGCCGGAATAAACCAACATGCCTTTAACCAATAAATGTCCGATAATGGTCATAATGGCAATATCTCCGCCACCTTGGGCATAGTGTGCGGTGGCATAAACACCTGCCAATTTGCCAGCCAATTTTAAATGACGGCTATCTTCTTCCAACCATTTTTTGATTTGCCAACAAGTGCTTGCCAAATATGTCGGCGTGCCAAAGATAACAGCATCACAAGCATTGATATATTCTTTGTCCATATCTTCGGTAATGGAAAAAAGACGTGCCTCGCCGCCTTGTTTTCTTATTCCTTCAGCAATAACTTCGCCCATCTCTTTGGTATGACCGCTCAAACTATAATAAATAATGGCAAATTTCATCTTCTTTCCCTCCGGTAAAATTGATTGACAAATTTATATTATCTACTTAATCTTATGCCTCAATCAGCTAAATATATGTTTAATTTTTAAAATAATTATTTTATGGAAAAAGAAGAAATTTTTCGTGTTTTTAATGCTTGTCAGCCTACCGTTGCTCAGGTAAGAGAATATTTGGAAAAAATCTCAGGCAATTCTCAATTTGATTTAATATTTAGAAAAGATGGCAAAGAATATTTTTCTAAAACAATTGCAGCAAATATGGGGGAGCTGGTCGGAATCATTGTTGATAAAACCATTTTTTATGCTCAACCTATGACCTACAAAGATGTGAAAAAATTAAACAAGATTAATACCAGAACCGTGTTTGAATTTGCAAAGAGCATACACTCTCTTGCCATACCGATGAATATGAAAGCGTTTAAGCTCTTAAAAAATTATCAGGAGGATTTTTATGAACTTTCGCAAAAACTTGAGGTTTTGGGATATCCTAAAATTTATAGACAGCAAAGTTATTTGTTGTTTGAAAATGTTAGTGATGCAGAAATGACTTCCATTTATAGCTTAGTACATGGATTTGTCGGAAATTGTTCTATTGAGTTTCATTTGAGAATGAGTGGAAATATTTATTTTTGCGCAAGTATTCAGTAACACAAAAAAACCCCCGAAGTTTTCTTAAACTTGCGGGGGTTTTGTTTGTTTCTAGGCAGATTAAATATCCAAGTTAACAACATTTAAGGCATTGTCTTGAATGAACTCTTTTCTTGGTTCAACCACATCACCCATCAGGGTTGAAAAGACTTCATCAGCCTCGTCCATATGGTCAATCTTAACTTGCAACAAAGAACGTGCTTCTGGATCCAAGGTTGTTTCCCACAACTGTTCTGGGTTCATTTCACCCAATCCTTTATAGCGCTGGATAGAAATACCCTTCTTAGCAGCGGTTACAATGGCATCTACAAAGGTCACCGGACCGGTGATGTTTCTTTCAATGCCGTTTTTGGAGATGAATTTGCCGGTTTCGGCAAAGTTTTCTTTTAATAAGTCTTTCATCTCATTTAAGGTCTTGGCTTCAAGACTTTCAAGCAAAGTGTTGTCAATGATATGTTCTTCTTTAACACCTCTTAATGTGCGGTGGAAACAAATTGAACCATTTGCCAAAACTTCAGCATTCCAACCACGGTCATATTCGGCTTCCAAACTATCTAAGCGTTTGGCAAGTTTTTCCAATTCTACCTTTAATGTCGGGATATCGGTATAAATTTTTTCATCAAACAAACCGAAAATGGCCATTTGTTCAACAATCTTCTCCGGCAAGTTTTTGCTCAATGTAGACAACAAACTGCTGGCTTTGCGGTTGCGTTCTGCCAAGTCAATCAAGTCAGAACCGGTGATTTGTTCTCCGCTCAAACGAACCAAAACAGCGTCATCACAACCACCTCTAATCAAATAGTCTTCCATTTCACGCTCGTTTTTAATGTATAAAATGGAGTTGCCTTTTTTGACCTTATACAAAGGCGGTTGTGCAATATAAACATAACCACGCTCAATTAACTCCGGCATTTGACGATAGAAGAAAGTTAATAACAAAGTTCTGATGTGGCTACCATCGACATCGGCATCGGCCATGATGATGATTTTGTGATAACGACATTTGTCCGGATTGAAGTCATCGCGTCCGATACCTGTGCCCAAAGCGGTAATAATGGTACCGATTTCGGCAGAGTTGAGCATTTTATCAAAACGGGCACGTTCCACATTCAAAATTTTACCACGCAAGGGCATAATGGCTTGATTTTTACGATGTCTTCCTTGTTTTGCAGAACCACCTGCAGAATCTCCCTCCACGATGAAAACTTCAGACAAAGCGGGGTCTTTTTCTTGGCAATCTGCCAATTTTCCGGGAAGAGAAGCAATATCAAACGCACCTTTGCGGCGGGTTAACTCTCTGGCTTTGCGCGCAGCTTCACGAGCGGTTGCCGCTTCAACAATTTTGCCTACGATAATGCGAGCCTCGTTGGGGTGCTCATCCAGCCATTCTTTTAATTTATCGCCGACAACACTTTCAACAACCGGACGAACTTCTGATGAAACCAATTTATCTTTAGTTTGAGAAGAAAACTTCGGATCAGGTACTTTAACAGACAATACGCAGCTCAAACCTTCACGCATGTCATCACCGGAAAGCTGAATTTTGTCTTTCTTCAATAAACCGTTTTCCATCACATAGTTGTTCAATGTTCTGGTTAAAGCACCTCTAAAGCCTGCTAAGTGTGTGCCACCGTCTTTTTGCGGAATGTTGTTGGTAAAGCAGAGCATGCTCTCGTTATATGCATTGGTCCATTGCATTGCACAATCTACCTGAATGTCATCTTTTTCACCGCTCATAGAAATCATTTCTTCATGCAGAGGCGCTTTAGATTTATTGATATGAGCAACAAAGGCTTTCAAACCGCCTTCATAGTGAAATTCGGCTTCTCTGGGCTCAGCGCCGCGGTTATCAATCAATTTCAAATATACACCGGAGTTCAAAAAGGCTTTTTCTCTAATAGCTCTTTCCAATGTATCAAAATTAAACTCGGTCATCGTGAATGTTTCAGGCGAAGGCAAGAAGGTAACTTCGGTACCATGCTTATCACCGGCATCACCCACAACTTCCAAGTGACGGGTTACATTACCGTGAGAGAACTCGGCAATATGCTCGTGTCCTTCACGCCAAATGCGGAGTTTGAGCCAAACAGATAGAGCGTTAACCACAGAAACACCCACACCGTGCAAACCACCGGAAACTTTATATGAGTTGTTATCAAACTTACCACCGGAGTGCAGCTCGGTCATAATAACTTCAGCCGCAGAAATACCTTCTTCCTTGTGCATACCAACCGGAATACCGCGTCCGTTATCGCGAATGGTGGCCGAGCCATCAGGATTTAAAATAACTTCGGTCTTGTCGCAATAGCCGGCCAATGCCTCATCAATGGCGTTATCCAAAACCTCATAAATCATGTGGTGCAAGCCTGAACCGTCATCGGTGTCACCGATATACATTCCGGGGCGTTTGCGGACAGCATCCAAACCCTTCAAAACCTTAATGGAGTCAGCATTATATTCGCTTTCTTCTTTTCTTAATTCTTCTGCGGTCATTTCACTACTCATATTCGTTCTACTTCCTTTATTTTTCATATAAAAATCAACTGTGCTGTACTATATACCCAAATATTGAATTCACCAAACAAAAAAGCAAAGATATCAACGCAAAAAAGCTTATATTTTATGTTTTTGTGCTTATTTTAGACAAAATTTATTCTAGACAGCGAATCTATTCTGTGCTATGATGCTTTTATTGTTTAATTTTGGCGGAAAAAACTATGAAAACTTTCTATTTTAACTTCGAAGACGGATTAGAGCAAAAATATATCGATTGGACTAAAGAAGCCGTTCAAGACTTTATCAATTTGTTTCCTGAATATAAAGATAATTTTGCTACGGATGAAGGAAATATTTCTTACGATGATTTAGGTATTTTGCAAAAGCTGGCCGCACATAACAAACAAGTTTATGAGGAAAGAAAAAAAACAGGGCAAAGCACGGAAGATTTTGATGAAAAAAGCTTTTGGCAGATGTTTGAAAAACTTCCCGATGGCTCGTACAAAGCTTCATTAAAAAAACAAATTGCTTTGGCTACCCATAATGGTATGGTTGATATTCAAAAACTCAGCCAATTACAGGCTGACAGTGCCGGAAATATGCACTCTTCTGCCTCTCCGATTTTGGTTAATATTACCAAACAAAAAGCTCATGGCAATATCCGTGGAATTTCCAGTGAACTGAGTATTAATATTTCTGCCGGAACTTGCGCTAATCTTGGCTACACGGGTGAAGATTTGAAAACTTATTTCAAAGATATTATCATTCACGAGCTTGGACACACATTCAATGCGACACACGAAGAGCGTCAAAACACAGTGGAAAACCTTGGCTCACATTGCACCGATAAAAACTGCCTGATGTATGAATATGCTTATACGGATGAAAGTTTTAACCGCCGCAAAAAGCTTAAAGAACCATTCTGCGCCGATTGTATGACCTCTATGCGCGATTATATGCAAAACAGATTGCATTTTACAAAAGCAAACGCTCAAAGTAATGATAATCAGCTGCAATCAGTTAATTCTCAAAAGCAAAATAGCATTGCTAACATTCCCTATTTTGCAAATCTTACCCAAGAAGAAACCAAACTTCTTGAAGCTTATGATAAATATTTAGAGGACAACAATATCTCTCGCGATGATAAAGATATGTTTTTTGATAAAATGTATCTGATTGCAGATATGCGCTCCCAAACCAATCAAAGCGGTCAAACACCCAAAAGCTTTTTATCTCCCGATACATTTGATTTTAAACATTATTGCAACTCAAATTGGAATGAGCCTCTGCATCTAAAAGCCCTTAGAACAAAGATTTATGAAGAGAAAAAATATGTAAAATATTCGTCTGATATATGGGATGGAAAAACACCTCCGACTAAAGACAAAGACGGAAAAATCGCTTATTTTGCAGCGGGTGGACAAACTCCTAAAGGAGATGAATTGGCTAAAAGAATGCTTGATACCACAGATATGAAAACGCAAGGTGATTTTCTTTCCAGTGGCTGGATATTCAGACTTCCACCTTCACTTAAAAATTCAAATGTTGTGCAAAGATTTGCCGTTAATGCTTTGCCCAATAAAAAACTTTTTGATGCTTTAGATGATTTTGCAAGAAAACACAATGCCTATTATAAAACCGCCACACCTCATGGTTGGCATAGAAGGAACGACCCCGTCGTCATTTATTGCACACAAACTCCTGACAAGGCTACCATTGATGAACTTAAAACCATTGTAGCACCTTATATTCGTCGTGAAAAACCAGATAGAATGAACGACTTGGACGGCACCCTGATTGCTGACGGTTTAATTACGGCACAAGAGCCTTCTTTAAAAGAAATTAAAAAGCTTTTTGATGAAATTCAAACTTATAATCCCAATTTGGCAGAAGCATTGAAACTTGAAATAAAAAATGGAAACAATCCCCATAATCCGCTTAGTTTGGGACAATTTGAGGCTTATAAAAAAATATTAGAAAACTACAAACAAGCCTTCAAACCGCTGCAAATTTTGAATGTTAACCAAGGGAATGATAATCGAAATTCAACTGGAAATGAACCTAATGCTGTTGTTGACCCAAGTTTTAAAAAAGCTTTGCGGGAAATTTTTCAACCTTCTGCCGCAAAACAAAAAGCTGAATATAAGGAAGATATTAAAGCTCCCGAATATAGAGCCGAAATTAAGCACGCTAACGGCAGTGTTGATAAAATTGTGGCTCAAAGCACCAATAACATTACCCTTTCGGCCAAAGATAAAGACGGCAACCCCAAAGTTCCCAATATGCAGCGTTTTCGTGATATTGTAACTCTGGCTCAAAAACAAGGCTCGGTGATTGAATTTGGTGATATTAAATCTCCCGATTTTAAAGCCCGCCTGCTGCTCGCCTGCATGGAAGCCAAACCCGCCATGCAAATGATTGGCGCACCTGAGCTTAATGATGAATTTTTGCAAAGTATTCAAGATGAAAAACTCAAAGGTGCTTTGCAGATTGTGAAAAACAAACAACAAACGCAGCAACAAAGCAAATCACAACAAAACACTCAAACACAAACACAAGCACAAGCACCTGCTCCGGCACCGCAAACCGAATACGAAAAAAGCCGTGAAACACGTCGCAGAACTTTAGAAGCCAAAGAAAAAAGCGGCAAAATTTCTAAAATGGAAAAAGCCGAGTTGAACTATATTCGCGCCGATATTTTGAAGGAAACAGAATTAGAAAAGGCAAAAGCAAAATATAATTCCGATGACCCTCGTTTTGAAGAACATAAACAAAAAAGTGGCTTAAAAATTGAAAGTTTTTATCACAACTCAAAAACAAGAAAATCTGAGACTAATTGGAAACTCCATCTGGATGTAGTGCCAAACCGCGACCATACAACCACTAAAGCGATTTCAGAAATGCTCGAAAAACTTGATGTTTCTCACAAGATTGCACATGGTGGAGATAATGGTAAAGGTATGACTATTTATGTTGGAAGTTATACTGATGCCCTGCGCTTGTCTAAAGAAATTAATGCACGTTTCGGCAAGGATATTGAAAACTCTCCTTGTTATGTTGACCAGAAATTACAAGAACATTACTTTAATCCCAAAGTCAGTGGGCGTTTCTATATGCAGGCTATATTCAACACAAAATATCCGAGAAGTTCTGTTGCCGGTATTTGCCCTACAACCGGAACTAAAAATAATGAAATGGAACATGAAGAAGGAGAATATCAACTTTTTAATTTAGCACAAAAAAACGGTATTATTTCAGCTGAAGACAGATTTAATGACTATAGCTACAATAGTCGACTTTTTTCTCAACATGGAGATTTTCATAAATCTTATGTTTTCCATAATCTTGAGGCTTATTGTTCACACAAGCTTTATGAAAAAGAATTGGGAGAATATTATTGCGGTAAAGATGCCGACAAGTTTGAAAAAGACTTCTTTGAAGATAAAATTCCTGAAAAAGGAACGCCGGAAAGAGCAAACTGGGACAAGGTTGCTGAAAGCTTTGTCAACATTATTGAGAATGAATATCCCAATACTATTCAAAAAATGAAACAAAAGTCTCAAAACTATAAACCTGTTGATTTTTCAAAACTGCCGCCGATGCCACAAAATACACAAGTTCGCAGCGGTGGGCGCTCGGCCTAGTTTATATTCAACAAAAAAACGCAGAAATAAAATTCTGCGTTTTTTTATTTCTAGTGAGCTTGGGTCCAGTCATCACCGATACCAACTTCGGCAACAAAAGGCACGGCTAAATCCACTACGCTTTCCATGGTCTTTTTTATCATGGCGGCGGCTTTTTCCACCTCATCTAACGGTGCTTCAAAAACCAACTCATCATGCACTTGTAAGAGCATTTTGGTCTTATATCCGCCCTCTTCCAACTCTTTTTGCACGGCAATCATCGCGCGTTTGATGATATCTGCCGCACCGCCTTGAATCGGCGCATTGATGGCGGCTCTTTCGGCATTGGCAACAATACGTTTGTTTTTATCATTAATGCCCATAATCGAGCATTTGCGTCCAAAAGGTGTCATCACATAGCCGTATTGATGCGCAAACATGGTGGTTTGTTCCATATATTTTTTAATCTCGGGCATTTGGGCAAAGTAAGCATCAATATATTTCTTAGCCTCTTCATTGCTGACATCAATTTGTTTGGCCAAGCCATATTGCGAAATGCCGTAAACAATGCCGAAATTGATGGCTTTGGCATGGCGGCGCATATTGGCATCCACTTCTTCATAAGGCACGCCAAAAACTTTTGCGGCAGTGGCGGCGTGAATATCTATGCCTTGTTCAAAAGCGTGTTTCAACCCCTTAACATTAGCCACAGAAGCGAGTAAGCGC
Source organism: uncultured Pseudomonadota bacterium (assembly GCA_949295005.1). Taxonomy (GTDB): domain Bacteria; phylum Pseudomonadota; class Alphaproteobacteria; order RF32; family CAG-239; genus CAJLXD01. The sequence continues at coordinate 19,950 of CASFJL010000017.1, read as the reverse complement.
AGCTCAACTTGCGAATAGTCGGAAGCGATTATCTTACAGCCTTCTTTAGCAATAAAGCATTCACGGATTTTTTTGCCTTCTTCACTTCTAATCGGGATATTTTGCAGATTGGGGTTAGAAGATGCCAAACGACCGGTATTAACCACGGTTTGGTTAAAAGTGGTATGCAAGCGGCTGTCTTTATCGAGCAAATTGAGTAAAGCGTCGGTATAAGTGGATTTGAGTTTGCTAAAGCCGCGCCAATCTAAAATTTTGGCGGCAAGCAAATTGCCCTCGGCAGCCAGCTTTTCCAAAACATCGGCTCCGGTTTGCCAGGCTCCAGTTGCGGTTTTCTTGCCCTTAGCACCGAGTTTACCAAACAAAATTTCGCCGATTTGCTTGGGTGAGCCGATATTAAATTCTTCTCCGGCAAGTTGATAAATTTCTTGCTCATATTCTTTCAATTTTTTATCAAACTCTTGGCTCAGGTTCATGAGTTTTTGTTTATCAACCATCACGCCTTGTTTTTCCATTTTTTGCAAAATGGCAATCAGTGGGCGGTCATAGTTTTCATAAACGGCAATTTTTTTCTCTTTTATCAATCTTGGCTTTAAGACATGATACAAACGCAAGGTGATGTCGGCATCTTCGGCGGCATAGTCCAAAGCCTTATCCAAAGGCACATAGTCAAAGGTGATTTTATCTTTGCCGGTGCCGCAAACATCTTCATAATGAATGGTTTTATAAGACAAAAACTTTTCTGCCAGCTCATCCATACCGTGTCCATGCTCAGAGCTATCCAAGTCATAAGATAACACAGCCGTATCTTCAATCGGGAAAATCTCTTTGTCTTCGCCAATCACTTGCGCAAAGAAGTGCATATCAAACTTGATATTATGTCCGATTTTCAAAATGCTCTTATCAGTCATAATCGGAGCTAAATGTTTGGCAACAGCTGCAAAATCAAGCTGTTTGATTTCATCGCTTTCCAATGCAAACAAGTCACGATTTTGAGATTTATGCTTCAAAGGCACATAGCAAGCTACACCCTCTTTTACCGCCATGGAAAAGCCGACGATTTTATCAAAAGTGGGGGCAATGCCGGTGGTTTCGGTATCAAAAGCAAAGGCGCCCTTGTTTTTTATCAAATCCACCCAGCGCATTAAACTTTGTTCATCTTGCACTAACTCATAGTGCTTTTCTACCTCTTTAAATACGGTGTTCAGGTCTTGATTTTCCTCATCCGGCAGACTATTGCATCTGACTTCTGCCCAGCGTTGCAAACGTGGTTTTAAGCTCAAAAATCCATATAAATCAACAAACTTTTCAATATCTTCAAACACGGGTTTATGGCAAGCATAAGCCTCAATGTCTTTTTCTACCGGAACATCTTTTTTCAAGGTAACAAGTTGCAAAGAAATGAGCGCATTTTCTTTATTTTCAAGCAAAGTTTCTCTTCTTTTGTTTTGCTTGATTTCTCCGGCTCGGTCCAAAACTTCTTGCAAAGAGCCAAACTCGTTAACCAACTGTGCCGCAGTTTTCAAGCCAATTCCGGGGACGCCGGGGACATTATCAATGCTATCTCCCGCCAAAGCCTGAACATCGACCACTTTATCGGGATAAACGCCGAATTTTTCCTTCACATCTTCGGGAGTAAAGAACTTATCTTTCATCGGGTCATAAAAGCGAACACCGGGGCGAATCAGCTGCATTAAATCTTTATCGGCAGAAACAACCACTACCTCATAGCCTTTATTCAAAGCTTGTTCAGCATAGGTGGCAATCAGGTCATCGGCCTCATAGCCTTCCATTTCAAGTTGGTTCAAGTTCAAAGCCTTAACCGCTTCTCTGATAATCGGAAACTGGGGAATCAGCTCTTCGGGAATCTCTTTTCTGGTACCTTTATATTCAGGAAAAAACTCGTTACGGAAATTTTTTCTTTTGGCATCAAACAACACCAAAGAATAATCACATGGAATGTTCTGGGTTAAACGCAAAAACATATTGGTAAAACCATAAACGGCATTAACCGGAACACCATCAGGCGAGGTTAAATTAGGAATACCGTAAAAAGCTCTGAAAATATATCCCGAGCCATCAACCAGACAAACTGTTTTCGTCATTATTTTTCCTTGTTTTCAGCGGATAAGCTTATTCGGCAATAGATAAAAAGAATGAACGCTCCAAATTATCAACCGCGCACAAATCTGTTTGATGAATATCTTCACATTCGTTGACATAAGAAGACAAGGCCTCTAACGCAATATCATTGATGCTTTGGTTGTTTTTTTCTGCAAGCAAAGCCATTTTTTTTAACAAATCTTCACTTAATTTGATTGAGATATTGGTCATAAAATGTTCCTTAATCTTTTTGTGTTATGTTTTCCAAGTCTTTGTAATTGTAGTTTTAAAATATTTTGCGAATCTTCGCAAGCGTTAAAAAGGTGAGAATCGTGGCAAAAGCTAAGAAAAAGAGTTCTAAAAGAAAAAAAAGAGAGTCAAAACAAAAACTTACGAATCGGAGTTTGATAAAAAAAATTATCTTTGGCTTGGTGATAACTTTTTTGTTATACCTAAGCTATTGTTTTATCACACTTCCTGATATAAACGAGGCCGTGAACAGAACACGTCAGCCCTCTACAACCATCACGGCTGAAAACGGTAATGAAATCACCACTTTCGGAAGCGTTTATTCTGAGGTTATTACTGTTGATGAACTCCCGAAATATGTGGTAGATGCCATTATCTCTACCGAAGACAGACGTTTTTATTCTCACTTTGGTTTTGATATTATTTCTTTTACACGCGCCATGCTCACCAACCTTTTTGTCGGGCATTATGCGCAGGGCGGAAGCACAATTACACAACAAGTGGCAAAAAACCTCTTCTTAACTCCAAAGAAGAACATTAAACGTAAAATTCAAGAATTAATGCTCTCTTTTTGGCTCGAATCCAAGTTCACCAAAGACCAAATTTTGGCTCTTTATCTGAATCGTGTTTATTTGGGCGCAGGTGCTTATGGTATTGAGGCTGCCAGCCAAAAATATTTTCAAAAATCTTCTCGCGACCTCAACCTCAAAGAAGCCGCCGTTATTGCCGGTATGCTCAAAGCTCCCTCACGCTATAACCCGATTGCCTCTGAAAAACGCGCCGTTGAACGCGCCAAAGTTGTTCTCAACAATATGGTTGATAATGATAAAATTACTCAAATGCAGGCTGATAATGCCTTGAAAATGCGCCTTGGCCCAGAAAAAAAATATAACGTGAAAGATGCCATGCATTTTGCCGATTGGGTCTATAATGATGTTAATGATTATATTGGTGAACGCACGAATGATATTTATGTTTTAACAACCCTTGACCAAGACTTGCAACAAAAAGCCTCTGATATTTTGGAAAGCACAATCAAAAAATATGCAGCTTCCCGCAATGTGCACCAAGGCGCAATTGTGATTATGGATAAAAGCGGAGCCATAAAAGCCATGGTTGGCGGTGTGGATTATGCTAAAAGCCAATTTAACCGAGCCACCCAAGCTTTGCGTCAACCGGGGTCTTCTTTCAAGACTTTTGTTTATTTGACTGCCTTGCAAGAAGGATACGCGCCCGAAGATAAAATTATTGACGGTCCGTTGTCCATCGGTAAATGGAAACCTGAGAACGCTGACAAAAAATATCACGGAGAAGTAACACTCACGCAAGCTTTGGCTCATTCTTACAATTTGGCCACCATCTATTTGTCTGAAAACCTCAATAGAAGTGATATTATTCAAAATGCCAAACGTATGGGTATCAGCACTGAAATTGAAAATTCTCCGGCTTTAGCACTGGGAACTTCTGAGGTTAAGGTTATAGATATGGCAACTGCATATACTACCATTGCCAATGGTGGATACGCCGTGTTTCCTTATGCTATTAAAGAAATTTATACCAAAGACGGATATCAGCTTTATCAAAGAAATATGGATTTTGAAAACAGAATCATAAAACCAAAACATGCCCAACAGCTTACATATATGTTGCAAGAAGTTGTTGCCGAAGGAACCGGAAAAAAAGCTCAAACCGGAATGTTTGCTGCCGGAAAAACCGGAACCAGCCAAGAAAACAGAGACGCATGGTTTGTAGGTTTTTCTCAAGATTTGATTATTGCCGTTTGGCTCGGAAACGATGACAACTCTCCGATGAAAAATGTTTCCGGCTCTAATCTGCCGGCAGAAATTTGGCGCAAAATTATGCTCTTTTATCAAAATTAATGCTTTGTGGAGTTAATTAAATGAAAAAAATTCTCTGGATTTTGATTATAATTTTTGTCTTTTTTGGATTGGCTTTCTTAAAAGAGTTTTCTATGGAAGAAAAACAAGCCGAAAAATTAAGCTCTTATTCAGAAACAAACACAAATCAAAATTAATTTAAAAAACTCTTTTCTGTTCAGAATAATTATATATAATAACGGAAAATTTTGTTTGATATAAAGGATAAAAAAATGACTCAAAAACCTGTTATGTTGCTCGTCCTTGACGGATGGGGATATCGTGAAAAAATTACTAAAGATAACGCCATTGAACAAGGTGTTACACCAAACTGGCATAATCTTTTGCAAACTTGCCCACATTGTTTTGTTGAAACTTCCGGTCTTGCCGTTGGTTTGCCCGACGGTCAAATGGGAAACTCTGAAGTAGGCCACATGAACTTGGGTGCCGGTCGTGTTGTGATGCAAGATTTGCCACGCATTGACCAAGCTATTCAAGACGGCTCTTTTGCTAAAAATCCGGTTTTGATTGAACTTATTGATACTCTTAAAGCCAACGGTAAAGCTTGTCATGTAATGGGATTGATGAGCCCGGGTGGTGTTCACTCTTCTCAAGACCATATTGTGGCCGCTTGCCAAGTTTTGAATGACAATGGTATTACAACTTATGTTCACGCTTTCTTAGACGGTCGTGACACTCCGCCGCAATCTGCCGTTGATTTTGTGGCTGAATTTGAAAAGTCTATCGCAAACATGGCTCATGTTAAACTTGCCACAATTGAAGGTCGTTTCTATGCCATGGACAGAGATAAGCGTTGGGACCGTGTTGAATTGGCTTATAACAATATGGCTTTTGCAGAAGGTAAAAAATATGCCTCCTCTGATGAAGCTATTAAAGCTTCTTATGCTGAAGGTGTTAACGATGAGTTTGTTGTTCCTTGCGTGGTTGGAGATTATAAGGGTATGGAAGACGGAGACGCCGTTTTGATGATGAACTTCCGTGCCGACCGTGCGCGTGAAATTCTTTATGCTTTGGCTGATAAAGATTTCACCGGTTTTGCTCGCAAAAAAGATATTAAAACATCTATCAATGTCGGCTTGACCGAATATTCAGTTGACCACCAGCGCTTTATGAAAACCATGTTTGGTCCTGAAGCTTTGACCAATATTTTTGGTGAAGTTGTTTCTAATCACGGACTTACTCAACTCCGCATTGCCGAAACCGAAAAATATGCTCACGTTACATTCTTCTTTAACGGTGGTGAAGAACGCGAGTTCAAAGGTGAAGAGAGAATCCTTGTTCCATCGCCCAAAGTTGCCACTTATGACCTTAAACCTGAAATGAGTGTTTATGAAGTAACAGAAAAATTGGTTGATGCAATTGAGAACAAACGCTTTGACGCTATTATCTGCAATTTTGCCAACGGCGATATGGTTGGACACACTGGTATTATGGAAGCTGCTCTCAAAGCCGTTGCCGCTGTTGATGAATGTTTGGGCAAAGTGGTTGACGCCATTAAAAAAGTTGGCGGCGTGCTCTTTGTTACCGCTGATCACGGTAATGTTGAAAAAATGATTGATGAAACAACCGGTGCGCCTTACACCGCTCATACCGTCGGAAAAGTTCAAGGTGTTTTGGTTAATTGCCAAACTCCAATTAAAGGCTTGCATGATGGTAAACTCGCTGATATTGCACCAACATTGCTCGAACTCCTCAATATTGATAAACCTATCGAAATGAACGGTAATTCTTTGATTGAAAAATAAGAGGACTTTGGTTCGTGAAAAATAATTTAGCCATAGCCATAATCTCTATTGTCATGTTTGGTGTTATCAATATGACAAATGAGGTTATGGCGGCTAAAGTTTCTAAGCAAGAGCTTGAAAAAATGGAAAAGCAAGTGGAAATCCAAAACCAAAAGCATCTCCAATTGCAGGCTCAGGCAGACAAAATTAATAAAGAGCTCAATGATGTTAATAAAGACATGATTGCCACAGCTCAAAAAATTCAAAATAATGAAGACAAAATTTCTTTTATGGAAAAACAGCTTTTAGAATTGCAAGATGAACTCAAACAAGCTGAAAATTCTTTTCTTTCTCAAGATGAAAATTTAATAAAAACGCTTTCTGCTTTGCAAAATTTGGCCATGAAACCAACCGAGGCTTTGTTTGTGCAGCCTTTAACTCCGGTTGAAACCATTCGAAGCGCTATTTTGCTTAGAGAATCCGTTCCTTTTCTGGAAAATAAAGCCAATCAAATAAAAGAACAACTTAACCAAATTGCTAAAAAGAAAACTCTTGTCGAAAAGCAGGTTGCAAAAATTACGGCACAAAAAAACTTGCTTGAAAAAGAACATGAAAATATGAAAACCTTGGTGCAGAAAAAGTCTAAACTGAGAAATCAGATTGAAAAACAAACCGCCGAAGCTAAGAAAAAAGTGCAAAAACTTGCCTCTCAAGCTAATGACTTGCGCGACTTGTTAAACAAGCTTGAAGAAGAAAGAAAACTTAAAGAAAAAAAACAAGCCGAAGAAAGAAAACGTCTGCAAAAACTTGCTGAACAAAAAAAATTGGAAGAACAAAAAAAACAAGCACAATATCAAAGTGCTGACTTGATTAAATCTTCTTCTAATATTATAAATGATATAGGAAAAGCTTTTATAAAAGCTAAAGGTAAGCTGCCAATGCCTGCCAGAGGCGCTATTGTGGCTTCCTTTGGTGAAGAAAAAAATAAAGGAGTTGTCAATAAAGGTGTTATTATAAAAACCAGAAATATGGCTCAAGTAACCTCTCCTTTTGATGGGGCCGTTATGTTTGCCGGACCATTCCGAGGTTATGGTAATATGATTATTATTGAGCATGGAAAAGGTTATTTAACCTTGTTGGCCGGTTTGGAAGATATTGATTGCGACGTGGGACAAATGCTCCTTGCCGGAGAACCTATCGGACAAATGCCTGATAGTCCAAATGCAAAACTTTATCTTGAGCTCAGACATAATAACCAACCTATTGACCCTTTGCCTTGGTATAATAAATAACTTTTTATAGGATTTTGATTATGAAATATAAATGGTCTCTTCTTTCAACTTCTTTTCTTATTGCCTCTGTTCTTATTACTCCCGTATGGGCAGAAAAAGATACTAAAACAGCTGATGATTCTGCTGAAACATATGAAATGCTCAATCTTTTTGGCGAGGTGATGGAAAGAACAAAAACCTCTTATGTGGAAGATGTTACCGACAAAAAACTTATTGAATCTGCCTTAAATGGTATGCTTGTCTCTTTAGACCCTCATTCCAGCTATTTGGATGCACAAAGCTTTAAGTATATGAACGAGCAAACCAGCGGAAAGTTCGGCGGCTTGGGAATCGAAGTTACTATGGAAAACGGTGTGGTCAAAATTGTTTCTCCTATTGATGATACTCCGGCATCTAAAGCAGGCTTGAAACCTAATGATTACATTACACATATTGACGGAGAACAAGTTGTTGGCATGAGCTTGAACGATGCCGTTGATAAAATGCGAGGTAAAGTTGGTGAAAAAGTTAAACTAACCATTCGCCGTGTTAATGAAAAACCCTTTGATGTGACCTTAAAAAGAGAAGAAATTAAAATCCAATCCGTTAAATCTGAGTTAAAAGCAGATGATGTGGCTTATATCAGAATTTCTTCTTTTTCTGAAGATACGGATAAAGCCGTTGAAAAAGATTTGAAAAAACTTAAGAAAAAAGCAAAATCTCCTCTTGCCGGAATTGTTATTGACGTTAGAAATAACCCCGGTGGTCTTTTAGATCAGGCTGTTAGTGTTTCTGACTTGTTCTTAGATAAAGGTGAAATTGTTTCTACCCGCTCTAAAAACCCTCAAGATACCATTAAATATAATGCTACCAAAGGCGATATTGCTCAAGATATGCCTATTGTTGTGTTGGTTAATGATGGCTCTGCTTCTGCATCTGAAATTGTGGCAGGCGCATTACAAGACCACAAAAGAGCTATTGTCTTGGGAGAAAAAACTTTTGGTAAAGGCTCTGTTCAAACCGTTATCCCACTTGGAAAATATGGCGCTATGCGTTTGACTACCGCTCGTTATTATACACCATCGGGACGCTCTATTCAAGCTACCGGTATTATGCCCGACGTTGAAGTTAAACCTGCTAAAATTGAAGAAATTGATAAAGGTATGAACTTTAGTGAAGCTGAGTTTGGAAACGCCTTGAAAAATGATTCTAAAGAAACTACAAAGAAAAAAAATAGCGTTCAAGATGAGGATTTGAAAAAAGATTATCAATTAATGCGCGCTGTTGATTTGGTTAAATCTTTAAATATTTATAAAGAAGGCTTAAATAAATAGGAACAAAAATATGAGCGGACATCGTCATAATACAAAATTTTTGCTTTTTCTTGGCATCGTTATTGTATGTGTTACGATGTCCGGATACTTTTTTGCTCAGCATAAAAGTACTCCAGAATTTCGCTCCAAAATTGAAAGAGTGCTTTTTGAAAAGAAAAATAAATCACCAAAATATGTCTTAATTCTTCCAGATAAAAAAGATTATAATGCAAAACCTAAATTAGAAAAAAATCAAAATGAAAATGTTGCGTTAAAAACCGTAGAAGATTTTGTAAGAGCAGCTCCTTTGGTTGGAAAACTTAAACAAGAAAACAATCTTTCTTCTCTGGAATTTATTACAAATCATCCTGATTTTTCTGAAAAAAAACAAAATTTTATCTTGCCAAAAATTGGTCCTAACGGCAAAAAACCTTGGATTGCATATGGTAAACATGAAAATATTGCTCCTAATTTTTATAAAGTAGCTATTATTTTTAAGAATATCGGAATTGATGACCACGTCTTTGATGCCGTTACTAAATCTTTGCCATCCAATGTTTCTTTATCTTTTTCTCCATATACCGTTAATCGGGCTGAAAAAATTTCTATGGCAAGAAAGCTTGGGCATGAAACTTATATGGATTTGTTATTAGCCTCTAAAAACGTGTTAAAAGCTGATAACGGACCGCTTTCTTTAGGGCTAACCGCTTCTATTGAAGAAAATATGCAACGGTTTTATAACGTGATTGCTGCCGGAGCCCCTATCGGCGGTGTCCTTGTGGTAGATGGTATGATTGATGAAACAACACAACAACAAGTGCAAACAGCAATGCAGGAGCTTAGTCAAAGAGGCTTATTAATGATTGACTCTACAAAAGAAAATTTGCTTGATTCTATGCTAGAAAATAACTTGGCCAGAAAAAGAGCTGATATTGTCATTAGCGAAGATATTTCTCCTGAAACTATACAAAACTTGATTTTTGAAGCGGAAAAAATTGCTAAAACTAGAGGTGAAGTGCTGATTGTGGCTATGCCAAAACCTATTGTCATTACTTCTTTAAAAAACTGGGTTGAGACTTTTTCTCCTCAGCTTTCTTATGAACAAATGAAAGAGCAAAATATTACCTCTATTGAAAGACCTTTTGCTCTTGTTCCCGTGTCTAATTTGGTTGTGGAATAAAAAATGGTAGAATTGTATAGAAAAAACGCCGGTATTATTGTTTGCAATAATCAAGGAAAAGTTCTTTCTTGTCAGCGCGTTGAAAATTATGATTTTAACTGGCAATTTCCTCAAGGCGGAATTGAAGAAGGAGAAACACCCCTTGAGGCCGCTTATCGCGAGTTAAAAGAAGAGACCGGTCTTGTAAATGTTAAACTCATTTGCCAATATCCACATCCTCTGAAATATAAATTTTCTGAAGAGGTTATAGAAAAATTCAAAAAACTCGGACGCAAAAATATTGGACAAGAACAATTTTGGACGCTCTTTTTGCATTTGGGAACAGATGATGAGATTAATTTTAAAACCAATCCTCAAGAGATTGAATTTCAGGCTTTTGAATGGATTGAGATTGAAGATGCTCCCAAACGGGTTGTAGAATTCAAAAAAGAAGTTTATGAAAAAGTGTGTGCTTATTTCAAACCTTTTGTAGAACAACAAAAATTGTGATTTTTCCCTCTTTTCCTTCTGCTAAATTTGTGATATTATCTTCTTGTTTCTTTATGAAAGATTGAGACATGGATGATTTACACAAATTTGATAAAGAGCGGCAAGAAATTTTGGCAATGGTTAAAGACGGAATAAAAACCAATATTCCGCTTAAACCGGCACAAAAAAGATATTTGAAAAATCTTTTATTGTTTTCTTTAATGCGTGCTTCAAAAAATCAGACAGTAACAAAACCAAACTTTATCAAGTTGGTTGCCAAGCAATTTAAAAAATATATTGTCAAAATTCTTCACGGAACAATGAAAACTTTGCCTAACTATAATCCTGATGAAGATGAAGATTTTTATGATGAAAATTTGGAAGTGGAAATCAACCGTGTGATTGCCAATGAACAGTTTTTGAATTTGAGCCTTATTCAAAAAAGTTTAACACCTCAAAATATTGTGAACGAAATCAGAAGTCTGGTTGAAGGAATGAACACGCAAGAAGTTATCCGCAGAATTAATGCTATTAAAGAAATTAATGCTAACCACAGAGAAACTCCGGAAGAAGCCAGACAAAGAGAAAAAAGAATCAGAGAATATGAACAACAAAGACAAAGGCAGCAAAATATGCGTCTTTTGGAACTTGAACGTGGTTCTAGAGAAAGATATTAAAAAGGAGCTTTTATTATAGCTCCTTTTCTTTTTCCTTTTTAGACTTTAATTGTCCGCAAGCGGCTAAAATATCTTGTCCTCTTGCCACACGAATGGGGGCGGCATAGCCAAATTTGCCAAGCTCTTTTGAAAAAGCTTGAGCTCTGTTGTTGGATGATGGCTGATAATCGCACCCCGGCCACGGGTTAAACGGAATTAAATTAAACTTGGCATTAATTTTATATTTTTTCATTAAATCTACCAATTCATGCGCATTTTCTATCGAATCGTTTAATCCGTTTAACAACAGATATTCAAAAGTGATATATTTGCAGTTCCCTGCTCTTTTTTGAAACTCTTGGCAAGCGGTCAAAATATCTTCTATCGGATATCTCTTATTAATGGGCATAATTCTGGTACGAAGCTCATTATTTGATGCATGCAAGCTAATGGCTAATCTGCAGCCTAACTCACTTGCAACATCTGCAATATGCGGCACAATGCCTGATGTTGATAATGTGATTTTGCGGCGAGAAATGGCAACGCCATCTCCGTCTGATAAAATCTTTAAGGCCTTAAAAGTATTTTCTTTATTATGAAGCGGTTCTCCCATGCCCATAACAACAATATTGGATAAATATCTGACTTCATCGGTTGGCGTGGGCCATTCATTATAAGCATCTCTTGCCACCAAAAACTGAGAAACAATTTCTCCGGCGGTTAAATTGCGGGTGATTTTTTGAGAACCGGTATGGCAAAAGGTACAACCAACGGCGCAACCCACTTGTGTAGAGATGCAAACCGTTCCCCTATCCTCTTCGGGAATGTAAACGGTTTCTATTCTCTGTCCATCGGCAAATTCTAACAACCACTTATGCGTTTTGTCTGAAGATATTTGTTCGGTTACGATTTTTGGGCGTGTAATAGTAAATTTTTCTGCCAGCTTAGCGCGCAAATCTTTGCTTAAGTTGCTCATCTTTTCAAAATCTGTCACACCGTGATGATACAACCACTGCCATACTTGTTTGGCTCTAAACGGTTTTTCACCGATGTTGGCAATTTCTTGCGCCAATTCTTCTTTTGACAGACCAATCAGTTCTTTTTTATCGCTCATTGCTTATTTCTTTCTGCATTTTGCGCTGATTGCTTTATAAGCTTGAGAAAAGCCGGCTAAAGAATAAGTATCTTTGGTTTTGGTGCCTTTGCTTGAAACACCGTGAACAATCATTCGAGAGCCTCTTTTCATGGCAGCAACAATCTCTTTATCTGTTTTTTCAGAAGTGGCCCAAGCTTTATCTCCGTTTACAAACAATTTATCAAAAGTCTGATTACCGATTTTGATTTCTACCTTTGATTCCGGTTTATAAGTGTATCCGGCCGTAATATTCACAACATCGTAACTTTTATCATTCGGGCGGTGTGTGATTACGGTATAAATATTTCCGCGGCTGGTATATTTTCCTTCATCTCTTTTTGGGGTAGAAGCCATATAACAAGTTAAGCCGGAGGCATCTTGATAATAGTAGGCTACCCAATCATCATATTCACCAATCTCGGTCGGAACTTGGGCGGCTTGAGCGGTTGAAGCCAAAAGGAATCCGGTCAAAAATAAAAATTTTTTCATATTTACATTCTTTCTTAGCTAAAAATTATCAAATTATTTGATAATAATATTTGAAATATATCTAAAAACTGTTAATTTCTAGAAAAAAATTTATGGATTAAAACAAAATGATGAAAGATAACTATATAGATGTTCATAAGCTTATTAAAAACCCAAATGTCCTTAAACTCTTTAAGGCGGTGGAAACTCACGGCGGTGTATTAAGATTTGTCGGAGGTTCCGTTCGTGATGTGATTGCCGGAATGGATGGATTTGATTTGGACTTGGCTACTGATTTGAGCCCTGATGAGCTTGTGGAGGCTTGTGAAGAATCTGACATCAAGACTATTCCTTTGGGTATTAAATATGGAACTGTCGGCGTTTTGATTGATAATGAAGTTTTGGAAGTAACCTCTTTAAGAAAAGATGTTTCAACCGACGGAAGACATGCCGAAGTTGAGTTCACTACCGATTGGGAAACTGATGCCGGCCGACGCGATTTGACCATCAACGCCGTTTATGCTGATGAAAACGGCAATGTGTTTGATTATTATAACGGTATTGAAGACCTTGAAAACGGTATTGTTCGTTTTATTGGAAATGCTTCCCAGCGCGTTAAAGAAGATTATCTCAGAATTTTGCGTTTTTTCCGCTTTTATTCTATTTTTTCTAAAACACCTATCAACAAAAAAGCTTTGGAAGCCTGCGTTGAAAATGCCGAAGGTTTGCAAGAGCTTTCTATGGAAAGAATCCGTGATGAGCTTTTGAAAATTTTAGTTACGCCTAAAGTGGCCGAAACCATTACCATTATGGCTGATAATGAAATTTTGAGCTATATTTTGCCCAGACCAGATGTTAAAAATATTCAAGCTTTGCGCTTCTTGTCTGAAAAATTAAACACCAACCTGATTGAAAAAAATCCGATTGTGCGTTTGTTTATCTTGTTTACGCCTGATGAAACTTTTGCCAACAGCATTGCTACCAGAATGAAATTTAGTAAAAAACAAAAATTAGATTTTGTTGATTTGGCAAAAATATCTGTTTCTTTGGAAGATTTTACAAATAAAAATGCTCTGATGAAAATGATTTATTTGCATGGCAAAAATTTTGCCTGTGATAAATTGATTATTGAACAATCATTACAACAAAAAATATTGCCTGATTGGGTTAATATATTAGAAAACATCAAAAATGCAGAAATACCGGTTTTACCTGTTCGCGGTCAAGATATTATTGCTTTGGGAATTGAAGGAAACCTTAATATCGGCAAAACCTTAGACGAGTTGGAAAAACTCTGGATTGACAGCAATTTCACCTTATCAAAGCAAGATTTGCTTAACAATGTCAAGAGCTCTAAAATAGCTTAAACCATCCAAGCGTTTTTTATATGCGTGATATGGAACGGATATTTAATTAAGACGGCGTCAAAACGAATATCAAAATTTTGATATTGCGGGTTTTGTTGCAAAAAGGCTTCCGCGCCCTTAATCAAGCGTTGTTGTTGCTTTTCTGAAATGGCATAAGCGGCAGCTTCTAAAGTTTGTCTTTCTTTGACCTCTACAAAAGCCAACATATTGTCTTTTTTGACAATCAGGTCAATTTCTCCGGCCTGTGTACCTCTGCCGGTTATGTAATTTTTTGCCACAAAACGATATCCTTTGCTCAACAAATAAAGCAAAGCCATATATTCTGCCTTTTTTCCTTTACTATAATTTGTTTGCATTTTTTATTTGCAGAGCCTTTTCATAAACCTCATTTTTATTTAAATGATATTCTTCAACAACCTCTTTTACCGCCATTTTCAAGCTCATATTTTGCATTTTTTTTATTAATATTTCATCTAAATCCAGATTTAAGCTTTCTTCTTTATCTGCCGGAGAAACCATAAACACCATTTCTCCTTTGGGCTCGTTTTCTCTAAAATGGTGTAACAATTCTTCTGCCGAGGCGGTTAAGCATTCTTCATAAATTTTACTGATTTCTCTGGCGACAGACATTTCTCTGTTGCCAAAAACTTCAAGTGCAGCAATCAGGCTTTTTTCTATTCTTTGCGCCGTTTCATAAAAAATCAGCGTGGCGTCTAAATTTTTATATTTTTCAAACAACTCTTTTCTGGCTTTTTCTTTATTGGGAATAAATCCGGCAAACATAAATTTATTAGTGGGCAAGCCTGATAATTGAAGTGCAGAAATTAAAGCACAACAGCCTGGAATGGTTGTAATGAATATATCTTGTTTTTTACATTCTTTTATTAATTTATACCCCGGATCAGAGATTAAAGGAGAACCTGCGTCACTCACTTGAGCCACTGATTTTCCCTCTTTGATGTAATCAATGATGATTTGGGCTCTGTCTTCCTCATTGTGGTCATGAAGTGTGATAAAAGTTTTTTGCAAACTTATTCCAAGCAAAGAAAAAAGTTTTTTGGTCACTCGAGAATCCTCACAGGCAATGATATCTGCTTGGCTTAGCGTTTCTATGGCTCGTGAAGATATATCACTCAAATTTCCGATTGGGGTGGCGACTATATATAAACCGTTTTTCATTTTCTGTCTCTTTACATTAGGCATTTTTTAATTTACTTTGATTATATTTATAAAACAGTTATATAACAAAACAATGTTTTTTTTGGGATGAAAAGCTCGTGTTTAAAATTTTTTCTTTATTTTCCTTTTTAATGATGCTTTCTGCTTGCTCAACAACAAATTCAATATCCGCAAGCGGCGCTGA
Source organism: uncultured Pseudomonadota bacterium (assembly GCA_949295005.1). Taxonomy (GTDB): domain Bacteria; phylum Pseudomonadota; class Alphaproteobacteria; order RF32; family CAG-239; genus CAJLXD01. Next base: position 4,758 of record CASFJL010000017.1, on the reverse strand, counting down.
TACTTTATCTACGGATTATGATGAAGTTTCTCTTTCAAAACAATCCAGTTTTAGAGTTGGTGTTTTGTTGCCTTTAACCGGTAATGCTTCTCGCTATGGAAACGGCTTGAAAAACGCTACAATGCTGGCTTTGGAAGATGTTAAAAATCCTAATCTTATTTTGCAGTATTATGATACCAAAAGCACTGATGAAGGCGCCAGAATTGCTATTGAAAACGCTTTAAACCAAAATTCTCAGGTTATTATCGGACCTTTGAAAAGCTCTTCCGTGCAAGCAATTTCTCAACAAACAACCAAAAAAAACATTCCGGTTATTGCTTTTTCAACCTCTGAAGATGTTTTGCAACCCAGTGTTTATACACTTGGCTTGTTGGTTGATGAACAAGTAGAGCGTATTGTTTCTTATGCGGCTCAAAAAGGACGTTCTCGTTTGGCTTTGCTCTTGCCTGACAACGCTACGGGCATTACCGTTGCAAAAGCTGCCGTTAAAGCTGCGCAAAAAAACCATATTGCCATCACTCGCATTGCTTTTTATCCCCCAAATATATCTGATTTTTCTCAAATATTAAGACAGATGACAGATTATGACGTGCGCTCTCAAAGAATGCAAAAATTAAAAAATAATCTTAAAGCAAAAGCAGATAACGGTGATGCTGAATCTGCCAAAGCCTTAAAAAGAATTGCTTCTCATGACACTTTAGGTGAAGTTGATTTTGATATGGTTCTTATTCCTGAAACCGGCGCCAGATTAAAATCTGCTATTGCCATGTTTGGTTATTATGACGTGTTTGCTCCCGACGTTAAATTTTTGGGAACATCTATTTGGGAAAATGCTAATTTAAATAATGAAACAACTGTTTATGGAAGCTGGTATCCTGCCATTTCCAGAAAACATAGCTCTTATTTTATCAATAAATATACCTATGTCTTTGGGCAAAAACCTCAAGCACTTTATGCTTTGGGATATGACGCCGTGGCTTTGAGTAATGCTTTGGCTAACCAAGACCCAGCTAACTTTGTACCAACAATTACCAATCCGGACGGTTATGTCGGAATTAACGGTATGTTCCGCTTGTTTGAAAACGGCAGAAATCAACATAGTTTGGATATTGTAGAAGTGCAAAAACAAGGTGATGTTGTTGTACAAGAAGCTCCCAAAAGATTTTCTCAAGAAAATATATCTTCTGACATAACCGATATTTATATTTCTCCGGAATATAAAACCCCTCTTATTTTTGGCAAAGACCCAAATTTGGCTCAGACACTGATTTATGGGCAAACTCTTAAAAATAAGTTCTCTTTTGATGAAGAAGAACAAAAAGACAGCATTAAAAGAAGTTTGAAAAAAATGAATATTTTTGTCGGTGAATAATAAATTTTGGTAAAATAGTTAAATTATGCTTGAAATTCTGATGAATTTTAGCAATATTAGCCAAAGGAGGACATTGGGTTGATTTTTCGCCAATCCGGTCAGGTTCGGAAGAAAGCAGCCGTAACGATTTTAATCAAGGCTATATGTCCTCCACCGTTTTAATATGAAGTTTGTTTCTATGCTTGAAGATACTCAAAATAATCAATATGTGGTTTTAGCCAGAAAATATCGCCCGCAGACCTTTGATGATTTGCTCGGGCAAGATGCTTTGGTGCAAACTCTGACCAATGCCATTAAAAACAACAGACTTCATCACGCTTATATTTTAACCGGTATCCGCGGTGTGGGAAAAACCACAACAGCCAGAATTATTGCCAAAGCCTTAAACTGCATCGGTCCAGATGCTCATGACGGCCCAACCACCAAGCCTTGCGGTGTTTGTGAAAATTGTCGTGCTATTTCTGAAGGCAGACATATTGATGTTTTAGAGCTTGATGCGGCTTCTCGTACCGGTGTGGATGATATTAGAGAAATTTTGGATGGGGTGCGCTATAAACCCACAAATGCTCGTTATAAAGTTTATATCATCGACGAAGTTCATATGCTTTCCAAAAGCGCTTTCAATGCCTTGCTCAAAACTTTGGAAGAGCCTCCTTCTCATGTGAAGTTTATTTTTGCAACAACTGAAATTAGAAAAGTTCCGGTTACGGTTTTGTCTCGTTGTCAACGCTTTGACTTGCAAAGATTGACCGTTGATACCTTGTTTAACCACTTCAAAAACATTATTGCCAAAGAAGGTTTGAGCGCCGAAGATGAGGCTTTAACCATGATTGCTAAAGCGGCTGACGGTTCTTGTCGTGACGGTCTTTCTTTGTTGGATCAGGCCATTTCTTTGAGCTCGGGAACAATTACCGCTGACGTGGTTAAAAATATGATTGGTTTGGCAGACAGAAATCAAACTTTCAGCCTTTTTCAAGATTTAATTAATGGCAAAACCGATGCTGTTTTAACCAATATTAAAGAACAATATAAAAACGGGGCAAACCCCACAACCTTGTTGCAAGATTTGATTAATATCACGCATATGGTTGCCAAAGCCAAAATTGTGCCAAGCTCTTTAACCGATGACAACCTTTCTGAAGCAGAAAAAAATTTGTGCCAAAGTCTTTCTTCTTCTGTTTCTATTGCCATTTTATCTAAAATATGGCAAATGCTCATTAAAGGTATGAGCGAGTTGGCCTTGGCTCCGGTGCAAATAGATGCTTTGGAGATGATTTTAATCCGTGTGGCATATTCCGCATCTTTGCCAACACCTTTTGAACTTTTGAATGACGTAAAAAAAAACTCTAGCTTAACCCCTATTGTTGAAAAAAAAAATGAATCTTTAGCCGCCGCTCCCGTTTTTAGGCATAGAGAAGACGTTGACACACCAAGCACAACCCAAAATCCAAATTTTGTTTCTTTTGCTTCTCCGGAAGAAATGGCTCAATATTTTGAAGCACATAAAAAAATGTTGCTTTCTTATGCCATTAAAAACGATATTGCCATTCAAGAATTTGCCGACGGCTTTATAAAAATGACGATTTCTGACAAAATCTCCAATGATTTTATCTTAAATTTTCATAAAGAGCTGGAAACAGCAACCGGCAAAAATTGGAAAATTGAAACTCTTCGCGGACAAATGGGACAAACTATTGCCGCCAAAGAGCATGAAAAAGAAGAAGAAAACAAAAGAAGCATTTCCGAATATCCTTTGGTTAAAGCTATTTTGGCTGAATTCAAAGGCTCTAAAATTGATATTTTAACCCGTATTAAACAAATTGAAGAGGAAGAAGGCGTTGAGTCTTCTGACGAATCTGAAACTTTCTTTGATGAGGACATTTAACATGATGAATATTCAAGGTATTATGAAACAAGCTCAAATGATGCAAAAGAAAATGGAAGAAGCTCAAGAAAAAGCCGCTCAGGAAGAAGTTAACGGCTCTAGCGGCGGCGGTATGGTTAATGTTACCTTAAACGGCAAGTTTGAAATGAAAAAAATTGAGCTTGATAAATCTTTAATTAACCCAGATGAAGTTGATATTTTGGAAGATTTAATTATGGCTGCTTATAATGATGCCAAATCTAAGGTTGATGAAAACTTGAACAAAACCATTTCTTCTGTAACCGGCGGTTTGAACATCCCCGGATTGAAACTCCCTTTCTAAGCTGAAATATTATGGCCGGTCAAGATATTGAAAAATTAATTAAACTGGTTGCCAAACTTCCTTCTTTGGGGACACGCTCCTCAAGAAGGATTGTTTTGCAGCTCATTAAAAAGAAAGAAACTCTTTTGTTGCCTTTAATTGAAGCAATGAATGATGTGGCAAACAACATCAAAACTTGTGAAATTTGCGGCAATTTTGATACAACCTCGCCCTGCTCTATTTGCTCTTCTGCGGCCAGAGAATCGCATATTTTATGCGTGGTGCAAGATGTGGCCGATTTATGGGCCATGGAGAGGATTTCTTTTTTCAAGGGCAAATACCACGTCTTGGGTGGTATTTTATCTGCTCTGGACGGAATTACGCCCGAAGATTTGAATATTGATGCCCTGATAGAAAGAATTTCTAAAGAAGAAATAAAAGAGGTGATTTTAGCCTTGCCGGCAACCGTTGACGGCCAAATAACCACACACTACCTTTTATCCAGATTAAAGGACTTGCCGCTCAAAATAACCACTCTGGCGCAAGGTATTCCGATGGGCGCAGAGCTTGATTATATGGATGAAGGCACATTGCAATTGGCTCTTAATTCCCGCAAACTCCTCTGACAAATGCAACGCGTTTGATCGCAAGCTGAGCCAGCTTAATCGCATTAGTTAGATTGCCACTCTGGCAGTGCCTTAAAGCCGCGATGCTCTCTTTGTACTTGGCGCGTCTTCAGTGCCTTGAAAATTTCTTTTCTTATTGTCATGCTGAACACACCACTCCAACTGTCACCCTGAACATACCACTCGCACTGTCACCCTGAACTTGTTTCAGGGTCTCTTTTATGAGATGCTGAAATAAATTCAGCATGACGGTTAGGGAGTGTTTTGTACCTCGTTCACAAAAAAATATTTGCCTTTTTTCTTATTCTCTTTACAATACGCCTTGCAAATTAGAGATAATCTGTGGTGTCTGAAAAACATCTTACGAAAAAAATCCACCTTTGGTGGAGTGCCCGATATAAGCCTTTTTAGGTCGAATAAGGGCGACTGATTTCGTACAGTTTTTCAGCTCCACCGCCTTGAGGGTTCTCCTTTGGGCGGTTTTTCAAACTGTAACATAAACAGATAAAAGGAGTTGAAATATGCTAAACAAAAAACAAGCTCGTCTTAACCTTAAACAAACAAAACTCGCCCT
>CASFJL010000016.1 GCA_949295005.1 uncultured Pseudomonadota bacterium | reverse complement strand
TGTAATTGCAGCTGTCAAGGTTGTTTTACCGTGGTCTACGTGACCAATGGTTCCAATGTTGCAGTGAGGCTTATTGCGCTCAAATTTCTCTTTTGCCATTTAGATTTCTCCAAATAAAAAAATTAAAATAAAAAAAATAAAATTAGTCAAAATTTTGTTTTTGGCGAGGAAGATAGAGTGATTATTAAAGTGAGAAAAATCTTAGCGTACAATTTCTCAAAACTAACCCCATATTTCCAACAAACCAAAATTTGTTTTTAGAGGAGCAGGTAGAGTGATTTTGAAAGCGAAAAAAATTTTAGTGTACATTGAAGTACATGAATTTTTTGAGCCTGAACAAAATCGCTCTAGATGCCCTATAAAAACGAAATTTTACTATGCGTTTTTGGCTTTTACCTTATCAGCAATATCCTTCGGCACTTCAGCATAGTGATCAAACACCATGGTGAATTGTGCACGACCTTGAGACAAAGAACGCAATGTGTTAACGTAACCGAACATATTAGCCAATGGAACTTGAGCATCGATAACGCGAGCATTAGCGCGTTGATCCATACCGTTAACCATACCGCGGCGAGAGTTCAAGTCACCGATGATATCACCCATATATTCTTCCGGAGTAACGACTTCAACTTTCATTACCGGTTCAAGAAGTTTCGGGTTAGCTTGGCGCATACCTTCACGGAAGGCAGCACGAGCAGCAATTTCAAAACACATTACGTTAGAGTCAACTTCGTGATATGCACCATCATACAAGGTACATTTTACGCCGCTGACCGGATATCCGGCAATAACACCGGCATCCATAGCCGAACGCAAACCTTTTTCAACACCCGGGATGTATTCTTTTGGTACGTTACCGCCGACAACAGTGTTTTCAAATTCAAAACCATTGTAACCTTCAATCGGTTCAAATTTGATTTTAACTTTAGCGAACTGACCGGCACCACCAGATTGTTTCTTGTGGGTGTATTCGATATCGCAAGGTTTGGTAAATGTTTCACGATAAGCAACTTGAGGCTCACCGACATTGCATTCAACTTTGAATTCACGTTTCAAACGATCAACGATAATCTCCAAGTGCAATTCACCCATACCTTTGATGATGGTTTGACCGGAATCCGGATCAGAAGAAACTTTGAAAGACGGGTCTTCCATAGCCAAACGAGACAAAGCCAAGCCCATTTTTTCAACATCGGCTTTAGTTTTTGGCTCAACAGCCAATTCGATAACCGGATCAGGGAATTCCATGTTTTCCAAAACAATAGGTTTGCTTTGGTCGCACAAGGTATCACCTGTAGTGGTATCTTTCAAACCTGCCAAAGCGATAATATCGCCTGCATGAGCTTCTTTCAAATCTTCACGTTTGTTGGCGTGCATCAACAACATACGACCAACGCGTTCTTTCTTATCTTTAACAGAGTTATAGATATAAGAACCGGCAGTCATAGTACCGGAATAAATACGGGTAAATGTCAAAGAACCAACGAACGGGTCGTTCATGATTTTGAATGCCAAAGCAGCCAAAGGTTGATCATCAGCAGGATGTCTTTCTTCTTCGATATCCGTGCCGGGTTTAACACCTTTAATTGACGGGATATCGAGAGGAGAAGGCAAGTAGTCGATAACAGCATCAAGCAAAGGTTGAACACCTTTGTTTTTGAATGCGGTACCGCAAAGAACAGGAACGAAATCTTGAGCCAATGTACCTTTACGGATGCATTTTTTCAATGTTTCGATAGAGATTTCTTTACCTTCAAGATAATCTTCCATTGCTTGTTCATCTTGTTCAACAGCAGTTTCAATCAAAGCATGGTGATATTCTTCAGCTTTGTCTTTCAAGTCAGCCGGAATATCTCTTTCCTCAATCGGAGAATCTGCAGTATCACCAGTGTAAACAATAGCTTTCATACGCAACAAATCGACAACGCCTGTGAATTCGGCTTCAGCACCGATTGGCAATTGCAAAGCCAACGGGCGAGCACCCAAGCGGTCAACGATCATATCCAAGCAACGATAGAAGTTGGCACCGATACGGTCCATTTTGTTGCAGAAGCAAATACGAGGTACACCATATTTATCAGCTTGACGCCATACGGTTTCGGATTGAGGTTCAACACCGGCAACGGAGTCGAACACGGTGATGGCACCATCCAAAACGCGCAAAGAACGTTCAACTTCAACGGTGAAGTCCACGTGGCCCGGAGTATCGATAATGTTTACTCTGTGGCCTTTCCAGAAGCAAGTTGTAGCAGCAGAGGTAATAGTAATACCACGCTCTTGTTCTTGCTCCATCCAGTCCATGGTAGCGGCACCTTCGTGGGTTTCACCGATTTTATGGTTCACACCTGTATAATATAGGATACGCTCTGTAGTCGTTGTTTTACCGGCATCAATGTGAGCCATGATACCGATGTTTCTGTACATTTCAAGTTTATGTGTACGAGCCATGTTTTTTTCCCTATATTAAAGTTAGAACTAGAATTTGTAGTGAGAGAAAGCCTTATTAGCTTCAGCCATTCTGTGGGTATCTTCACGTTTCTTAACGGCAGAACCTTTATTAGCTGCAGCATCTAACAATTCGTTAGCGAGTCTTTCTGTCATTGTTGTTTCAGAGCGTTTCAATGCAGCTTCTTTAATCCAACGAATAGCCAAAGCTTGACGACGTTCAGCTCTAACTTCGCAAGGAACTTGGTAAGTAGCACCACCAACGCGGCGAGATCTAACTTCAACAACAGGTTTAACATTTTCAAGAGCGTCAAAGAAAACTTTTAATGCTTCTTGTTTGGTTTTTTGAGCCAAGATATCAAAAGCTGAATAAACAATTTTTTCAGCAACAGCTTTTTTACCATGCTCCATAATGTTATTAATAAATTTTGTTACTACCTTATCACCATATTTAGCATCAGGTAATACAACTCTTTTAACAGCGCTATGACGACGTGACATTATTCATTTCTCCTATTTAGGTCTCTTTGCGCCGTACAAAGAACGACGTTGACGACGTTTAGCAATACCTTGAGTATCCAAAGTACCGCGGATGATATGATAACGAACACCAGGCAAGTCTTTAACGCGTCCGCCTTTAATCAGCACCACTGAGTGTTCTTGCAAGTTATGACCTTCACCAGGGATATAGCTGATTACTTCAAAGCCGTTTGTTAAACGTACGCGAGCCACTTTACGTAAAGCGGAGTTCGGTTTTTTCGGGGTAGTCGTGTAAACCCTTGTACAAACACCGCGTTTTTGTGGGCAAGCTTTCAAAGCCGGAACTTTGTTTCTCTTGACTTTTGGTGTTCGTGATTTACGAATTAACTGATTAATTGTAGGCATCACAATTTCCTTAAGTGTTATAAATGTTAAACAAAATACTCAATTTTCAAACAAGTAAAAAGGACACACCTATGCCCTCCCTCTAAATTGAGTCTCGGCATAGTAGATTGAGATAACAAAATAGTCAACCCCTAAAATGCAATTTTTATCATTTTGAGTCTATTTTTTTATATTCTCTTTCTTTAACCTCAACGAAACACGAACAAAAGACTCGCCTCGCACGGCTTACCAAAACGAACAAGCGTTGCATTTTGAGTCTATTTGAGTCTAAAAAGATGCATAAAACAATAAAAAAAAACTTGCTTTTCATAAAATTAAAGAATAGTCTCTGTGCTTGATTAAAACAGCTATGGGTTATTAAGATGAGTGAAAATTTGGATATAATCTCAGCACAAAGAACAATTGAAAAAGAAATAGAAGCCTTGCGTATAATGCAAAACAGCTTTGATGATCATTTGACTCAAGCCTTGGATTTAATGCAAAATATAAAAGGCAGAGTTATTGTAACCGGCATGGGAAAATCTGGTCATGTTGGCTCTAAAATTGCCGCAACCTTAGCCTCAACCGGAACACCTTCATTCTTTGTTCATCCGGCAGAAGCCAGCCACGGTGATTTGGGAATGCTCACAACACAAGATTGTGTTATGGCAATATCAAACAGCGGTGAAACAAAAGAATTATCAGATATTGTTTTATATTGCAAAAGATATGGCATCAAACTCATTGCCATTACAAAAAATCCAATGAGCACTTTGGGAAAAGCAGGAGATATTCTTTTATTGCTTCCAGATGATGGAGAAGCTTGTCCATTGGGCTTAGCCCCCACCTCATCCACAACCGCCACTATGGTTTTAGGAGATATTTTAGCCATAAGACTTTTAGAAAGAAAAGGTTTTACCAAAACAGATTTCAAACAAAGACACCCCGGAGGTAAATTAGGTGCATTTTTAACAAAAGTTTCTGATGTTATGCATACGGGAGATGAACTTCCGATTGTTTATGCAGATACAAAGATGTACGATGCACTGGAAGTAATGTCTTCAAAAATGTTAGGCTGCGTTGGTATCATAGATAAAGAAGGAAAACTAATCGGTATGTTCACCGATGGTGATTTAAGACGCCATTTATCTGCTGACATTTTAGAAAAAAGAGCAGAAGAAGTTATGACCAAAAATCCAAGAACCATTTCGCCAAACATTTTAGTTGTTGAAGCCTTAAAAATAATGCACACCACCGGAAAAGGTATAACCCAATTGTTTGCCTTGCAAGATGGAAAACCCATTGGCATAATTCATATGCATGACTGCCTTAGAGTCGGAGCTATGTAAGTTTGGTAGATATAAAAGAAATAGATTCTCTTTTCAATGAAGAGGCTTATAAAAAACAAGAAAAACAAAAAATAAACAAGCATTCTCTTCTTGTAAAAAAAGCAAAATTAATTTTACCGAGTTTTGCTGCAATATTTATTGGTTTAATTTTAATTTTTCCCAAAATACAAGATGATGGAAAAACATTCTTACTTGATGTAACTCTTCCTAAAAAAGGAGAATTGGAAAAACTGCATATTGAAGATACAGAACTCAATATCACAGATAAGAACAACCGTGTCCACAATTTTACCGCCAAAAACATTGATGAAACCTCTCCTGGTTCAAAATTAATAAAACTAATTAATCCAGACGGTATTATGCCCATTTCAGAAACAGATTGGATAAACATCAAATCTCCGGTTGGATACTATAATCAAAAAGATAATATCATAGAATTAGTAGAAAATGTCCAAATATACCATTCAATGGGAATAAATATGGAAACCCAAAAGATAGATTATAATTTTCAGACAAATATTGCTCAAAGCAACACGCCTGTTTTTGGACAAGGAGAAATGGGAGAATTAACCTCTGAAGGTTTTTCTTTTGACAACAATACAGGGATTATAACCTTTAAGGGAAAAACTTTTATAAAATTAGATGAAAAATTTTTAAAAGGAAAACCAAAAAATGACTAAATATATATTATTTATTTTAGCATTAATCCAAGCAAGCGTAAGCTATGCTCAATATATTACCTTAGATGCGGAAAAAGAAGTAACCTGGGATTCAAACGCACAAAAAATGACCGCAACGGGTAATGCCATTGCCACCAAAGAAAACATGAGCATCAAAGCAGATCAAATGGAAGCTTATTATGCAAAGAATGATACAACCAAAAAAAGCACAATCACAGAAGTCCATGCCAAAGGAAATGTTATTTTAACATCTGAAGATGCTAATGCTTATGGCAATACTTTAGACTATGACATATCAACCGATGCCGCAATTTTAAAAGGCACACCGGCAAAACTAAAAACTCCAAAAGAAGAAATTACGGCAGAAGAAAGCATTACCTATTACCCGCAGGCACAAAAAGCCGTTGCCTTAGGAAATGTACATGCCGTAGATAAAGAAAACAACCAAATTTATTCTCAAAAAATGATTGCTTTTTTTATAAAAGATAACCAAAATAAAATGGTGATGGACAAAGTTGAAATATACAATAAAGTCAAAATCATCACCAAAGATGCAACGGTTTGGGCAGACAAAGGCTTGTATTTGCCTAAAATTGGGGTCATTAAATTGTTTGACAATGTATTAATTGACCAACAGGGCAATAAACTAAAAGGTGACTTTGCAGAAACAAATCTAAACACAGGAAAAAGCCGTATTATTGCAGGAAAAACTTCTAAAGGAAGAGTCTCCGGAATATTCAAAGAGAAGAAAAAAGATAAATAAAGGAAAAAAATAATGAGCATAACATCATCAGTACCGGTTTCAAAATTAGAAGTATTTAACATCGGCAAAAAATATAAAAACCGCCCTGTTTTGCGTAATGTTTCTTTAAACATCAAGCGCGGTGAAGCTGTTGGCTTGCTTGGCCCTAACGGAGCCGGTAAAACCACCTGTTTTTATTGTGTCACAGGCTTGATTACTCCAGACTATGGAGATGTTCATATTGACGGTCAAGATATTACCAATTTGCCGATGTATCGCCGTGCAAGAATGGGAATTGGCTATCTGCCGCAAGAAGCGTCCATATTCAGAGCCTTAAGCGTTGAAGATAACATTAAATCTATTTTGGAAATTGTCATTGATGATGAAAGCCAAAGAGAAAATATGTTAGAAGAATTGTTATCCGAATTTTCAATTGCACATTTAAGAAAATCTCCGGCAATTGCTTTATCCGGCGGTGAAAGAAGACGTTTGGAAATCGCCCGCGCTTTAGCCAGCCAACCGCATTTTATTTTGCTTGATGAACCTTTGGCAGGTATTGACCCGATTGCCGTGGGAGAAATCAGAAATTTGGTTTCACAACTAAAGCACCGCGGCTTAGGTGTTTTAATAACAGATCACAATGTTCGAGAAACTTTGGATATAACAGATAGAGCATACATATTACACGGCGGTACAGTCTTGATGGAAGGGACACCGGAAGAAATTGTCAACAATGCCGACGTGAGAAAAGTTTACCTCGGTGACAATTTTTCCATGTAAAAATCAAGCGAGGAAGTTATGGCGATTATTCCTAAACTAGAAATAAGGCAATCGCAGTCACTATTAATGACCCCGCAGCTCCGACAAGCCATAAATTTATTACAATTATCCAATTTAGAACTCAATGATTTAATTGACCAAGAGCTTGAAAACAACCCATTATTGGAAAAAGAAGAGCTTGAAACAAATATTATAGACAATCCAGACACTTCAGAAGAAGACTTTCAAGCAGATTTTAACATAGATGAACAATTTGACGATTCCGGTTATGACCAAACAGAATATGGTCAAATAGATGCAAACAGCTGGGAAGCATATAATTTATCTAAGTCCAAAAGAAATGAAGAAGACTATGATTTTATAGAAGAAAGAATATCAAGCAAAGAAACTCTTCAAGAGAAAATAGAGCAACAAATCAGAATAAAATTCAAAAAAAAGCAAGATTGTTTTGTAGCCTCATATTTGAGCCAGTTTTTAGATGGTGCCGGATATTTCAGAGGAGATTTGCAACAAATATCAGAGCAACTAAAAACATCAAAACACTATATTGAAAAGATATTAAAACAAACCAAAGAATTTGAACCTACGGGGATTTTTGCTCAAAATTTAAGTGAATGTTTGCAACTTCAATTACAAGAAAAAAAAATATTTAATAAAAAATATGCCGTTTTATTACAAAATCTAGATATCCTTGCAGAAAAAAAATATAAAACATTAGCCAAATTATGCCAATGCTCAGAAACAGAAATCATCAATTTAATCAAAAACATAAAAGAACTAAACCCTAAACCGACAGCTGATTATAATATCGCATCTCCGCAATACATCATACCTGATGTTTTTGTAAAACAAGACAAATATGGTCAATATTATGTCGAGATGAACAATTCATCACTACCACGCTTAATCATCAATATGGAATATGCGCAAAATATTCAAAACAAAAGCAAAGAAAAACAAGTTAAAAGTTTTATAAAAGAAAAAATAAAATCAGCACAATTTTTAACAAAATCTTTGCATCAAAGAGCAGCAAGTATATTGGTTGTCAGCAGTGAAATTGTAAAAGCACAATATGAATTTTTTGAAAAAGGTATAAACTATCTAAAACCCTTGTCATTAAAAGATATTGCGGAGCGCACGGAAATGCATGAAAGCACAATCAGCCGTGTGACCACCAACAAATATATGCACACACCCATTGGAATATTTGAATTAAAATATTTTTTCAGCCAAGCCGGAACCACTTTTGACGGAGAAACACAAACATCAACCACCAGTATAAAACATTTGTTAAAAAAACTGATTGATGAAGAATCTCCCAAAGAAATTTTATCAGATGATAAGCTTGTGGAAGAAATGGCCAAACGAGGGATTCAAATTGCCAGAAGGACAATTACCAAATATAGAGAAGCCTTAAAAATTCCCTCATCATCACAAAGAAAAAGGGAGAAAAGAAACTCTTTAACATAAAAGGAATAAGAAGTTTTTATTGACTTTTTTAAATATTGGGGTTAATAAAAATCTACATTTGATATTTGCAAAAATATCATATATCCTAGATAAGGATTTTAAATTAATATATTTTGTAAGGAACGCATTATGAAAATTTCATTAACAGGAAAACAAGTAGATATTGGTGATAGATTACGTTCTCACGTTGAAGAAGGAGTGATGAACGCCGTAAATAAATATTTTAACGCACCAATTAGTGCAACTGTTGCCTTCTCAAAAGAAGGAGAAGAATTCAAAGCTGAAATTACAGTTCATCCTGCAAAAAACATTGTATTAAAAGGCACAAGCGAAGGTTGCGCAGACCCATATTCAGCATTTGATTCTGCCAACCAACACATTGCAACACGTTTACGCCGTCATAAAAACAAACTCAATGACCACAAAGGAAAAGCCGGATTAGATGAGGCAGAAATTGCCAACCAAGCTATTTTCCCTTTAATTGAAAAAGATGAAGAATTAGACATCAATGAAGATGCACCTTTAACAATTGCGGAAACAGAAGCTAACATTCCGGTCTGCACAGTAAGTGAAGCTGTAATGCGTATGGATTTGGCTGATGAAAATGCATTAATGTTCAAAAACAGTGCAAATAACCATATCAGCATGGTATATCGCCGCAAAGATGGTAATATCGGCTGGGTAGAACCCAAAGCATAAATTTCAAAAGTAAAGGCATAAAAGATGAAACTTTCAGAAATAATGTCTGAAAAAAGTGTATTTTTGGGCTTAAAGTCCAATAGCAAAAGACAACTGTTGCAAGATATGGCAAACAGAGCGTCTGAAATTTCAGGCATTGATGAACGAACGATCTTTGATACAATTTTAGAGCGTGAAAATTTAGGCTCAACCGGTTTTGGAGACGGAACGGCATTGCCGCATGGTCGCTTTGATAATCTGGATAAAGTATATGGATTTATTGCCAAATTAAATTCTCCCATTGATTATGAAGCTATAGACGGCAAACCGGTAGACCTAATATTTATGCTTTTATCACCGGAAGGAAATGGGGCTGATCATTTAACGGCTTTAGCATCTGCTTCAAGGATTTTAAAAGATGAAATAACAAGAAGCAAGTTAAGACAAATGAATTCGGCTCAAGAAATTTTTGCATTATTAGATAACTTCTAATAAAAAAAACAACAAAAAAATGCTCTTAAAAATTTAAGAGCATTTTTTTTAATGAACAGATTGCGGTTTCCAATCATTTTCTCTTGCCACAATAAAAGCAAACTCTCTGTTGTCTGTTGCTGCAATTTTCTGGCCGTCTGCAGAATATATAGACCAAATTCTTTGCCCATCCAACATATCAGGTTTAATAAAAGCAATTTTTTCCTCACTGCCAAAATTTATAATATCTGAATGAGCATCTGTTGATTGTATTATATTCTTCTTCATCATTACCTCATATTCTGACAATTTTCTTTTTAACAAATATTAACCAAAATACTTTAAAAAAAAGTATATAATCAAAAAAGGAAAAATCAATGTTTGTCAGTTTAAATAAAAAGTTAATTTATGCAATTGTACTATTTTTCATTACAACGGCAATAATCTTCTTATATACTTTTTATGAAATATATGACACCAAAATTCAAGAAGAATTAAAAACCAATATATACAGAAATCAGCAATATATAAACTTAATATATGAAAACAGCCATCTGAAAAAAGAATTAATCAACTGGCAAAAAAAAGAACCTAAATTACAATATTCAGAAGGGCTTTTAAAAAATATTATAGAAAAGAATATAGAAAATGAGCTTTCAAGAGAAAAAAAAGAAATTGAAAGATTGCAAACAACCTATAATGAAAAATACGCCTCAATTTACCAAGGGTTAAAAATTATTGGCTATGGAGCAATTTTAATAGGGCTTGCCTTAATTTTAATTTGGATATTGATTCAACGTTGGATTTTAATTCCATTAAATAACCTAACAGGCGTCAGCAATGAAATTGCGCAAGGAAATTATTCAAAACGCGTTAAGCAAGAAAAAATTCATATTTTTCAAGATGAAATTGATTTTTTAACCAAAACATTTAATAAAATGCTTGATAATTTGGAAGAAAGCTTAAAAGAAACGCAAGAGACAGAAAAATTTTTACAAAAAATCATAGATGGTATTCCGGATGGATTAAGAGTAATTGACAAAGAATATAATGTTATCATAGCCAACAAAGAATATTATAAAATGGTTGGAAAATTTAATGAAGAGCATAAATGCTATGAAGCCTCTCACCATTTAAATTTTCCCTGCCATCAACAAAACATACAGTGCCCAATCCAAGAGATATGTGATAAAAAAGAGAAAAAAATACACATTATTCAAGAATTTAGCAACTTAAACAAAAAACATGTATACATAAATGCAGCAGAATTAAAAATTGGGCAAAAAAAATACATTATCGAAGTTATTAGAGATTTAAGTGATGATATAAGATTTTCACATCAACAAAAAATGTCATCATTGGGATTTTTAGCAACCTCTGTGGCTCATGAAATGAAAAATCACTTAGGAGCAATCAAAATCATACTTGAAAAAATCATAAGCCAGCAAAAAGAAGAAAATGAACAAAAAAAATTAATGACACTTATATTCAACCAAATACTAGAGTGTATCAAAGTTCCGGAAAGACTACTTAAATTAACCAAAACATCAGATACGGAAAAAGAAATATTTAACTGTGAAGACAATATAAAAGATGTTACCAATTTAATGGATTATGAAGCCAAAAGACAAGGAATAAACATAAAAATTATCATCAACAACACTTTTGAACTGCTAGGCAATGAAACAGATTTCAAAATGATTATGATAAATTTGATATTAAATGCCATTAAAGCAAGTCAAGCAAACCAAGAAATCGTTATAGAGATAACAGAAGACAAACAGAACAATATCATTAATATAATTGATCAAGGTTGTGGTATAGCCGCAGATAAACTTCCACACATATTTGAACCATTTTATTCTGACGGAAAAGACCAAAAGAGCAAAGGAACAGGACTAGGGCTTTCGATAGTTAAATCTCTGGTTGAAAAGTTCAAAGGAAAGATAAAAGTAACCAGCCAATTAAACCAAGGAAGTTGCTTTAGTTTGATATTTACAAAAACAAATAAAAAAAATAAATTGCAAAAATAAAAATATAGCAGTATATAAATAGCAAACAAATTGAAAAATAAAGGAAAAATTTATGAGTAAAGAAGAACTCTTGGAATTTACTGGTGAAGTAATAGAAAAATTGCCCAATGCAATGTTTCGTGTTAAATTAGAAAATGGCGTTGAAATTTTAGCTCACACAGCCGGAAAAATGCGAAAATTTAGAATTCGCGTAATGGTTGGAGATAAAGTTGATATTGAAATGACTCCATATGATTTAACCAAAGGGCGTATTACTTTTCGCCACAAAGACCAATAAAAAAATCTCCCGAAAATGCTATCTTCGGGAGATTTTTTTATTACATATATTTAATAAGGGCAAACCCTCCAACCAACAAAACAAAAAACAAAACAGCCAAAGACCCTAAGTTTTTTTCTATAAAAACTTTCATAGGTTCACCATATTTCTTCAGCAGCCAAGCCACCAAAAAGAATCTACCTCCTCTTGACAACACAGATGCAATTGTAAATACCCAAATATTCAAACCAACCACGCCGCTGGCAATGGTAATAACTTTATAAGGGAAAGGCGTAATACCGGCACCAAAAACAATCCATGCGCCCCATTGATGATAATAATCGCTAAATACATCAAATTGGTGTCCATAGCCATAAAAGTCTAATAACGGCTTTGCTACCGTATCAAACAAAAAGACACCTATCGCATAACCGAAACATCCACCGACAACACTGGAAATTGTGCAAGCGGAAGCAATTTTCCATGCCTTATTAGGTGTAGCTAAAATCATTGGAATAAGCATAACGTCAGGTGGAATTGGAAAAAAAGAACTTTCAATAAAAGAAACAGTGCATAAGAAATATAAGGCTTTTGGACGAGCCGACAAGTCCAACATATAATCATAACATTTCTGAATAAAAGAACGACTGGTTGCAATAATATTAATCATTTTTCATCCTTATTAAATATTTGTTTGACGCAAATAAGCTTCATAAGTATTGGCCAACAACATAGCAATTGTCATTGGTCCCACACCACCGGGAACAGGTGTAATATAAGAAGCAACTTTTTTTACATTTTCAAAATCCACATCTCCGCAAAGCTTGCCATCAATACGATTAATTCCCACATCAATAACCACGGCACCAGATTTTATCCAATCAGCTTTAACGGTATGGCATTTTCCGCAAGCAGCAATAACAATATCTGCTTGCTGAACAATATCGGCAATATTAGATGTTTTTGTATGCACAATTGTCACTGTACAGTCATTATTAAGCAACAATGTAGCCATAGGTCTTCCCACAATAGCAGATCTGCCGATAATAACAGCATGTTTTCCGGACAAATCAGGATATATTTGCTTTAATAAGAACAAAATTCCTTTCGGTGTGGCAGGAATCATCGCCAACGGAGATTTAGCCTGCATCAAACCAACATTAACAGGGTGAAAACCGTCAACATCTTTTTCAGGAGCAATTTGCATTAACACATGCAAAGAATTAATATGAGGGGGTAATGGCAATTGAACAATAATTCCATGAACATGAATATCTTCATTGAGTTGAGAGATTAAATCAAGCAATTCACGCTCGGTAACATACTCATCCAAATGATAAATCTGGCAATCCATGCCAATTTCACGAGCAGCACGCTGTTTAGCGGTATCATAGACCAAACTGGCCTCATCATTTCCCACGAGGATAACAGCGAGTCTTGGTTTTTCAGAGCATTGGGACACCTTTTCCGTTAGATTTAATCTAATCATTCTGGCAATATTTTTACCATCTATAATCTGAGCGTCAGCCATTTATTTTTCCTCATTAATTCAAATTAAAGCTTTTAAATCAGAGATCAAGTTTTCAACATTATGAGAAGATATCAAAATTTTTTTATATCTGTCATTTTGCCCAAAAACAATTTCAAAGCAAGATTGAGGGAGTTTTAATTTTTTAGCTAAAAAAGCAATAAGCTCTTTGTTAGCCTTCCCTTTTTCAGGCACATTAACAACAGAAATTTTTAAAAAAACTTTATTATCTGCGTCGGTAAAAATTCCTTGCACCTGACAAGAAGAAGTGTTAGGGGTTAACCTAACTCTTAACATCAAACCATCTTTTGTTTGTTCAAAAAACAATCATATCTCCTTTAAGAAAGCAGATATTGAGAAAAGACAAAAATCAAACGACTAATAAAAATCAAAACCAACATCAAAACAAAAGGAGAGAAGTCAAAATTATTTACCACGACCATCGGAAATTTGGCTTTAATTTTTTCATAAACCGGATGAGTTGCTTTTTCTAAAAGCTCCATTGTTTTTTGAGAATATTTATTATCAGTTTTTAATATTTTGAAATAAATAAGCCAGTGCAAAACAATTTCCACCACCACAATTTTGAAATACAAGCTTACGATTAACCCTATAATATACAAGAAAGGTTCAAACAAAGCACCCATAACATATACTCCTAAAATAAATTATTTTTGATATTCGCGCATTTTTGCAAGGAATCTTTCTCTATCAAAAGCCTGCATATTTTCACGACTCTGTATTTTCAATTTTGGCGCAAAAGAAGTATTTTGTCTACCTCTAAGTTCATTTATCCTCTCAACAATATCTTTTTGAGATTGATGAGCCATTTTTCTGCGCAAAATTTCTTCACTCATGCTATATTCAGGCACAAAAGATTTCACCCCAAGTTTATACAAAACTTTTTCGGGCACTTCTTTATCTCTGCGTCTATATTCAAGCACGGCGCCACAAACATTACGTCTGATTTGTTCTTCTTCATTAAACACACCGTGTTGTTGAGATGTATTAGCCACTTTTGTTAAAGCAATCATCTCTTGTTGTTTTTGGAAAGCATCTTTGAGCTGCTGATTAGGAGAAACCTGATTGAGCAAGCGCATATCATTAGCTCTTTTTTGCATATAATTTTGCAATCTTTGCTGGCGCAACTGATTTTCTTTAGTTTGTTGATCCAATACCGCCAAAGCAATAACGGTTTGAGCTGCCAACAAAGAGGCTTTATATTCCAAATCAGAAAAGAAGATTTCATCTTCTTGTTTTTTGCGCGCCTCAAGAGCTTGATAATATTGCTGAGCCAGAAATTTTTCTCTTTCATCAAGTTTTTGTTGCAACTTGGCCTCTTCTTTACTTTTAGTAGAAGCTTCAATCACGCCTCTGATTTCAAGCAATTTAGCCAATTTTTTTTGCAAGAAAGCCAATTTGTCTTTAGCTTTTTGAGAGCCGGAATTTTGATAAAGAGCGATATAGACTTTCAAATCATTTTCACGCTGATCAAGATTATCCAAAAAGGCTTCTCTTTCTTTAATATCATCATCGGTAATATCATGATCAGTCATATGTCTAATAATTTTTTGGCTATCATCAATCCATTGCATATATTCAGTTTCAGGATGCAACTCATCATCAATTGCCTGTAAAGATTCGGCAACAGAAAAAGCCAAGTCTTCAATATCTTTATCAGAAACAGCCGCATTAGGATTATCCACCTTTTGAGACAAAATCTCTTTAGCTTTTTCTTTTTGCGGTCCTTTCAAATCAGGTCTGGCGCGTTCCAATCCTTTTTCAATCAACTGATGTTTTTGCGCATCTTTTTGCTTTAATTTATCAGCCTCATCTTTTTCCTGAGGAGGCAAACCTCGTAAAAAATTTATATCAACCATTGTCATCACCTTAGGCTTCTTCAAAAATCAACTTTGCTTCTTCAAGCCAAATCACTCTATCGATAACCCATTGGCTGATTTGTTCAATTTTTTCTAATTCCACGCCCATAGCCTGTCCGATTTTGCCGATAAGCAAAATTTCAGAGTCGGTTAATTCATTATCGGCATGAGCTAAAACGCACATTTCTTTAATCAGTTCCAAAGCAGCACGACGATTGTTAATAATTTTTACTTTCTCAACAATATCCTCTGCATTTTTAATTTGTAAAATTTCTAACACTCTTTGAGACGGAACCCCATAAGCAACAGCCACCTCTTTAATAAAATCGAGTTCTTCTTCATCTAACTTACCATCAGCGTTTGCCAATCCGGCCAAAGCGGTCATAAAAGCCACGCGTTGATCTTCATTTAGTTGAGATAAAACACCCATATCCGTCTCCATATTCAAATTTGCCATTGTTGTTTACTCCTATAAAAAACAAGAATATCATAATACAAAAACAAACAAAATTCCATTAAAAAAAACAAAAAGAAAAATCCTTAAGAAAACAAAGAAAATATTTGAAATTATGTAACGAATATCATAGAATATAAAGATAAAAAATTATATGATTATCAGGATTAATAAACGTGAATAAAAAACACTATTATATTAAAACTTTTGGCTGCCAAATGAATGTTTATGATTCCGAACGCATTGCCAACATATTAGAAACACTCGGCTATACGGCTGCCAGCTCTCAAAGGACAGCTGATTTGGTAATTTTCAACACATGCCATATTAGAGAAAAAGCCACTGAAAAAGTTTTTTCAGATTTAGGTCGCGCATATAACATCAAACAAGAAAGAGCAGAAGAAGGGCTAGATACCATAATCGGTGTTATGGGTTGCGTCGTGCAGGCCGAAGATGAACAAATTGCCCAAAGAGCCCCTTTTGTAGATTTTGCCACGGGTCCGCTGACATACCACCGTTTGCCTGAAATTTTAGCCAAGATTGGCCGCAAAAAAGGTTATCCGATAATTGACACTGAATTTCCGGTTGAATCCAAGTTTGACTTTTTGCCAAAAAATCACTCTCACGGAGGATGTTCATACTTAGCCATACAAGAGGGGTGCAACAATTTTTGCACTTATTGCGTTGTTCCTTATACCCGTGGTATTGAATGTTCTCGCCCGATTAAAGATGTGATAGAAGAAGCCAAGCGCTTGGTTTCTGAAGGCACTTTAGAAATCAACTTACTCGGCCAAAATGTTAACTCTTACCATGGAGAAGATGAGGCAGGCAAAGAAAGAAACTTGGCTTACTTACTGCATGAGCTTGCTAAAATTGATGGTCTCAAAAGATTACGTTACACCACCTCTTATCCGGCCGATGTAGATGATGATTTAATTGCCTGTCATAAAGAATTAAAACAATTAATGCCTTATTTGCATCTTCCCATTCAATCTGGTTCAGATAAGATTTTAAAAGCCATGAACAGAAGACACAATTCTGCAGATTATTTACGCACGGTTGAAAAACTTCAAACAGCTAATCCGGATTTAAGAATGTCTTCTGACTTTATTGTTGGTTTTCCCGGAGAAGATGATGCAGATTTTCAAGCCACGTTAGATGTGGTTAACCAAGTCAAATTCATTCAGGCTTTTTCATTCAAATACAGCCGCAGAGCAGGAACACCTGCCGCAATTATGAAAAACCAAGTTGAAGAAAAAGTCAAAAAAGAACGTCTGGATATTTTGCAAGACTTGCTCTTTTCTTACCAGCGCAAGTTCAATGATGAATGCGTTGGCAAAGTTATGCCTGTTTTGTTTGAAAATAAAGGCCGCCACGCCGGACAATTAATCGGCAGAACACCTTATATGCAAAACCTGCATGCAGAACTTGGCAAAGAATATTTAAACAAAATTGTAAATATTAAAGTAACAGAAGCCACAACAAATTCATTGAGTGGCAAATTGGAGGGCTAAACCATGGCTGAAATTAGTTTTGAATTATTTAACAACGTCTTGGTACAACAACTTGTCGGTGCGCAAGATAACAATTTAAGATTAATTGAAAAAATGACCGGAGCGGAAATATCTTCTTTCGGTAATCAAATTAATATTAAAGGAAGCCAAGATGCCATTACCCAAGCCAAAGCTGCTATTGATAGCTTATATAACAAAGTCAGCCGTGGCATAGAGATTGGCGAAGAAGAAGTAAAGGCAGCCGTTCGTATGAGTGGCGGAGAAACTTCCGTTACCACAGAAGAACAAAACTTAAATGACATTGTCTTAAAAACTAAAAAACGCCACATCTATCCAAGAACGGCAACCCAA
Source organism: uncultured Pseudomonadota bacterium (assembly GCA_949295005.1). Classification (GTDB taxonomy): domain Bacteria; phylum Pseudomonadota; class Alphaproteobacteria; order RF32; family CAG-239; genus CAJLXD01. The sequence goes on along the minus strand of CASFJL010000016.1, from coordinate 14,796 downwards.
GCTCAATACATTCAAGAGATGATGAAAAATGAATTGGTTTTTGGCTTAGGCCCTGCCGGTACCGGTAAGACATATCTGGCCGTTGCCTTAGCTGTATCCATGATGTTGGAAGGCAAAATAGATAAAATTATTTTATCTCGTCCAGCCGTAGAAGCTGGTGAAAATTTAGGTTTTCTCCCCGGAGATTTAAAAGAAAAAGTAGACCCGTATTTGCGTCCTTTGTATGATGCTTTATATGAGATGTTACCGGCTGAACAAGTTGATAAAAAAATTGCCATTGGTGAGATTGAAGTTGCACCGTTAGCCTTCATGCGTGGTAGAACATTGAGTAACGCTTTTGTTATTTTGGATGAAGCACAAAACACAACACCTATGCAAATGAAAATGTTTTTAACCCGTATGGGTGAAAATTCTCGTATGGTTGTTAACGGAGACTTATCTCAAGTAGACTTGCCAAGAGGAACAATTTCCGGCTTGAGAGATGCTTTAGACATCTTAAAAAACACTCAAGGTATCAGCTCCGTTCGCTTCAGTGCAACAGACGTGGTTCGTCATGGCTTGGTTGCCAAGATTGTAAAAGCCTATGAAGAAAGGAGCCAAAAAACCTATGGAGAAGAATAATACAGAGTTAAATATTTCCATTGAAGAGAAGGGCTGGGAAACCGCCCTTCCCGACTTTCAGGAGCTTTCTAACAAAGTTATGCAAAAGACAATTGATTTTGTGCAAAACCACGATGAAATTGATTTTCTTTCTTTGAATAAAACCATCAGCATCAATCTTTCCTTAAGCAATGATGAAAACATCCATAAACTGAATTTAGAATTTAGAAATATGGACAAACCCACAAATGTTTTATCTTTTGCCAACATTGATGACCCGTGTTTTGAAGAGCAAATTCAAACCGATGATATTATTGAACTCGGAGATATCATGATTGCTCTAGAAACCATGCAAAGAGAAGCCAAAGAAAAAGCAATCAGCCTGCACGACCACTATTGCCATTTGTTTATCCACGGAATTTTGCACTTATTGGGCTTTGATCATATTGAAGATGATGAAGCAGAATATATGGAAGATTTTGAGGTTAGAATTTTAGCCAAATTAAACATCGCAAACCCATATCAAGAATAGGAAACACAACGTGCCATTTATAAAAAAAAACGCACAAAAGATAAAACAAATGTTTTTGGCGCACCAAAAATTATCAGCCTTCATACTGGGGATTTTTTCCGTACAAGCATTGCCGCCATTTTATGCATTTTTTGTTTTATTCATAACATTTCCGTTGTTATTCATCATATTAAATTATGCCCAAAATAAAAAACAAAGCTTTCAATATGGTTACTGGTTTGGCTTTGGATATTTTGCCTGCAATATGTCTTGGATAGGCAATGCTTTATTAATAGATATTGAAAAATTTGGTTGGTTATACCCCATAGTTTTACTAGCTTCAGGAGGCTTTTTCGGTTTATTTGTCGGCATACCGTCTGCATTGTCATTTTATTTTAAGAATATATATGCCCGTTGGCTTAGCTTTAGTGCTTTTTGGGTTATTTTTGAATGGATAAGAAGTTTTATTTTCACCGGCTTTCCGTGGAATCTCTTAGGTTCGTCTTTGGCATTTAGTGACATATTAATCCAACCGGCCAGCGTTTTCGGAACTTATGGTCTCTCTTTATTCGTACTCCTAAACACTATGGTCATTGCTTTACCGATTCTCAAGCAAGACAAAAAATCAGTATCGGTTATGTGTGTGTTACTCTTATGTTCAGCCATAAGTTTTTATACCTTTGGCAAATACAGATTAAATAACTCAGACAAACAAATATCCGATGTTGTTATCAGATTGGTTCAGCCATCTATTCCGCAGTCAATGAAGTGGAATCAAAAAAATTTAGAAAAAAACTTTGCAGAATACATAAAATTATCAACAAGCAAAAGCTTAACAGATGTTGACTTTGTGGTTTGGGGAGAAACAGCCTCTCCTTTTCCGCTTGATTTTGAGCCTCAATATTTGCAACAAATCACTCAAGCCATTCCGCCTCAGGGATATCTAATCACCGGCAGTGTCAGATTTAGTTACAAAGACGGAGATTTTCGTCCTCTAAACTCCATGTTTATAATCAATAAATCAGGCAAAATTATTGATTATTATGATAAAAGTCATCTTGTTCCGTTTGGAGAATATATTCCGTTTCGTAAATATTTGCCCGAATGGGTGCGCCCAATTACACAAACCATTAATGATTTTCTTGCCGGTAATGGTCCTAAAAAAATTGAAATTACGAATTATCCGTCTTTTGGCGGCTTAATTTGCTATGAAGTTATTTTTCCGCATCAAATCATCAACCCCAACAATCCACCGCAATGGATTGTAAACTTAACCAATGACGGTTGGTATGGTGTTTCACAAGGTCCATATCAACATCTTGTCACCACGCGCTTAAGAGCTGTTGAAGAAGGAATCTCCATTGTTCGCGTAGCCAACACGGGAATCAGCGCCCTCATAAACGCTTATGGGCAAACAATGGGAGAAATCTCGCTAAATCAATCTGCAATTTTAGACGTGAATCTGCCAAAAATCTCCTCTGTACAGACTCCGTACAAACAATTTGGTAATATGCTTCCCCTTATATTATGTATTTGTAATATTCTCTTAGCACTGGTATTCAGAAAATAAAATTCTCTAATAAGTTGAATTTCTTAGGATAAGTATAAATATTAGCAAAAATATAAATTAACAATATAACATATTATATAAAATATGTGTTGACGTAATAGCCTAAAAATTTTATTTATATACTATACAATATAAAAAAGGATAAAAACACATGACTGCAGAATTAGTAAAAAGATCAAGTCGAGGACGCACACCACAAGGAGAACCAAACCCGATTGATGTCCATGTAGGAAATCGCATTCGTTTGCGTCGTACCTTGCTTGGCTTGAGTCAAGAAAAATTAGCTTCAATGTTGGGATTAACATTTCAACAAGTCCAAAAATATGAACGCGGCATGAATCGTGTTGGAGCAAGTCGCCTTTGGGATATTGGTAAAGTATTAGAAGTTCCAATCGGTTTCTTTTATGAAGATATGGACAAAGAGGTTGCTAACCAAAGTCCGCGTATGTTCAGCATGCCGGATAATCGTCCTATGGAGTTGGCTGAAGAGGAAGATAATGTAGATTTAGACCCAATGCACCGTCAGGAGACAATTGAGTTGGTAAAAGCTTATTATAAGATTCCTAACAGAAAAGCTGCCAAACATATGTTTGATTTAATAATAGCAATGTCAAAGACATCTTATTACAATGACGATGATTCAGAAGAAGAAAAATAAAAAATAATATTAAGAATCTCATAAAAAAGGCTGGTTTTTACCAGCTTTTTTTATTATGATACTGCCAACATTATCATAAAATAAAGAGAAAGACCATGTCCGAAAATAATAAAACAGTCTTAAAACAAGGAAACATAAATATTGAAATTGAAACGCGCAATAGTTCGTTCACTCCATATAATGGCTTTGACAAACCCAAATTTTACGGTCGTCGAAAAGGACGCACCATCCGCAAAGCCAAAACAACCTTGCTTGAAGCTTTTTTACCAAAAATCAAAATCACTGCTGATAGTGTTTTTGATAAAGAAAAATTATTTGATCTTCCGGTAAAAGAAGTTGCCTTAGAAATAGGTTTTGGAGATGGGCAGCATTTAGCCGGACAAGCCTTAAAAAATCCCAACACCGGTTATATTGGAGCAGAAGTTTTTCAAAACGGTGTTGCCAATCTCTTAACATTAATCACCGGCATCAAAGAAGGCAGTAACATTCCTCAAGATATTAAGCTCATTGACAACAGAGTTGATAACATCAGAGTTTTTGATGATGATATCCGCCTGCTGTTTAAACAAATACCGGACAATTTCTTAGACAAGGTTTATATTTTATTCCCTGACCCGTGGCCCAAAAAACGCCATGCACATCGTCGCTTTGTCAACCCTGACAACTTAAAAGAAATCGCGCGCATTATGAAAAAAGGCGGCATTTTACGCATTGCAACCGACCATAAAATTTATAAAGGTTGGGCTTTAAGACAAGTCAAAGAAAACGGCAACTTTGAATGGACGGCCAAATGCGGAAATGATTGGAAAAAAGAACCGGCAGACTGGGTTCAAACCAAATACCAACTCAAAGCCATTAGAGAAGGAAGACGCCCCGTTTTTCTTGATTTTGCAAAGAAATAACAAAAAAATATCACCGAAATTCGGTGATATTTTTTTGTATATATATTTTATTGAGCCACAATAGTCGGCTGCAAATTTGGTTCTGTTACAGTAGAAACATCATCAATCGGATAAGCCTGAACATCAATAATATCATTGCCGGATTGATAAAGTTCATTTTCAATTTTAGTACTTGGTTGCGGCAAAGCCAATTCTCCCGGTTGCAAAATTCCTTGCTCGCTTTCTTGTTCAATTGGTTTAATTTGAGGAGTGTCCAAAGCCTGACTTGCCGAGGTTGTTCCCTCCGCTTGGTTTTGAGGTGTTTGTGCGGTTACATTCACAGAATCTGGCTGATTTTGAGAACTTTCAGGTGCCACAATCGGATTCCCTAAAGGATTTTGAGCATCAGCTGCTTGTTCAACCACATCAACATTCATTCCTCCGCTGGCATTTTCAGCTGCACCATAAATAATAGTTGGCTCAGAATTGTTAGGCATATCATCTTGAATCGTAACATTATTCATCACATTTTGAGCAGCAAGCATTGTAGGAAACAAGCACACTGCCGATGTATATAATAAAAATTTTTTCATAATTCCTCCAAAATATTGTTGTTCTTATATAAGATAATTCTGATTCAAGTTGTTTCAAGTAAAAAAGAAAAATTTATCCTCACTATTTGCAAAACAAAAAAAACCCCAAGGTATTTACCTTGAGGTTTTTTTATTTTATTAGGCTTAAAGCTTATTCAGCAGACTCACCTTCTGCTTTTTGATGTTCAAGCTGTTGAGCTTGAGCAGCTTCTTCCTTCAAAGCCTGAATTTCTTTATCGTTTTGGGCAGCTACTTTTCTCAAAGAACGAAGAACAGTACCTGTACCGGCCGGAATCAAACGACCAACGATAACATTTTCTTTCAAACCACTCAATTTATCAACTTTGCCTTCAACAGCGGCTTCAGTCAATACACGAGTTGTTTCTTGGAAGGATGCGGCAGAAATAAATGATTTTGTCTGCAATGAAGCTTTGGTAATACCAAGCAATACAGGATCAGCTGTAGCTGGAGTCTCACCATTAGCAATAATTTTTGCATTTTCAGCTTCAAAAATATCTCTGTCAACTTGTTCTCCAACGAGGAAGGTTGTGTCACCGGGAGCGGTAACCTCAACTTTTCTCAACATTTGAGAAACAATAACTTCAATATGTTTATCATTAATCTTCACACCTTGCAAACGATATACGTCTTGAACTTCTTTGACCAAATATTCAGCCAATTTTTCAACACCCAAAACGCGCAAGATATCATGAAGTGCCGGAGTACCTTCAACCAACATATCACCTTTCTTAACGATATCACCGTCTTGAACAACCAAGTGACGTCCTTTCGGAATCAAATATTCAATCGGTTCACCTTTCTTCGGTACAACGGTAATACGTTGTTTAGCTTTATAATCCTTACCAAATTCAACCATACCATCAATATCAGAGATGATAGCAGGATCTTTCGGACGACGAGCTTCAAACAATTCAGATACACGAGGCAAACCACCGGTAATATCTTTTGTTTTAGAGCTTTCTCTCGGAATACGAGCCAAAACTTCACCGGCTTCAATTTCTTGACCGTCTTCAACAGACAAAATAGCATCCACAGATACATAGTAACGAACTTCTTTGCCGTTATCATAAGTAATCGGGTCACCGTTTTCATCTTTCAAAACGATACTTGGTTTCAAACCTGCATTTGCAGAGTTTGCGCGCCAATCGATAACAACCTTAGAAACAATACCTGTTGTTTCGTCAACAGATTCCTTAACGGAAATGTTATTAATAAGATCAACCATTGCCACGCGACCGGCTTTTTCAGAAATAACAGGAACGGTAAACGGATCCCATTCAGCCACTTTCTGACCTTTTTTAACCTTGTCGCCTTCTTTAACCAACAATTTTGTACCATAAGGAACATTATGGCGAGATTTCTCACGACCTTGATTATCAACGATAACGATTTCGCAGTTACGAGACAATACAATACCGTTTCCTTCTTTATCAAAGACGAGGTGTTGGTTTTCTAACTTCATTTCACCGGCGAACGGAACTTCAACAGATGCTTGTTCAGCACCTTTTTGAGCAGCACCACCGATGTGGAAGGTTCTCATGGTCAACTGTGTACCAGGTTCACCGATTGATTGAGCGGCAATAACACCGACAGCTTCACCGATATTAACCGGAGTACCTCTAGCCAAGTCACGACCGTAACAAGCAGCGCAAACGCCTTCTTTGCATTCGCAAGTCAAAACAGAACGGATTTTAACTTGTTCAACACCGGCTTTTTCAACGGCTTCAACGTCGTTTTCATCAACGAGTTTACCTTTCGGCAAAATCAATTCGCCTGTTTCTGGATGAACAACATCTTCTTGGATAGTACGACCCAAGATTCTGTCACCGATAGAAACGATAACATTACCGCCATCAACAACCGGACGAACAATAATACCACGTTCTGTACCACAGTCTTGTTCGGTAATAACAACATCTTGAGCAACGTCAACCAAACGACGAGTTAAGTAACCGGAGTCAGCCGTCTTCAAAGCAGTATCAGCCAAACCTTTACGAGCACCGTGAGTTGAGTTAAAGTATTCAAGCACGGTCAAACCTTCTTTAAAGTTTGAGATAATCGGTTGTTCAATAATTTCACCGTTCGGTTTAGCCATCAAACCACGCATACCGGCAACTTGGCGCATTTGAGCGGCAGATCCACGCGCACCAGAATGTGCCATCATGTATACAGAGTTAATGTAACCATGGTCAATTTTAGAAATGTTTTTCATCATTTCATCAGCAATCTTATCTGTACAAGCAGCCCAGATATCGATTACTTTGTTATATTTTTCACCTTTGGTAATCAAACCGTTTTGATATTGTTGCTCAAACTCTTTAACTTGTTTTTCAGTTTCAGCAATCAATTCTTTCTTAGTTTCAGGAACAACCAAGTCATCCTTACCGAAAGAAATACCGGCTTTACAAGCATTAGTGAAACCAAGAGTCATGATTTTATCAACAAACATGCAGGTCTCTTTTTGACCACAGTGGCGATAAACAATATCAATAATTTCACCGATTTCTTTCTTACGAACCAAACGGTTAACCAAAGAGAACGGAACATTTTTGTGTTTCGGCAAAATTTGAGAAACCAAAATACGACCCGGTGTTGTCTCAACAATACCATATTTAATTTCACCGTCATCGGTTACATATTCCATACGGCATTTAATTTTGGCATGCAAATCAACGGTTTTTGCATAAAGAGCCATTTCAACTTCATCTTGGTCAGTAAAAATAGAACCTTCGCCTGTCAATCCGTCAGCTTCATAGGTAAGATAGTAAATACCCAAAACCATGTCTTGAGAAGGCACGATAATCGGTTTACCAGAAGCCGGAGACAAGATGTTGTTAGTAGACATCATCAATACACGAGCTTCGAGTTGAGCTTCAATTGACAAAGGAACGTGAACAGCCATTTGGTCACCATCGAAGTCGGCGTTAAACGCGGTACAAACGAGTGGGTGCAAGTGAATAGCTTTACCTTCAACCAAAACCGGTTCAAATGCTTGAATACCAAGTCTGTGCAATGTCGGCGCACGGTTGAGGAGAACCGGATGCTCACGAATAACTTCTTCCAAGATATCCCAAACTTCCGGACGTTCTTTTTCAACCATTCTCTTGGCCGCTTTAATTGTAGTAGCATGGCCATAGAGTTCGAGTTTTGCATAAACGAAAGGTTTGAAGAGTTCCAAAGCCATCTTCTTCGGCAAACCGCATTGATGCAGTTTGAGTTCCGGACCAACAGTAATAACTGAACGACCGGAGTAGTCAACACGTTTACCGAGCAAGTTTTGACGGAAACGACCTTGTTTACCTTTGAGCATGTCAGACAAAGATTTCAAAGGACGTTTGTTGGTACCGGTAATAGCGCGAGCGCGACGACCGTTATCAAACAAAGCGTCAACAGATTCTTGCAACATTCTCTTTTCGTTACGGATAATGATATCCGGAGCGTGCAATTCCATCAATCTCTTCAAACGATTGTTACGGTTAATAACACGACGATACAAATCGTTCAAATCAGAGGTCGCAAAACGACCGCCATCCAATGGAACCAACGGACGCAACTCAGGTGGAATAACCGGCAATACGGTCAAAATCATCCATTCCGGTTTGGTGTTAGAATTGATAAATGCTTCAATAAGTTTCAAGCGTTTTACCAACTTTTTGCGTTTAGCTTCAGATGCATTATCTTTGAGTTCGGCTCTGATTGCGTCTCTTTCAGCTTCCAAGTCAATAGAAGCCAAAATTTCTTTCAAAGCTTCAGCACCAATACCGGCGCGGAAAGAATCTTCACCATATTCATCAATAGCTTCTTGGTATTGTTCTTCAGTCAAAAGCTCGTTAACAGACAACGGAGTCAAACCCGGTTCAATAACGATATAGCTTTCAAAATAAAGAACACGTTCCAAAGCCTTCATCGGAATATCTGTCAAGATAGAGATTCTGCTTGGTAAAGATTTCAAGAACCAAATATGGGCAACCGGCGCAGCCAATTCAATATGGCCCATACGTTCACGACGAACTTTAGAAAGTGTAACTTCAACGCCGCACTTTTCGCAAACAACGCCGCGATATTTCATTCTTTTATATTTACCGCACAAGCATTCATAATCTTTAACCGGACCAAAAATACGCGCACAGAACAAACCGTCTCTTTCAGGTTTGAAAGTACGATAGTTAATGGTTTCGGGTTTTTTAACCTCACCATAAGACCAAGAACGAATTTGTTCAGGAGAGGCGATTGAAATTTTAATCTGATCAAAAGCTTCACCAGAGACTTGTTGACCAAAATATTTCATAATATCATTCATTTATATAAAACTCCTTTACCTTAAACTTCTTCGTTCAACATTTCTACGTTCAAGCACAAAGATTTGATTTCTTTAACCAACACGTTAAAGGATTCCGGAACACCGGCTTCAAATCCATCATCACCACGAACGATAGCTTCGTAAACTTTAGTTCTTCCGTTAACATCATCGGATTTAACGGTGAGCATTTCTTGCAAGGTGTAAGCAGCACCATAAGCTTGAAGAGCCCAAACTTCCATTTCACCGAAGCGTTGACCACCGAATTGAGCCTTACCGCCCAAAGGTTGTTGAGTAACCAAAGAGTACGGACCAACAGAACGAGCGTGCATCTTTTCATCAACAATGTGGTGAAGTTTAAGCATGTAGATAATACCAACGGTAACCTTACGGTCAAATTTTTCACCTGTACGACCATCATACAAGTCAATTTGACCAGAAGTCGGCAAACCGGCTAAAGACAACATAGAGTTGATATCATCGTTTGAAGCACCGTCAAATACAGGAGTAGCCATTGGCACACCTTTCTTGAGGTTATGAACCATTTCTTCCAATTCATGCTCATTCAAAGAAGTAATATCTTCATTATATTGCTTCTCACCATAAACGGCTTTCAACTCATTATTGAGGTCTTCAATAGTCTTTTCGCCACGTTTGTATTGATCCATCATATCGTTTAATTGTTTACCAAGTTCCTTGGCAGCCCAACCCAAGTGAGTTTCCAAAATTTGTCCCACGTTCATACGTGAAGGCACGCCCAAGGGGTTCAAAACGATATCAACCGGAGTACCATCTTCCATGTAAGGCATATCTTGCAAAGGCAATACACGAGAAATTGTACCTTTGTTACCGTGACGTCCGGCAATTTTATCACCGGTTTGAATCTTACGTTTGGTAGCAATAAAGACTTTAACCATCTTCAATACGCCAGGCAACAAATCATCACCGCGTTGAACTTTTTCAACTTTGTTTTCAAAGTGTTTTTGAATTTTTTCAACACGTTCATCATATGCATTTGAAAGCTCTTCCAATTTAGACATAACGTCTTCATTAGCAACAACGATTTTGCGCCACTGAGAAGACGGAACAGCATCCAAATCAGCTTCATTCAAAGTTGTGTTTTTAGCAATTCCCTTTGGAGCATCAACCACTTGTTGTCCAAGGAGCATAGATTTCAAACGATGTTCAAAACTTGCTTTAATGATATTGATTTCATCGTCACGGTCTTTAGCCAAAGAAGAAATTTCTTCTTGTTCAATAGACAAGGCACGTTCGTCTTTTTCAACGCCACGACGAGAAAATACGTGAACGTCAACAACAATACCTTCAATACCTGGTTGAACACGCAAAGAAGTATCACGAACATCACTGGCTTTTTCACCAAAGATAGCACGCAACAATTTTTCTTCTGGAGTAACCGGAGATTCACCTTTTGGAGTAACCTTACCAACCAAGATATCACCGGCTTTAACTTCAGCCCCGATATAAACAATACCGGCTTCATCCAAGTTGCGCAAAGCTTCTTCACCAACATTTGGAATATCACGAGTGATTTCTTCTTGTCCGAGTTTGGTATCTCGAGCCATAACTTCAAATTCTTCAATATGAAGAGAAGTGAAGACATCGTCACGAGAAATACGTTCAGAAAGCAAAATAGCATCCTCGTAGTTCAAACCGTTCCAAGGCATAAAGGCAACAAGTACGTTTTTACCCAAAGCCAATTCACCCATTTCGGTACAAGGACCATCAGCCATAATATCACCGGCTTTAACCTTGTCACCAACCTTAACCAAAGGTACTTGGTTAATGCAGGTATTTTGATTTGAACGACGGAATTTTTGCAATTTATAAATATCAACACCGGCATCGGTTACGTTTTCACCTTCGGAAGTAACAACGATACGGGTAGCATCAACCTGAGAAACAACACCGTCACGTTTAGCCACAACGGTAGCACCGGAATCTTTAGCAACAACACCTTCAACACCTGTACCGACCAACGGAGCTTCAGAGCGCAACAAAGGAACGGCTTGGCGTTGCATGTTTGCACCCATCAATGCACGGTTAGCGTCATCATTTTCCAAGAACGGAATCAAAGCTGTAGCAACTGATACCAATTGTTTTGGAGAAACGTCAATGAAGCTGATTTCTTCTGGTTTTGCAAATTCAAATTCACCTGCTTTACGGCAAGCAATCAAATCATTTTCAAAATGTCCGTCAGCTTTAACTTTTGCGTTAGCTTCTGCAATTTTGAACTTACCTTCTTCAACGGCAGACAAATAAACAACCTCATTAGTAACCACACCGTCAACAACTTTGCGGTACGGACATTCAATAAAGCCATATTTGTTAATACGAGCATATGTAGAAAGTGAGTTAATCAAACCAATGTTTGGACCTTCAGGAGTCTCAATCGGGCAGATACGACCATAGTGTGTCGGGTGCACGTCGCGGACTTCAAATCCAGCGCGGTCACGACTCAAACCACCGGGTCCTAATGCAGACAAACGACGTTTGTGTGTAATTTCAGACAACGGGTTGTTTTGATCCATAAATTGAGACAATTGAGAAGAACCGAAGAACTCTCTGATAACAGAAGCAATTGGTTTTGCGTTAACCAAATCTTGCGGCTTAACATTGTTCAAAACTTCAGAAGACATTCTTTCACGAATAGCTCTTTCCATTCTGAGCAAGCCCATACGATATTGGTTTTCCATCAATTCACCAACGGAACGAACACGACGGTTGCCCAAGTGGTCAATATCGTCAACTTCGCCTTTACCGTCACGGAGCTCAACCAAGTGTTTTACAATGCGCAAAATATCATCTTTACGCAAAACATGGCATGTATCCGGAGCTTCTTCAAAAGAAATATCCAAAGCGGCATTCATCTTAACACGACCAACGGCAGATAAATCATAACGCTCATTATCAAAGAACAAACCGTTAAAGAGTTGGTCAGCCGTATCATACGTAGGTGGTTCACCTGGGCGCATAACACGATAAATATCCAAGAGGGCTTCTTCACGGCAGGTATTTTTATCAGCAGCCAAAGTGTTGCGGATATAAGGGCCAACATTTTCACCATCAATAAACAAAGTGTCTATTTTTTTAATTTTTGCGGCAGCCAATTTATCCATCAACTCTTCGGTCAATTCATCACCGGCTTCAGCCAAAACTTCACCTGTTTTTGCATCAACAATATTTTTGGCCAAGAATTTACCAAGAATTTGGCTCAAGCCTACTTTGCAAAATTCCAAACCGGCATCAGCCAATTTTTGAGCCATACGTGGAGAAAGTTTTTTACCTTTTTCCAAAACGGTTTCATCAGTTTTTGCGTCAACCAAATCAAAATCAAATTTCATGCCTTTCATTTTTTCGGCATCAAATTTAATCTTCCAAGTTTTTTTATCAGCAATAAAGGTTTGAACATCGTAGAAGTAGTTCAAAATTTCTTCTTTATCCATACCTTTAATTTCATTACGGTCGATTTCTTTGCCTTCTTTAGCAAGTTTTGCAATTTTTTCTTCTGTTTCTTTAGAGTATAAAGAATACAAAATAGAAGAAACCGGCAATTTACGGCGACGGTCAATACGTGCATAAACTAAATCTTTGGCATCGAACTCAAAATCAAGCCAAGAACCACGATAAGGAATAACACGGGCAGAGAACAAATATTTACCAGAATAAATGGTTTTGCCTTTATCATGGTCAAAGAACACGCCCGGAGATCTGTGCATTTGAGAAACGACAACACGTTCCGTTCCGTTGAAAATGAAAGTACCTTTATCGGTCATCAACGGAATATCGCCCATATAAACATCTTGTTCTTTAATATCGTGAATAGATTTTGCACCGGTGGCTTCATCGGTATCCCAAACAACCAAACGCAAGGTTGCTTTAACGGGAGCAGCATAAGTCATATCACGTTTAATACATTCATCAACGTCATATTTAGGCTCTTCGAGTTCATATTTAACAAACTCCAATTCGCCGTTACCGGAAAAATCTTTAATAGGGAAAATAGACTTAAAAACTTCTTCCAAACCAAATTCGCAAGGCTCAGCGCCTGGGGCTTGGATAAAGCTGTCATAAGAACCTTTTTGAATTTCGATTAAGCTCGGCATTTCTGCAACAGCATCAATTCTGCCGAAACTTCTTCTTACACGTTTCTTGCTCGTATAAGATTTCAACATTGTGCTTTAATCCTTAGGTTAGATTCTGCGACTATACTGGCAAACAAATGCACCCCGACCGCAGAAAGTTATGTAAAAAATCGATTTTTGTATGTGAATCGCCTCAAACCCTTGATATAAAAAATCCTCTTGAATGCGATTCGCACAATAATAAATTTAAAATTCGTCTATTTATACTCCTTGAGTCTAAAATTGCAAGAATTTTTATCAAAAAAGAGTCAATATTTTTATTTTTTATACACAAATATTTTTCCAAAAGAGTCTGTGAGATTCGTTTTCAGATTTTTTACAAAAAGCACAAGCAAGAATCAAAAAAACATTATTTTTTGTCAAAAAAGCATAAAAAAAAGCTGTTAAAAAACAGCTTTCAAAAAAAACATTGATGAATATGAGATTTTATTTTTTCAGCCAAATCCAAATAATTTCGATTAAGAGCCAATTTCAAAATAAGCTGATAATCTTCTTGTGCGCATAATTCTCCATCATCAAAAACATCAAGCAACATATTTGCTATTTCAAGATTGCCAAGAGAAACAGCGTACATCAAAGCCGTTTTTCCATGAATATCTTTTGTATGAAAATCCAAATTTTCTTTTTTTAACAATGCGACAACAACCTCAATCTGATTTAATGAGCATGCCCACGCCAATGGTGTTGTCTCCAATTCATCTAATGCGTTATAATTAATATCCGGCCGTTCCAACAAAAAAAGTGCAATATTAGTCTTCTTTTTAAATACTGCCCAATGAAGCGGTGTTTTTCCGCAAAATGAAGGAAGATTAATATCAATCTCAGAAAATTTTTCCACAAAAAACTTCACCAACTCATATTCGCCATTTTTTATGGCAGCAATAAAATGCTTGTAGATTTGTTCTAATAATACCTTTTCCATATTATATAAAAATAAAAAAACGAGAAAAACATAACGCCGTCATCAAAAAAAGTCAAGCATTTACTATACAATCACAAAATAGATTGGTAAAGGCACAACCGCTCCGCCAAGAAAGAAGAGAGCAACGCGGTTTTACAGCACCGCCAGAGAGGCAGTCAAACCGATGCGATCAAACGTGCTACGTTTGTGGCTTCAGCTTGGCTGGCGGCAGCCAAAACCATAATGTCATGCTGAACTTGTTTCAGCATCTCATAAAGAAAGAGACCCTGAAATAAATTCAGGGTGACAGTCGGAGTGGTGTGTTCAGCATGACAATAAGGAAGGAAAATTTTTTAAGGCACAACCGCTCCGCCAAGAAAGGTGAGAGCATCGCGGCTTTAAGGCACTGTCAGAGTGGCAATCTAACTGATGCGGTCAAGCTGGCTCAGCTTGCGATCAAACGCGCTGCGTTTGTTAGAATAATCTTAAAATAGATTGGCTGGCTTGAGAAGATAAAGACAAAGAATTAATTGCCAACTGTTGCTGAGTTTGCAAGGAAAGCATATTAGCTGATTCTTCATTCATATCCGCTAAAGTG
>CASFJL010000015.1 GCA_949295005.1 uncultured Pseudomonadota bacterium | reverse complement strand
ATGAAACTCCACCGGCTAATGCCGGTGGTATCATTTTAGTTCAAGCCAAGCTTGCCCCATATCTTCGCGCCCTTGGTGTTCAATGTAGCGTTGTATCACTGCCTCGTTGATACCAACAGTACTGACAAAATACCCATCAGACCAAACACTTTCCGTGCCAAAATAACATTTTTTAAGAAACGGATACGTCTTCTTCAAATCTCGTGCCGTATTAGATTTAATTATACGCACAACACTACCCACACTCATTTTTGGTGGAATGGATACCAGAAGATGTATATGATCTTTGTCATGGTTTTGTTCAATGAACTCTATTTGTGGGTAGTGTTCATGAATTTCTCCTAGCCGTTTCTTAAAAAATCCATATACGCCAGCTTTAAATATCTTCTTACGGTATTTTGTCACTATCACTATGTGATAATGGCAGTGATACACGCAATTACTCTGTTTTCTATATATTACCTGTTCCATATCTTCTTTATAGCGCGAAGATATGGGTATGTCTACATCTACCTGCTTACGCAGGTAGTGTTACGTTCGAATCATAAAAAAAGGACGGATTTTAAATCCGTCCCTTCATGAGCAATAAAAAAATTATTCAGCTAAAGAAGCAGCTGTTTCAGCAGCTTTATCCAAGTTAATCATACCTTGAATATGGTAGCCGCAGTCAACGTGCAAAACTTCACCGGTAATGCCGGCTCCCAAAGGAGAAAGCAAGCCCAAAGCAGCCATACCAACTTCTTCTTGAGTAACATTGCGACGCAAAGGAGCATTAAGTTCATTCCAATGCAAAATTTTTCTAAAATCGCCGATTCCAGATGCAGCCAAAGTTTTAATTGGGCCGGCAGAAATAGCGTTAACACGAACGCCTTGCACGCCCATATCGCTTGCAGCATAACGAACAGAAGCTTCCAAAGCAGCTTTTGCCACACCCATAATATTATAGTTTGGCAAGATTCTTTCACCGCCCAAATATGTCAAAGTAACAATAGAGCCCCCTTCATTCATAATCGGAGAAGCACAACGGCAAGCTTCTAAGAAAGAATAGCAAGAAATTTGCATAGTATTGGCAAAATTAGCGCGAGTAGTATCAATAGTGCGACCTTTAAGTTCATTTTTATCAGAAAAAGCAATAGCATGAACAACGAAGTCAATTTTTCCCCATTTTTCGCCAAGCTCTTTAAAGCAAGCTTCAACGCTTTCAGAGTCAGAAACATCACATTTAATCAACAATGGTTCTTTATCTAATTGAGCGGCAAGAGGTTGAACTCTTTTTTCCAAAGTTTCATTCTGATAAGAAATAGCCAACTGAGCGCCATGAGCATTCAAAGCCTGAGCAATTCCCCAAGCGATTGATTTGTCATTAGCAAGGCCCATAATAAGACCTTTTTTACCGGCCATTAAAGGTGCAGGTGTTGCCATAATATATTTCCTTTGCTTTCTAAAAAAAATTAATGTAATAGTTAATTGTCTAAGACACTAATATAAAATTTATGACTTTTTGTAAATAACTTTTTTTTGAGATTGAGTATGTGTTGGAAAACTACGTTAATAAATAAAGCTCAAACGAGCAAAAAATTCTTTCATTTCTTATTGCAACGTGCAAAAAATGACACCATTTTCAGAGTATCTTCTTCTTTAAGTTACACATCACTAATAGCCATTGTTCCGCTTTTTGCCATAGGTTTGGCTATTTTTTCGGCTTTTCCGGGGTTTAATTCAATTAAAGATCAGTTTCAGGACTTTATTTTAAAGAATTTTGTTCCTGATATTGGGCAAGAAATCAGCCAATATTTTGTCGGATTCTTAAATGCCTCGGCACAAATGACCACAATCGGTGTTGTTGGTTTGGCTGTTACATCAATTATGTTGCTTTCCACCATTGAAAACAGCCTAAACTTCATATTCAAAGTATACAAGCCCAGAAATATAAAAACCAAAATCACATTATATTGGACTGTCATCACTTTAGGCCCAATTTTGTTGGGTGCAGCATTTTCTTTAAGAAGCTATTTATTTGCTTTGCAAAAAATTATGCCGGAACAAATCAGCCAATCTATGTTTATTGGTAATATGATTCCAAGCATAATGACCATGTTGGTTTTGGTTATGGTATACACACTTGTTCCAAACAAAAAAGTTCCGTTATTAAACGCTTTTGTTGGAGCTTTGGTTGCTGTATTTTTATTTTGGGTATTAAGAAAAGTATTTGGCATTTTGGTTATAGAAAACGCCACATATAAAACCTTATACGGTGCGTTAGCAACCCTTCCCGTATTTCTTATCTGGATGTATTTATCTTGGAGCGTGGTTATTTTTGGTGCGGTCGTCACCGCATCTTTAGACGATTTTAAGGAAGAAAACAAAGAATTAAATAAAGAAAAACAAAGAGAATTCAAGATAGTAGAATATAAAGAAAACTTTCCGCAAAGAAAAAATAAAAAAAGAACAAAAAAGTTCTTGCCAAAAGAACAAAAGTAGTACATTTTATTTTTCATCGGATAACTTAAGCTCTAAAATTGTATTTTATCAATGAAGGTTATAAGCATATAATTATCAACAAACTAATAAGGATAAAAAATATGGATAAACAAAAAGCTCTGGACGCTGCCGTCAGCCAAATTGAAAAAGCCTTTGGAAAAGGCTCTATCATGCGTTTGGGTCAAAATGATGCCAGTGTTGATATTGAGGCTATTTCAACCGGCTCCATCGGAATTGATATAGCACTTGGTATCGGAGGCATGCCCAAAGGTCGTATTGTTGAAATTTACGGTCCTGAAAGCTCAGGTAAAACCACTTTGGCTTTAAGTGTTATTGCTCAAGCTCAAAAAAAAGGCGGAACTTGTGCCTTTATTGATGCTGAACACGCTTTAGACCCCTCTTATGCAAAAAAAATTGGTGTTGATATTGAAAACTTGCTCATTTCTCAACCAGATGCCGGTGAACAAGCTTTGGAAATTACAGACACATTAGTACGCTCCGGAGCGGTCGATGTTTTGGTTGTCGATTCTGTTGCCGCATTGGTTCCCAAAGCAGAATTGGAAGGAGAAATGGGAGACCAACATATGGGCTTGCAAGCTCGTTTGATGAGCCAAGCTTTAAGAAAATTAACCGCCACTGTTTCTCGCTCAAACACTCTGGTTATTTTCATTAACCAGATTCGTATGAAATTAGGTGTTATGTTTGGCAGTCCGGAAACCACAACCGGTGGTAATGCTTTGAAGTTCTATGCTTCTGTCCGTATTGATATCAGAAGTATCGGAAAAATTAAAGATAAAGAAGATATCATCGGCACACAAACCAGAGTTAAAATTGTTAAAAACAAGGTTGCTCCTCCGTTCAAAGTTGTTGACTTTGACATTATGTATGGCGAAGGCATTTCAAAAACCGGTGAGTTGATTGACTTGGGTATTAAATCCGGCATTGTTGAAAAAGCCGGTGCTTGGTTCTCTTATAAAGGAGAAAAACTTGGTCAAGGCCGTGAAAATGCAAAATTGTTCTTAAAAGAACATCCGGATGTTGCTCAAGAAATTGAAAACAAAATCAGAGCAGATGCAGGCCATATCACCACAGAAATGATTGGTGACGATGAGCCTATGGAAGATATTGCTGAATAAGAATATTACAATTTGCTGTAAATTTCTTTTTTAAGATACCTTTCTATTGTAAAAATCCCCTTTGAATATTTTTTCAAAGGGGATTTTTTAACCTCTGTTTTTTGGATAATTAGTATTTATAGACAAAATAATTGACCATTCACTTAAAATACGCTAACTTGATTTTATAGTCATTTCAAAGGAATATATATTATGCCTGATAATGAAGAAAAAATAAAAAACATCAAAAATAATTTAACTGAATTTGACCTTCGCAACTTAAATTTAGCAAATTTTTCATTATCAGAAGAAACTAAATTTCATAATTATATCAAAAGCATTTGCCAACGTCTGCTTGGCAACACACTCAATTTGGATCAAGAAAACATTATTTTTGCATTATCTGACAGAGAAGAAACAAACGCAGCCCATGTATCAAAAGACGGGAAAAGCGGTTTATTATATGAAATTGACAATTTGAGATGTCCGGATGACAAATTCTATTGCTACGCATAACTCTTAGATAAGAACACGCGTATTCCGGATCCCGAAATAAGAGCGGATGTTATAAAAAAAGCTGCTCTTGCATATTGGCAAGCAAACGGCGAATATAATGATATCACCAATACTTCGGAAGAACAAAAATATATAATTACCCAATGCGTTTATGGTATACAAGCCTCCAATATGGCTGAATTGGATAAAATTGAGTTTTTAAAAGAGTTCTCTGAACTCACGATGTCATAAAAAGAATTATCTTTATATATGAAGCCGCAGCCAAAGCCGTATTTTCAACAGAATTATCCAATATGCTCTCAGGAAAACGCTTTGATTCCGACCGTCATGGCGGACAATATAAATTTGATACAAAAAACAATATTATCGGTGTTTTTGATACCGGTTCCATGAGTATGTGTGAGCACACGGACAAAGAAAGACAAGCCTTAGGTATTGTACTCGCTCGTACAATGAAGGGAATACGCCACAATTTCAATGTTGCAAACGTCTTTAGTACAGAAATAGAAAAAGTCGTCAACGAATTATACAAATCTGAAATATCACAAAACAAGCCCATTCCTCCATATTTGAGTGAATTTCAACGCGGTATGCTGGCTCTTAATGATTTTTACGCACCTCTTTCAGATAAAGATATGGCTGAATGTATAATTAAAGCTTTTGATAACGGTAAGAATCACATACATTCTGAAATTGCCAATTCCTTTAAATTTGAAATAAAAAAGAGTTTAGATAAGCACAATATTTCAGTTCAAGAGTTATTGATACCGAAAAAAACCGATAATTTGCAACCAGAAGCCCGCGCCAATCGACGTATTGGGAAAATACTTTTTGATGCCGTATTTCAAAATATCAGTGAAGGAAAAAACATTGATATTTCATCCGAATCTGCTCAAAAACTTACTTCTAGATTAAAAAATACTGATGCGGATTTACAAATAATCAAAGGTGTAGTCAGAGGAGCTTATGCCAAACTAGATCCTCAAAACTATATAGCCCCAAAGACAGAGAGGAATTGGGCATATTTCTATATAAGGTTTGCCAAATAGATGCAAAAAATCAAAAGATAAAAAAAGGAGAAGCTTTAGAAGATATCATAAAAAAAGTCTCTGCTCAAATTCCGCAAATGGGTAAATATACAAAAAATGTTATGGAATTGGTTTCTATAATGGCAAAAATTCCAAACCTGAATAATAATAAGTTAAAAAAAGCAGCTACTTTTATTGCTTTCTATGATAATGATGCTGCTCGTGGCTTAAAAAAAGCTTTGCAAGAGGATCAAAATATCAGTTTTGCCAAACGAATTATGCTTAAATTAGCTCCAATGGATTTTATCCCTCATAATGCAAAGAAAATGTTGATTAAATCTATAAATAAACATGTAGTATTCAACTACATTTTCAAACAACTTTTTTAAAAAGGCAGCTGTTTTATCCAAAGATTCTCAAAATAAAGATTTTCAAAAAATAATTATAAAAAAAGCTAAAAAGCAAAAAATTTAATCAAAATAAAAAAGAATCCAAAAAATTAATCATATTTTCACTTTAATAAGATATTCTCCAAATAGATAGAAAAAAAATATTTTACATAACTCATTGAAAATATGTTGTTTTTATATTTTTCAAAAAAGTTTATTTAAACAAAATTTGACAAATTTAAAGAAACATAGTAAAAAGAAAGAAATTTAATAAAATTTAACTAGGACAAGTAACATGAAAAAAACTTTAGCACTGTCTTTAATATTTATGATGAGCGGATGCGCTTGTTTAGACGGATTATGTGGTGATGATGAATTAACTACAACAGAACCTCAAAATGTATATAAAGGATATGACAATCAAGGATGTAACTATATGACAGGAGAAAATTGTGTCAGAGATGAAATTCCGGCACAAAGAATCCAACCTCGTCCGATTGTTTATCGTCAAGAACAACCTATCATTTATGTAAAAGAAGTTGAAAGACCTACTCCGGTAATTATCAGACGTCGCCCTGCTCCGGTTGTTGTTGAAAAGAAAATTGAACCACAAACAACTCAGCAAACCATTGTTAAAAAACACACAGAAGAAAAAGTTAATGAAAGCAACAAAACTTATTCTTCTTGCGGAGATATTAAATCAACATCAAAAGAATATGAGTTAAATGATGGTTCTCATTGCAATCCTCAAGTAAAAGAAGTAAGAGAACCAGTTGAAGTGGTTTACAAAAAAACAACATATAAAACTGTATATGAACCCAAAACCACCACAACAATTACTTATGAAAAAGAACCATACAAACAAGAAGCCAAAGAAGAAGTTGTCAAAACAACAACCACAACAACAAGAGAGGTTGTGACAAATAACCAACCGGTAACACAAAATATAGAAACTGTTACCACAACAACATCAACAGATGAATATTTAGATGTTTTGGCTCCTGATGAAATAAAATAAATCAGAGAAATATAAAAAAAGGTCTTATCAAAATTGATAAGACCTTTTTTTATAACTAATCTATCACAACAACATAGTTTGAATAACGTCCAATAAAATTATCATGTTGTTTTTTTATAACATCTCGCATAATTTTATTTTTATATTCATTACAAAGTTCTTCACTTGGAACAACCGTCAATATTTCTGAATTTTCATCATAAGAAAGAGACAAGTTAATTAACGGTGCATGGAGTTCAAAATCCATAATTTTTTTATAATTGTCTTTTGCAATTGAGAACTTCTTTTCCAAAGAATAGTTTTCATTTCCTTCTTCATCATTTTTCACAAAATTATAAACAGCTTCCACGCGAATATAATTTTGCAACAACAATGGTGAAAAATCTTCCAAAACTTTTGTATTTTCAGCCATAAGCCACTCCTTAAAATATAATAAGAAATTTAAGGAAAAGGATGTCAAAAGTCAAGAAAAGCAAGCTAAAAATCACAAAGATATTACACTAAAATATTCTTTGAGTTTAGCAATTGTTTCAACAACCATTATCATATTTTCTTTATCTTGACGCAATTCAGACATTTTGGCCATTAATTCAGCTAAAACAGCATACTTATTTTCAATTTTGACTAGTCCATGCAGTGGAATGATTACAAAATGAATATGTCCGTTAGGCTTTTCATAAAACATATTGGCAAATTTTGAACAATCAAAAATTTCAGAAAGCACCATTTTACAATGTTTTGCAAGAAGATGTAATTCTCTAACCTCTTCTTCAGTTAAATCAATATAGTTTGACACATGACGCAACGGGGAAATAACCATCATGCCGGGGTAAGCAATTTCAAAATCTTGACTTAAATCCCAGAATTTGGATTGGTAAATTCTGCCGTCTTTAAATTTTGAATTATCCATGACGACACATCCTGCACAAGGAACATTAAGCTCTTCATCAAATATTGTCTTAAATTGCATCTTACCTCCTATAACATTGTTGCTTTTTTTATATAAAACAAACCTTAAAATGAATTTAAAAACAAAAAAAACCTCGGAGAAAAACTCCAAGGCTTAAAGAAATGGCGATCTCGAGAGGATTCGAACCTCTGACCCACAGCTTAGAAGGCTGTTGCTCTATCCAGCTGAGCTACGAGACCATAAATATAAAGCGAACGAACGTCCGCTATCAAACTGTTAGTCGGGGCAGCAGGATTATAATTCCCAATTGTCCCTCCATTTTCCAAACACCCCTATCACTACATCAAGCAAGCATATTGCTCACTATTCTCTCCGCCAATTGGGTTCCTTTCGTTCGAGCTTGCTTCGCTCGGCTTTGCCTTACTTGCAACTCTCACCGCCCCTAACGGTTCGAATCCTGACGTTAAAACGTGCCGGAAACTGTTGGTCGGGGCAGCAGGATTCGAACCTACGACATCTTGCTCCCAAAGCAAGCGCTCTACCAGGCTGAGCTATGCCCCGATAACGGAATGTAATCTATACTAAAAAAAATAAAATGCAAGAACTTTTTTAAAAAAGTTTTTATAATAAAAGTCCGGCATTTCTAAAACTATAACAACCATATTTGCTGATAATCAGGTGATCATGCAATAAAATATTCATAGAAGCTAATGCTTCTCTGACCTTTTTTGTTACCTCTATATCGGCTTTAGATGGCGTTGTATCGCCGGTTGGATGATTGTGCACCATAATTATGGCACTTGCATTTTTATCTAAAGCAGATTTAACCACCTCTCTTGGATGAATAGAAACATGATTAATTGTACCTTTTTGTTGAGTTTCCTCTGCAATTACTCTGTTTTTAACATTAAGATATATCAGCCTAAATTCTTCCACGTCTTGATAAGCCATAGACATTCTGCAATAATCTATCAAAGAGTCCATATCAGCAATAACAGGCTCATCTTTATTTTTCAAATTTTCCCAAGCCATACGCTTTGCAGCCTCAGCCACAATTTTAAGCGCAAAAACCGTATTTTCTCCCACACCGGAAACAGCCAAAAGTTCAGTTGTGGAAGCATTAATCACCTCAGCAAAGCTTCCGAATTGTGCAATCAACAGCTTTGCTAAGGGTTTAACGTCTTTTCTGGGAATAGCAATAGTCAAATAAGCTTCTAAAAGCTCATAATCTGCTAAAGAAGCGGCACCATTGGATAAAAACTTTTCTCTAATTCTTTGTCTATGACCATCAGAGGAAAGATTTGCTTTTTGTTTTTCAACCATATTCAAACCAACTTATTTTTTTACATAAGGCGGACGATGTAATTTTTTTGGAGACAAAGTAAATATCTCAGCACCGTCTTTTGTCACACCCAAAGAATGTTCAAACTGCGCAGACAAGGTTTTGTCTCTGGTAACAGAAGTCCATCCATCTTTCAAAATAATGGCATCTGGCTTACCAATATTAATCATTGGCTCAATTGTAAAAAACATTCCTTCTTCAATACGAGGACCTGTTCCCTTGCGTCCAACGTGCAAAACATTTGGTTCATCGTGAAAAACTTTGCCCAAACCATGTCCGCAAAACATATCTACCACGCCATATCCATATTTGTGGGCATATTCTTCAATCACGGCGCCAATATCACCAAAATGAGCCCCGGGTTTAACCACATCAATACCACGCATCATACATTCATAAGTCACGTCACACAAGCGCTTAGCCTTAATTTTAGGTTCTCCGGCATAATACATACGGCTGGTGTCACCATACCAACCGTCTACAATACATGTCACATCAATATTCAAAATATCTCCGTTCACAAGCTTGCGTTCATAATCAGGGATTCCGTGACAGATTACATGGTTGATAGAAATGCAAGTAGATTTTGGATAACCTCTATATCCCAAACAAGCAGGAATAGCACCGCGAGCCAAAAAGAACTCACGACACAAATCATCTAATTCACCGGTAGATACACCAACTTGCACATAATCAGTGATATAATCCAAGCATTCAGCTGCAATTTGCCCTGCTTTACGCATACCTTCAAAATCTTTATCTTCATAAATGACAATACCGTCTTTAGTTTTATTTGACACGATCATTAACCTCTATATTACTTCACATCAATATTCATTTTGTTGGTTATAATAATACCTTTTTTATCCAAATTGCAACCATAAGAAACAAACTCTAAACCGTTTTTTGCTTCATCATATATTTTTGCCGCCGAAATTGGATCAATTGACCAAGAAAAAAATGTTTCCAAGCAATCCATTCTCGGAACAATCATCATCACAACGGTTTTCACATTTTTTTTTCTGACTTTTTTCATTTCTTCAAACATTTCCAAATCCAAATAATTCACTTTGGAAGGGAACACGGCTTTTCCGTTTTGTTTATTAAAAATGGGTCTTAGGCTAACATAACAACTTTCAAATTCATTACTGAGTTCAAAATCAAGATGAGGTAGTTTATCTATAGCTTCTATTCTTCTGATTTGCGTATAACAATTAAATTCAGGCATAATTTTTTTATAAAAAGCTTCTTCAAAAAGAGGAACAAAATATTTTTGATTTACCACCACCCAACCATCACCTCTGTTCACAGCCTCAACTTCATACTTCAAGCGTCTATTTTTGTCATGAATACGGCTCACCCACAAAGAAGCATTTTTTTCATATAAATTTGGGAATATATTTTCATCTGAGCAAAAAGCAGCCGCTGTGTCGTCTGTATCCAACAAAATATCAACAATAAATCTTTTATATCTGCTTATTACTTTGGCATTAAAAAATTCTTTATCAAATGCAACCACGATTATTCTCCCTCACATTTTATTTCATTATATTGAAAAAAAACAAAAAGAGCTTAATTTGTTATAATGAAACATTATAAAGGAGTGTACAATGAATAAAGTTAACAAATCAATACTTTCTATAATTGGAATTTGCTTAATTGCATATATCTCTTCTATTTTTACCAGAAGCGGTGTCATGGGGTGGTATCAAACAGCCGTTCATGGTGTTTTAACACCGCCAAAAATTACATTTAGAATTGTCTGGACAATTTTATATATTTTAATGGCAATATCCATATGCAAAATAAGTCTAACGACAACAAGTATAAATAAGAAAAAAGCACAATATTTGTTCTGGTTGCAACTTTTATTACATATTCCCTGGTGCTTTAGTTTCTTCTATATGGGATATTTGGGTTTAGGATTTCTCATAATTTTGATTATGGATTTTATCGCTTTTTCAACCATAAAATCATTCAAAGAAATTGATAAAACAGCATCATATTTAATGTATCCTTACTTTATTTGGATTTGTTATGCCACTATTTTAAATCTATCTTATATTATCAACAATGGTATGATTGTTCAAATTTAAGAAGATTTTGTTTTTTTGCTTTGACTCTCAAAGAAGTTTGCTATAAAAATAGCAAGTTAATATAGTTTTTTAAATTAACTTTTGGGAAGTAAAAATGACAACAACATTAAAAGATATCAGAAGTACATACTTAAACTTCTTTGCAAAAAACGGACATAAAGTTATTCCGTCATCTTCTTTGGTGCCGGATAATGATCCGACCTTGATGTTCACCAACTCCGGTATGGTTCAATTCAAGAATATTTTCACAGGTAATGAAGTCAGAGATTACAAACGAGCGACCACTTCCCAAAAATCAGTTCGTGCCGGCGGAAAACATAATGACTTGGACAACGTCGGATACACCGTTCGTCACCACACATTTTTTGAAATGCTCGGTAACTTCTCTTTTGGCGACTATTTTAAAGATGAAGCTATTGCTTGGGCATGGGAATTGGTGACCAAAGAATTCTGCTTACCTAAAGACAGATTGGCCGTTACCGTTTACCATACCGATGATGAAGCTCACGATATTTGGAAAAAAGTATCAGGCTTACCTGAAGACAGAATCATCCGCATTGCCACCAAAGACAACTTTTGGCAAATGGGCGATACCGGCCCTTGCGGTCCCTGCTCTGAAATCTTCTATGACCATGGTCCGGAAGTTTGGGGTGGTCTGCCGGGAACACCTGAAGAAGACGGTGACCGTTGGATTGAAATCTGGAACTTGGTTTTTGACCAATTTGAAGACTTGCCGGACGGCTCTCGTATTCCGTTGAAACATCCGTCAATTGATACCGGTATGGGCTTGGAGCGTATTTCTGCCATTTTGCAAGGTGTTCACTCTAACTATGAGATTGACTTGTTCCAAAACTTAATTAAAGCTATTGCCGATATGGCAAACTCTGATCCGAACGGTCCTTTGAAAGCATCTCACAACGTCATTGCCGACCACTTACGCTCAACCTGTTTCTTGATTGCCGACGGTGTTATGCCCTCAAATGAAGGACGTGGTTATGTTTTGCGCCGTATTATGAGAAGAGCTATGCGTCACCAATATTTGCTCGGCATGAAAGAACCGATGATGTATAAACTCTTGCCTGCTTTGCAAAAAGAAATGGGTGAAGCTTATCCTGAATTATATCGCGCTCAAGAACTCATTACCGAAACCATAAAGGCAGAAGAATTGCGCTTCTTAAAAACCTTGGATAAAGGTATGCGTTTGTTGGAAGATGAAACCAAAAATCTGAAAGCCGGTGATGAGTTGTCCGGTACAACCGCATTCAAACTTTATGATACTTATGGTTTTCCGCTTGATTTGACTCAAGATGCCTTGAGAAACAAAGACATGAAAGTTGATGTCAAAGGTTTTGATGAAGCCATGGCCAAACAAAAAGCCGAAGCCCGTAAAAACTGGGCTGGTTCAGGTGATGCCGGAACCGAAAAAGTTTGGTTTGAAATTTTTGATAAAAACGGCGGTACCGAATTTTTGGGTTACAACACCTTAAAATCAGAATGCTTGGTAAACAATTTGGTTGTTGATGGCAAAGAAGTTGAAACCGTCAATAGCGGTGAATTTTATCTCGTTGCCAACCAAACACCATTCTATGGCGAAATGGGTGGCCAAGTTGGTGATATTGGTAAAATCTATGGTTCAAATTGCGAAATCGAAGTTTTGGATACCAAGAAAAAACTTCACGAACTCACCGTTCACATTTGCAAAATGATTAAAGGCACGGTTAAAGTCGGCGATGATTTGACTTTTGAAGTTGATACCAAAAACCGCGCTGCCATTGCCGCTAACCACACCGTTACCCACATTTTGCACAAAGTATTGCGTGATATTTTGGGTACACACGTTACACAAAAAGGTTCTTATGTTGCTGCTGACAGAATGCGTTTTGACATTTCTCACCACAAACAAATTTCTGACGCTGAGCTCCGTTTGGCTGAAGAAAGAGTAAATGACATCATCAGAGAAAACCACCCTGTCATCACCCGCATTATGCGTCAGGAAGATGCCATCAAAGAAGGTGCAATGGCTTTGTTTGGTGAAAAATACGGTGATGAAGTTCGCGTTGTTTCAGTTTGTGACAACGATAATGAGCATTATCTTTCAACTGAGCTTTGCGGTGGTACACATGTCAAGTCAACAGGTGATATCGGTTACTTCAAGATTGTTGCCGAATCAGCAATCGGTGCCGGTTTGCGCCGTGTTGAATGCTTGACCGGTCGCGGTGCCGAACAATATGCTTTGGAAAATGAGCAACGCTTGCATCATATCGCTTCAATGTTGAAATCCGATATGGCAAATATCGAAGGCAAAATTGCTCAGTTGCAAGAAGAAAAGAAAAAACAAGAAGCCGAAATCTTCAACTTGAAAAAAGCTCTTGTGAGCAACAAAGCCAGTGGCAATAATAATGAATTTGAAGAAATCAACGGTGTCAAGTTTGTTGGCAAAGACTTGCAAGACGTTCAAGCCAAAGAATTAAAAGCTTTTGTTGACGAAATCAAAGGCAAAATCGGCTCCGGCGTGATTGTTTTGGCAGCTAACAATGAAGGTAAAGCCTCTATTGTTGTTGGCGTTACAAATGATTTGACCGGCAAATATTCTGCTGTCGATTTGGTTCGCTTGGGTTCTGCCCAAGTTGGCGGACAAGGCGGCGGCGGACGTCCTGATATGGCTCAGGCCGGCGGTCCGGATGGTAGCAAAACCGCTGCGGCAATTGATGCCATCAAAAAAGCAATTTAAGCCTTAAATAATACTAAAAAATATCTCCGAAAATTTTCGGAGATATTTTTTTTGCAAAACAGGTATGTATAATTTGCATTTAGTCATTGCTAATAAAAATATAGTTGTATAAAATACAGAAAATAAAAACCAAAAGTTGCATAAGAGAAAAACAATGAACTCGTTTTTAATTAGAAGATTAGCCCCTTTCCTCATATGCTATATTTGTCTAGAAATATTAGCTGCATTATATTTGGGGCTAACTCACATCAACAATGTTGACTGGACTTTTAAAACAATTATTCAAGATATAGGGGTTCTCCAACTTACCTCATTGGTTTCTTTTTTATTTATGGTTTTACCATATGTTTTTTATCTGACAATATTGCCTGAAAAATATAAAAACAGCCAAACAGACAAAATCATCAGCTCTGTTATTTTTATCGCATTTATATTTTTAAATATATTAGAAAATACATCTGCCATTATTTTTTGGAATGAATTTAACACCATCAAATCTTTTGCGACTGAAATTCCAAACACTTATTTCAAAAAAGCTCAAAATATTTTACTTGAAATATATCAAGATTATCCATTAATGAAATTTTTAAGTATTATTTTAATTTTAAGCTTAATTGTTTGGAAAATAACATATCCAATTTTGTTTACAAAAATAAAATCTCCCGGATTTTTAAGAAGATTATTTCATTTTGCTCTATATATATGCGTGTGCGTTCTGGCATTTATGAATATTGATATTGAAGAATTAAATAACAACATCAATAAATATAACAGCCAAATTTCAGAAGACAGAACATATGGCATACTTAACGGATTTGTGAAAAAAAATTCACGTTTAATGCTTTTGCGTCACTATCCTGATAGGAACAGCAAAATAGGTAAAAACAATGACAATCAATAGATTAAGAAAAATTTTTCAACAGTTTAATGAAGATAAATTTTTACAATTTCAATCAAGATTACGCTCTGTTTCAGCAGAAAAAATAGCCTATGTCAAAAACAGAATTGAAGCTGTTGACAAATCATATAAAAAAGAAATTTTAAGGAAGAGCATTCATTTAAGCTCATTGTGGATTCCAGGGTTAATGTACTTTGTGCACCCCGGCATTTGCATTATCTTATTTTCAATTTTGTTTTTAGGAGATGCCATACTTGAATATGGTAATTATAAAAGGTGGAAATGGGCAAGAAATCTTTTTGGCAGATTATTTTTTAAAACTTTAAGAAAAAAAGAAACAAAAAGAATATATTTTCAAAGCAGTGGCTCATTATACGTTTTATTGGCCGCCATTGCCTGTATATTGCTTTTCAGTAAACCGATTGCGGTGATTTCAATCACGGTTATGTTAATTTCAGATACCTTTGCCGCCCTTATTGGTAAAGCCTATGGCACAAGACAAATTTATAAAAACAAATCTTTGGAAGGAACTGTTGCCTTTTTTATGAGCGCTTTGTTTATATGTATGTGCTTTGAGCCAATTTTTCATTTTACCTATGCATCAGTTTTGGCTTGTCTGTTAGCAACCATGTCAGAAGTCTATGAAGAAAAAACCGAAATAGATGATAATCTATCCATTCCGTTTTCAATAGGAATTATTTTAAGCTTATTAGGATAATTAAGCTTGAATTAAATAAAATTTGTGGTATTGTCCTTTTGTTTTACAAATTTTTTAAATATTATTAACTATGGAAAAAGTAAAAAAGTATGCAAAAGAAAACGGCATAGATTTATTATCACCAATATATCAAAGTTATACGATGGTGAAAAAAAATTGTACAGACTTCCCTTTGATGAAAATGTTTTTCAGTCAAAACCAAAGAGGACAAAAAAGAGGAAAATCCGTAACCATCATCTGTAAAGATGATAAAATATCCCATATGGATAGCTACGATATTCTAGAAAAACCGGTAAATCGCACATTTTCATCACAGCAAAAAATAATGTATAATAAAATGTCGATTACCAAAAAATAACTGCTTTTGCCATTTTTTTAGAAAGGCTCTTAGTTGTGAAACTGGAGCTTTTCGCTTTTTAAAAACTATCTTCCGCTAGAACCAAAACCACCCTCGCCTCGATTTGTTTGCAAAGCGGCAAATTCAGTTTCACTCACTTCTTCAAACTTGGCTCGATAAGGAAAAGGCAATTCCACCTGCGCAATTTTATCTCCGGGGTTAATAACATAATCAACCTTGCCGCTATTTACGAGAATAATTTTCCATTCACCGCGATAATCTGTGTCAATTATGCCGCCAATGGCAAATATACCATTTTTCAAAGCCAATCCGCTACGAGAATTAACTCTAAACCACAAAGGAAATTCTGGAGCCGTCTTAATAGCGGTTGGAAAACCAAAGCGCTCCCCCGCCTTAAGAATAAACGGCTCAGATATAGCTGCACATATGTCAAAGCAAGCCGCCCCATCTGTTGAATAAGTTAAATTAGCTTTGTTTTCAACATAATGAGAAAGTTTTAGCAACTTTATTGGTGCATAAATATAATTAATCATACCAATCTCCTTTTTTTCCGTTAATGTAAAAGAAATAAAAAATTTTTCAAGGTATAAAAGAAGGATACAAACAATGGTAAAGATAGTTGCTCCCAAAGTAGAAATCATCACCCCGATTGATGGTGATTATATTTTAAAGCATTTGGAACTATGCGCCCGCAATTGTTATAAGAGTGAAGATAAAATCACGGCAGATTCTGCAAAAGCAATGATAAAAAAGCTTCTTGAAATGGGACATGAGGCTATGATAGAGCATTTTTCCATCACGGTAAAATTTACCACAGATGTTGGCGCTTATAAAGATTTGACCCGACATCGTATGGCCAGCTTTGCCATTGAGAGCACGCGTTTTTGCAATTATGCCAAAGGCAAATACGGCAATGAATTAACTTTCATGCGCCCAAGCAACATGGAAGAAGGCTCAGAAATTTATAACATCTGGTATAAGACTATGGAAATGATAGAAAAATCTTATCTGGAAATGGCAGAAAAAGGAGCCAAAGCCGACCAATTAAGAATGATGTTACCACACTCCACCAAAGCAGATGTAATTATGACAGCCAACATCAGAGAATGGCGTCATGTATTCAAACTTCGTTGTGCTCCGGCCACACATCCAAGCGTCAGACATGTTATGACCATGTTGTTAAAAGAATTTCGTAAAAAAATTCCGGTTTTGTTTGATGATATTCCATATGGATGGGAAGAAGAGCAAGCTGCCTAAATTCTCTAAACATAACAAAAGCTGAAAGAGAAAATTCTTTCAGCTTTTGTTTTATAGTCTTATGTTTGTAAGAAGCTATATCAATCATTGTTTTTTTCTTCAACTTTTAAATTTTTACAAACATCATAAAAAACTTCTTTGGTTTGCCCCCAAATATCTTTTGCAACAGATTTGATTTTATTTTCACCAAAATACCAAACCAAAAGCATTGCTATAATAAATCCAAACCAAAAACGTAATGAAGAAAAAAACAACATCACAACAACAGCAATTACCAAAACAATAAAAATTACATTTGCACCCATAAAATAATATTAAAAAAATTAAACAAAAAATAAAAAATTGGAGTGAACTGTACAATCAGCGCATATATCTGTCAATATTTTTTGTTATAAAAAATTAAGATTATATTAGTTATCTCAGCATATAAATAAAGATGTTTAGAAAGATTCTAACTTTAGAGGAAATAAAAAATGTCAGATTTATCAACAATACCAAGTTTGGTTTGGGGGATAGATGCCAAAATTGTAGCCGTTGCCATTGTAATAATTTCCTATGTTGTATTATTTACAGAAAAGGTAAACCGTGCAATTGTAGCTTTGCTTGGTGCCAGTGTTATGATTTTAGCCGGCATCCTCACTCAAGAAACCGCCTTAAAAGGTATTGATTTTAATACCCTATCACTTTTAATTGGAATGATGACGATTGTCGGAATTTCAGAAAAATCGGGAATGTTTCAATATGTTGCTGTTTGGGCAGCAAAAAAAGTAAGAGCAAACCCCAGAGGTTTATTAGTTGTTTTATCTTTGGTCACCTCTTTTTTCTCAGCATTTTTAGACAATGTCACCACGGTTTTATTAATTGCGCCGGTCACATTCCAAATCACCAGAAAATTAAATATCAATCCTTATCCATATTTAGTTGTTGAGATTTTTGCTTCAAACATAGGTGGCACATCAACTTTAATCGGAGACCCTCCAAACATATTAATAGGTTCATCACTTGGTTTGTCTTTCACAGACTTTTTATTTGAATTAGCCCCTATTGTTTTAATTACAATGGTTGTTTTGGCTATTGGCTTTGACTTAATGTGGGGCAAAAGATTAGTCACAACGGAAGCAAATAAAGCAACCGTAATGAATATTGAAGAAAAAGACTGCATCACAGATAAAAGCTTGTTAGCAAAATCTTTGCTTATTCTTTTCTGCGTTATTGGTGGTTTTATGAGTGCCGAACATTTTCACATTGCCAACGGCACAATAGCCATGGCTGGTGCCGCTCTTTTATTATTGCTTTACACTTTAGGAGATAAGCATGATGAAAGAGAACAAAAAGTTGAAGGTATTTTCAGCCTTGTAGACTGGACCACCATCTTTTTCTTCTCTGGTTTATTTGTGATAGTTTATGGATTAGAGGTTACCGGAGTATTATCTATCTTGGGCAACAAATTTGTTGAGATGACAGAAGGCAGCATTGAAAAAGCAACCTTCCTCATTTTATGGTCATCAGCCATTGTATCCAGTGTCATTGATAACATTCCGTTTGTAGCCACCATGATTCCGATGATAAAATCCATGGAAGAATCAATGGGCGGACGTGAGGCTATGATGCCGGTTTGGTGGGCATTGTCCTTAGGCGCTTGCTTTGGCGGTAACGGTACATTGATTGGTGCTTCTGCCAACGTGATTGTTGCCGGTATGGCTCAACGTGAAGGTCACCCCATCAGCTTTTTAGGTTTCATGCTGTGGTCTGTACCAACCATGCTTATCAGTGTGTTGATTGCATCTTTGTATCTGGAGTTCCAATACTTCATGCAATAAAGAAAATAACAAAAAAAGAGGTTCAAAAGAACCTCTTTTTTTATAATCAGAAACATTTAACTTTTACAAGTAATTACGCCTGTCTTGACCATGTCAACGACTTGAAGCAATAATCGCTTATTATTTTTAAATTGCTCTTCAGAAAAGCCGGAAACACTTCTTAAAACATCAACAGCACCTTCTTCTTGAAGTGAGCGCAATTTTTCCGCCAAAATCGGATTTTGCATAATCATTTGGCACAGAAGATTAAACGTCTCCATAGACTTAATCATCTTAAAATGTTCCAACTCAATCGCCTGCTGAGCAGCTTCCTTTTGAGCTTCTCTTTGCTGCACATCTATCAACCGAGCTTCCATTGTAAGAAAAAGAGCACCAGTGTTTGTTCTATCGCCATAAGAATCATATCCTCTGCATTCTGCCAACTCACGACATTCATTCATCAAAAACCTTTCTTTTTCAGACATTGCAGAACTCTTACTCTTGTTTGTTAAAGCAGTCCGTTTATTTTTAACAACATACAGCTTATATGCCACAACAAGCAAGAAAATGACCACAGCAACGACAATTATTTCCCACATAAATCAAAAATTTTAAGTTAAACAAAAAACCGAGAGAAAAGCTTATTAAAACAAATCTCTTAGCATAATTTTTAATCTACGACTTCAAAAATTTCACCTTCGGCAATAATAACCGTTTGGGTTTTAAGGCCGTTTGAGGTCAAATTTCTTTCGGTTTTGATAGTTATCTCAGCTCCTGCTGTCAAAACTTCAGGAATAAGAGAGTTAGAAGATGGCTTTATAAACCATTTTTTGTTATCTGCCTCAATAACAAGCTGATACCAACCATGCTGTCTTGTTGACGTGACAGAAACACGTTCAACAACAACCTTTTTCTCTTCTGTTTTGAAACCGTCATAAACTTGTTCTACGGTAGTTTTCGTTTGGCTGAACAAGTCCGTTAAAAAGGATTTAACTTTGTTTTCACCAAAGAAATATACTACGGCAAGTGCCACAATAACACCCAGAAAAAAACGCCAAGAAAAGAACAACAACAATACACATATTGCAATTGCAACAAGTGTATAAAATACTTTTTTATCCATAATTTAAAATTTTTATTTATGCACTAACTTTTACTGTCTCATTATTTAGAGTAACTGCCAATGAATCTGCATATTGCGTAAGGCTTCCTTTGAGAACCAACAGCTGAGAATTTCTATACCGTCCGACTTCAGAGGTAATAAAACCATGTTCAATTTGCAGATCGTTTTTTTTGACAAAAGAATCAAGAATACAAGCCACATTATACAAATAAGCCTTCTGTTCTTCCAACATCAGCAGGCTCATAGCTCTATTATACTGACCATTTCTGCCCAATTCAGCACCTTGCTTATTAAGCGTATTTGCCTGTTCAGAAACCATTTTTTCAAATGTTTTCATTACAGTTTCCATTTCACTTTGTTTTTGCTTAAGTTCATCTGCTTTGAGCTTAATCTCTTTATCCTTTTTTAGAAAAAAGATAACAGTGCAAACAACGAGCACAAAAATAAAAACACAAGCAACAACCAAATAGGTTATTACATCAGAATTAAATGTCTGTTCCATAATAATTATAATTAAAAAATAAAACATAGATTTAATAAAAACAGAGGGATTATATATATATATACGTTTTGTCAATACTTTTATAAAAAAATTTAACTTAAACCGCATTAACAAAATTTCATTTTTTGTTTAACATTCCTTAATTTTTATGATATAATTATATGTAGAATGTTAGATAAGAAAGGAGAAAAGACATGTCTTCAGTAGGAGCAATCAGTAGTTACATGTTATCCATGCAACAAATGCAAATGTCTTTAATCAAAACCAATATTGAAATGCAGCAACAAATTGCCGAGCTTTTAACAGAGTGTTCTGAACAGCTTTTAGCATCAAGCTCTCATGCGGTTGATATGTTGGTATAATCAAAAGAATAAAAAGATAAGCACAAAGATAAAGCTCATTGCAGCAGAAAAGAAAAAAACAAGGCAAGAAACAATAATGTTCCATGCCATTTTTGCAATGTCTAGAACATATCCTCCCTCTTTATAAACTTTTTTCAGCATAAAATGAAATATAATTGAAAAAAAGACAACCAAGCAATAAAAACTTGGTTGTTTTAATAAGAGTTCAACAAAACCCTTGTCTGAAGCTAATGCAACATAAAAACCAAAAATAATTCCCAACAAAACAAAAGGGTTAAAGATTGCACCGGATGTAAAAAGAGCTTTAATCCCTTTTATCATACTTAAGAAACCCTAACCGTTAATTTTCTGGTAAAAACACGAGATTCGCTTGCCATAATAGAAGTTGGCCAAACACATCTTGTAGAAACAGGTTTTGATGAACTAAGACTTTTGTTAGCAGAAACAAGCAACATATTACCTTTAGGCTCATAATTTGAAGCTGGTTGACGTTGCCAATCTAAATTCCAATTTTGTTTTTTATAAAGCATAAATGCCTCCTTTAGAAAAACTTAAGTTTACTATACAAAAATATAGTAAACAAAAGTTTAACCTAAAAAAATAAAACAATTTATTGCATTTTTGTAAAAGCATTAACCAAAGTTGTGTGAATAGCCTCCACTTTTTCAGCATTTTTACCACTCACCCAAACACGAACGAGAGGCTCTGTTCCGGAGGGGTGAATAACCACTCTACCCTCATCACTGAGGATGTTTTTTTGTTCTTCAAGCAAATTCAAAATTTCAGGCAACTTGACCACTTCTTTTACTTGTTCACGAGAGTTAAAGCGCAAGCTGACAAACTCAAACGGATCCATATCAAAAATCGGAAAGATTTCGCTCATTTTTTTGTTTGCTTTCAAGAGATATTGGCAGATGAGCAAAGAAACAATCAAAGCATCACCTGATTTGCAATAATCATAAGCCACCACATGACCGGACTCTTCACCACCGACGGCACCGTTAATTTCTTTCATCTTGGCAACAACGTGACGTTCGCCGACCGGAGTGCTATAATAAGGGAGTTTGAGCTCTTCTTTAACAAAGCGTTCCAAACCGGTATTGGAGAGCACGGTAGAAACCACGGCGCGACCGTTCAGTTGCATATTTTGCGCCAGAAAAGCGATAATTTGTTCGGAAGCAACCTTTTCGCCTTTATCGTTGCAGACAATGATTCTGTCTCCGTCTCCGTCAACGGCAATACCCAAATCAGCTTTAACTTCTTTAACTTTCTCCATCATATTTTGCGGATGCATCGAACCGCAATCTTTGTTAATATTCAACCCGTTAGGAGAGCAAGCTAAAGTTATTATTTCAGCACCAAGCTCTTGATAAACTTCCGGCATAATCTGAGAAAAAACACCATTGGCACAATCTAAAACAATTTTCAAACCTTTGAGAGATGAGCCGGCTTTCATTGTAGATTTGGCAATTTTCACATATTCATCAATTGCTTTGTGGTCATCTTTAATTTTGCCCAAAGCATCTTCATCATAAGAAAAATTATTTGCCTCAATTTTGGCTTCCAATTCGGCAGTAACCGTATCGGCAAACTTTTCACCATCGGCAGCAATTAATTTGATGCCATTATCTTTGTATGGGTTATGAGAAGCCGTAATCATCACTGACATATCAACATCAAGCATCGGAGTCACGGTGGTAACGGCCGGTATCGGGAGAACACCCAAGCGAATAACATCAATTCCTTTGGCCGTAAAACCGGCAGAAAGCGCAGCCTCAAGCATATCTCCGGAAATGCGCGTATCTTTACCGATAGCCACACGCTTTTTGTTTTTGCATACGGTTTCTGCACAAGCCAAAGCCAACTTCATGGCAAAATCTGCCGTCATCGGATAAACATTGGCCACACCGCGCACACCGTCAGTTCCAAACAATTTATTTCCCATAATCATTCTCCAAAAGTTTTAACAATGCATTCAGTATAAAAAAAATGTCGTGAAGGACAAGGATTTTTTGCACTTCACGACACACATATTTTTGCAAATTGTTGCAATCAGGCAACCATTTCATCGGCTGTAAATTGGAAGCCTCGTAAAAGCTCTTCAATCGGCATGGCTTTCTTTCCCTGACGTTGAATTTTTGTGATAAAGAGCATTCCCTCACCGCAGGCAATCAAAAGGCCGCTGTCGTTGGGGATAATTGTTCCGGCGGCATAGCCGGAATCTGCCATAAGGGCCTCAGCGTCATGAACCTTGAAACGCTCGCCTTTATATTCAAAATAAGTTGACGGAAACGGGTTAAACGCTCTGATTTTGCGCTCCAAAACTTCTGCAGATTGAGAGAAATCAAGGTGAGTTTCTTCTTTATCCAACTTAGCGGCATAGCAAGTAAGGCTTTCATCTTGTTTTTCGTGCTTGAGAGAAGAATAGTTGCGCAAAGCTTCCATAATCAAATCTGCCCCGATTTGAGAAAGCGCATCGTGAAGCTCTCCGCCGGTTGTCGTATCAGTGATTTCCACTTCTTTTTTAAGCAACATATCACCGGTATCAAGCCCCTCGTCCATCTGCATAATCGTCACGCCGGACTTTTCATCTCCCATTTCAATCGCGCGTTGAATGGGAGCAGCACCGCGCCAACGCGGTAATAAAGAAGCGTGAATGTTCAAACACCCGTTAGGGCAAGCTAAAAGCACTTCTTTAGGCAAAATCAAACCATATGCAACCACAACTGCAATATCTGCTTGAAGATTTTGAAACTTTTGTTGTTCTTCCACGTTGCGCAAAGTTTTGGGTGTACGCACTTCAATTCCAAGCTCTTCTGCTTTAAGATGAACGGGGGTTTTGGTTTCTTTTTGACCACGACCGGCTTCTTTGGGTGCGCGTGTATAAACACAAACAACTTCGTGTTCTTTAACCAAGTTCTCCAAAACCGGAACAGAAAAATCCGGTGTTCCCATAAAAACAACTTTCATAATCTTCAATCTCCTAATTCAATTTGCTTCATTCTAGAAATTTTCACTAAATAAGCAAGTGAATTTGGACTTTTATTTCACATAAAAATCTGCTATGATGTCTCTATAAAAGGGAGAAATAGATGGTTAAAGTCTTAAAAACAAACGCAGGCTTTTTTATAGCATTCAAAGATGATGTAACTTTGAGTGATGATGAAGTTAAGCAATATAAACAAAGCCAATATTTTGACACAAAATTATCCCAACCTTTTGAGTTTCATAAGCAATTTGGAAAAGCAGATTATGATATAACCAAAAAATTGCTAAAAGAATTATCCTTAGAAACACCTGTTAAAATATCTAACGTCAATGAATTAGAAAACATCAATACATTTAGGCAACAAGTACTGGATATGGCAAGAAAAAGCAGAACACAACCGGTTATGGCTGAGTATGAAATCAAGACAACAGACCTTCCGCCGCAATTTCAAAATATGGAACTTTGTATTAAGAGAACCCCTGAATTTTATTTTCCGAAATATGATGAACAAACAAAAACCGTTGTTTGTTATGATGAGTTTAATAACAAAACAAAAATCAGCTCCACCAGAGCTTCATTTCATAGCAATCAAAAATACGTTGAAGTTTATGACAAAGTTTTTTTCTATACGCCGGAAATGGCAAATGCCATTAACAAAGTCAAAAATTTCATCGCGCAAAATAAAACACGTTTGTCCGTTGAAGAAATATTAAAACGTATTCCGGAAAAAGAACAAATAATCTACGCTTTTTATATTTCACAAAAAAATGATTATTTGGATGAAAAACAAAAATATTATTCACTATGCCATGAGTGCAAACACCTTCTTGCTGCAGAAGATTTGAGCAAAGATAAAACAAAGGCAAATTATGTAGAGCTTTCTCCTGAAAATTTTGCCAAATATAAAGAAGATGATGAAAAAGCAGCTCACCTACAAGAAACCTACACCGGCATAGCTAACTATTTCAAAAGTGGCGGAAATTTAGATGTTTTTCCTAAGAAATGTGATTGGCTGGTCAAAAAAATAGCATCTCTTTCACCGGAGAAACGCGCCCAAGTTTTGTGCGACCACAATTACCTTGTCAACGGCACTATTCATAATTGGGACAAACGCTATGCCGCTAGCTATTGGAAACAGCCAAGCGGACAAATTCCAACAATGGCACTAGATTTTGCCTATGATGCATCAACCGCTTCTATGGAATACGGAGATGCAGAATATTTAAGACGCAGACAAAAACTTTATACACTGGATATATACAATCCGCAAACCGGAAAATATGAAACCAAAGACTTGTCCCAATTTATCAAAATTCTAACAAATATCAGAGAAGAAAACAAAACCCAAATAAGCACATACAATGCTGTCATAAAAAGCCGCATTAAAAAGTTAGCCGAGCTCGGTATCACACCGACTTTGATTAAGAGCTTGAAAGACGGCAGCTACCAAGAACCATTCAAATCTCGCGTTAATCATTATGATACAATGCTGAAAAAGGGTATTTCTTTTCAAACCTTGAATGATAATAAAGAAAAAGTAAATGTGTTTATGCAAAAATTTTCGCATGGCAAAAGAGAAAATTGCTTAAGAATAAATGTGACCAAAGCCGGAAAAAAAGTTTTTGACTTTATTTATGATCAAGACCGCAAAGAATATAATTGCTTTAATTATAACAACAATCAAAAATACAGTAATGTAGCGGGAACAAAACACCCAATCTTGCCGGATTACGTCATCAAAAGAGTACAAAGATATGTCAATGTCGGCATGCAAAATCTGCAACAAAGCATCAAACAAAAATTAGGTAACGGCAAAGGAAAATAAACAAAAAAAACTCATCTTATTGATGAGCCTTTTCTTTACGCATTTTTTCTAACTTTTTCAAAAGCATTTGCCGTTTCAATCGACTGATTCTGTCAATATAGAGAATCCCATCCAAATGGTCCAACTCATGCTGAACGGCAATAGCTAAAAAGCCTTCCGCCAAGAGTTCTTGCTCTTTGCCGTCATAGTCCAGATATTTCACTTTAACGGCAGCAAAGCGCTCCACTTCGGCGCGTTGGTCGGGAACAGACAAGCATCCCTCTTCTCCGCAAACTTTTTCTTCCGATTTCCAAATGATTTCGGGATTGACCATATAGTATGGATTGGGTTCTTCATCATCATGAGCAATATCAATCACGACCACGCGCTGAGATACACCAACTTGTGGTGCCGCCAAACCCACACCGGCATCGGCATACATGGTTTCTAACATATCATCCAAAAACTTGCGCATTTCATCATCAACTTTTTCGACCTTTTGCGCCTTTTTCTTCAAAATCGGATGCGGATATTCATATAATTTCAAAACAGCCATTTTTTTCCTTTTATTTTTTTAGCAACAAACCAAAGCAACTCTTTTACATCGCTCTAGCTTCCCTCCTTTTATAAAAATGCAAGAAACGCGGAAGATAGAGTGATTTCAGGAGCAAGAAAAATTTTAGTGTACATAAAGGTACATGAATTTTTCTTGACGACGCAAAATTGCTCTAGGTTCCCGTTTACTGCATTTTTAGCATTTTTAGCGTATTTCTTTGGCAATATGATCCAACAAAGCATTCACCATTTTCGGTTCATTTTTAGTAAAGAATGCATAAGCCAAATCAACATATTCTTTAATGAGCACATTGGCATCAACATCTTGCGTGTGAGCAAGCTCATAGGTAGCGCAAAGGAGCAAAGCACGCAACGTGCCGTCAAAACGCTCAAAAGACCAACCTTCTTTAAGATAATGAGCCAAAGATTTTTCAATTTCTTCTTTGTGTGTGTGCACACCTTTGGTCAACTCGGTAAAATAAGCCGTATCCATAGCACCGACTTCAACCAACTCTTCACGATCATTGCCTTCATCTTCAATCACATAGCGACCGACTTCGCCGTTCACAAAGTCTTTAATCACTTCATCTACGGGCAGTTGACCATATTCAATCATATAAGTAGCTTGCACGGCGGCCAAACGAGCACCGGATTTCATTTTAATTTTTTCAGAAATAAATTTAGCCATTATTCATCATCTCCTTCATTTTGATGTTTGGGCTTGGCAAACTGATCAATAGTTTCAACAAAATCTTCAAAATCTTTCACTTCACGAAAATCTTTATACACCGAAGCAAAGCGGATATAAGCAATATGATCGAGATTCGAGAGTGCATCCATCACATATTGTCCGATTGTGGTAGAAGGAATCTCTGCCTCGCCGGAGGTTTCCAATCGGCGTTGGATAGAGTTCACGATTTTTTCCACGCGTTCAGGTGTAACCGGACGTTTTCTAACTGCAATCTGAATGGAGCGAGCAAGTTTATCTCGGTCAAAAGGTGTTTTCTCACCAT
This sequence comes from uncultured Pseudomonadota bacterium, assembly GCA_949295005.1. Lineage (GTDB taxonomy): Bacteria > Pseudomonadota > Alphaproteobacteria > RF32 > CAG-239 > CAJLXD01. The sequence continues at coordinate 5,469 of CASFJL010000015.1, read as the reverse complement.
TTTTTTTGACAACGGTCAATTCCCTAAGCTGAATACGTTCAAAGGTTGTAAACCTTGAGCCGCATTCCGGACATTCACGACGACGGCGAATGGCGGTATTATCATCAGCATTACGAGAATCTTTAACCTGCGTATCATCGCAACCGCAAAACGGACATTTCATACTTTTAACTCCTACCCTGTTTTATCAGAGCCTCGGTAACTTTATACAATTCGGAAGAATATCTTGCTCCTTTTATAAGGACAGTATCATTATTTTGCAAGCACTTATTTAACAAAAATTCATCCAAACCGTCTTTATTTTCAAAATAATGTTGTTCAACCGTCGGCGGAAGTTCGGCAAGCATATCTTTCATTTCCGGACAAACGCCGATGACCACATCTAAATGAGATTGCGCCGCAACCTTACCGATTTCAATATGTTGAGATTTAGAAGTATCCCCAAGTTCGGCCATTTTTCCGAGAACGGCAATTTTGCGACCTTCAGTTTTCATCTTGGCCAAAGATTGCAAAGCAAGTTTCATCGCCTCAGGCTGTCCGGAATAACTATCGTCAATGAGGGTATAACTTCCTTTAGCAAAATTGAGCTTCCATTGTTTACCGCGGCCTTCCAATGCACCGAAGTCTTTGATATAAGTTGCGGCTTTTTCAACATCCAAGCCCAATTCTTTAACCACGCTCAAAACGCACCAAGCATTGTAGAGATAATGCTCACCTTCGGCAGCTGTTTCAAAAGCCACATCGGGATGATTATCTTTGCCAAACTCAACCACTTTGGCGCCATGTTCCAAAGCACGCTTTTCCAAAATATCGGCAAAATTTGTATCTTCATTGATAAATGCCGTGCCGCCTTTTTTCAAGCCTTGAAAAATTTCGGCTTTGGCTTCGGCAATGCCTTCAAAGTTAGGGAAAAACTCAATATGCATCGGATAAACATTAGTCACAATCGCCATATCAGGCTTGACCCAGTCCACCATTTTGGCAATTTCGCCTTTGGCACTCATGCCCATTTCAATAATGGCATATTTTGCATTCAAATCCATATTGCAAAGTGTTCGCGGCACACCAACAAAATTATTATAATTACCGGTTGTTGCATAAACCGGTGCAAATTTTGATAAGATAAATTTGAGTTCTTCTTTGGTGGTGGTTTTGCCGGCACTTCCGGTCAAAGCAATAACCGTACCTTTGAACTGCGAACGCACATAAGCCCCGATTAAAGCATAAGCTTCCAATGTGTCTGAAACAACAATCTGGCGCATTGCAGACACATCTTTAATCAAGTGATCTACCATCACCAAAGACGCACCTTTATTAAGCACATCTTTAACAAAATCGTGTCCGTCAAATTTTTCACCTTTTAAGGCAATAAACATATCTCCGGTTTTAACGTGTCTGCTATCGGTAGATATATTGTCTATATCCACATCCACCACATTTGATGCAGAGCAAACAATCTCGGCAATTTTTTTAGAATTAAGCAACATTTCAAACCTCTCTATACATAATCAAATATTATAAAGCCAAATTTATTAAAATTTAACTACTTAAAATAAATATTGATTTTTTTTTATTTTATTGTATGAAGAAAGCGAGATAAAATTTTTATGTTTAATTTTTTAAAAAATTTTTTTATGAAAAACTTAGTTTTATTTTTTGCATTTTTCATGATGGTGTTTGTTTCTTCTTGTGATTCAAGAAAAGAAATCAGAGAACCTCTTTCCGGAACGAGTGAATATCAAACTTATTATTTTTCAGATCAGCCCAACCTAATCGGCGTGAAGAAAGGTGATAAAAAGGTCATTATTCCAAACGAATATCAAAATATCTCTTATATGGGAGACAACTTTGTTTGCAAAAACAAAGACGGATATCATTTGATATCAAAAGGCAATACAATTCTTCTGTCTACGGAAGCTCCTTTTGAATATAACGTGACGGAAAATTATTATATGTCCAAACAAAAAGACGGACGTGTCTTTGTATATCTACCGGAAAACGGCAACACCATTGTTAGTGATTTTGAGTGTTTTGTCATAGATTCTCTTAATAATCTATGCGTATTCAAAAACAAAAAATATGGCATTATAAATAAAGAAGGATCTAAACTCATTCTCCCAAAACATGAGGCTCTAAGAATCATAAATGGAAAATACATTGCTCTTGATGCCAAAAAAGACGGAACTTCTATCTATAATGAAGAGAAGGAAATCAACTGGAAAAATGTAAAAATCACTGCTTATTCCCCAAGCGGAAAAGTAGAAAAAAATGCGCCAAGCATAAAAGAAGTGCAAAAACATTTCTAATTACACACAAAAAAAACAGCCCTGCAAACAAATCACAGGGCTGTTTTTTTGCATTATTCATAAATTGGAAATTGATTACAAAGCGCAATTACTTTTTCTCTTATCTGCGGAATAACAATTTCAGATGTTCCGTTAACAAGAGCATCCATCACATCAGCAATCCAATCTGCCACTTGAATAAATTCTTTTTCTTTGAAACCTCGTGTTGTGGCTGCCGGAGAACCCAGACGGATTCCGGAAGTGATTGTCGGTTTTTCCGGATCAAACGGAATGGCATTTTTGTTGCAAGTCATATGCGCTCTTTCCAAAGCTTGAGCCACAACTTTTCCTGTCAGTTTTTTCGGACGTAAATCAACCAAAATCAGGTGTGTATCGGTGCCGCCCGATACCAAATCGAGTCCGCGTTCTTGCAAGCGTTTGCCGAGAGCTTTGGCGTTTTTAATAACTTGCGCCGCATAGGTTTTAAATTCATCGGTCAAATCTTCTTTAAAGCAAACCGCTTTTGCCGCAATCACGTGCATAAGGGGGCCGCCTTGTGTTCCGGGGAAGATAGCCGAATCAATTTTTTTTGCAATTTCAGGATTATTAGTTAAAATCATACCGCCACGAGGACCGCGAAGTGTTTTGTGTGTCGTTGTCGTAACCACATCTGCAAAGTCTAGAGGATTCGGATGGACACCTCCGGCAACAAGCCCTGCAAAGTGAGCCATGTCAACCATAAGATAAGCCCCTACTCGATTGCAAATTTCACGAAAACGAGCAAAATCAACTTGGCGCGGATAAGCCGAGCCTCCGGCAATAATGAGTTTGGGTTTATTTTCAATTGCCAAACGCTCCACTTGGTCATAGTCAATCAAGCCGGTGTCTTTTGTCACGCCATAAGCAACAGCATTGAGCCATTTGCCGGAAAAAGAAACCTTAGCGCCATGCGTTAAATGTCCGCCGGCATCCAAAGACATTCCCATAATGGTATCATTCGGCTGAAGCAAGGCAACATAAACGGCTGTGTTTGCTTGTGAACCCGAATGTGGTTGCACATTGACAAATTGGGCGTTGAAAAGTTTTTTGGCACGTTCAATCGCTAAATTTTCTACCACGTCTATAAACTCGCAACCACCGTAATAGCGTTTGGCAGAATAGCCTTCGGCATATTTATTAGTGAGAATGGAACCTTGAGCTTCCAAAACAGCTTTAGAAACAATATTTTCAGACGCAATCAGCTCAATTTGCTCTTGTTGGCGCTTGAGTTCATTTTGAATGGCATTAAAAATTTCGGAGTCTTCTGAAGACAAGTTTTTTTCAAAATCCATAAGAGCCTCCTAAGCATCAAGTTTATCAAGACGATTCTGGTGACGACCGCCCTCATATGCAGAATTTAAGAAAATATCGATTCTTCTGATAACATCTTCAGTTTTCATGGTACGACCGCCAAAAACAAGAACATTGGCATTATTATGTTTGTGCGCCATTTCGGCAGTAAAATCATCATACAAGAGAGCTGCACGGATTCCCTTATGACGATTGGCGGCAATGGAGATTCCAATTCCGGTTCCGCAAATAAGGATTCCTAAATCAGCACGTTTGCTCAAAATTTCTGCCGTTAAAGTATTTGCGATATCAGGATAATCGCAAGATTCGCTAGAATGAGTACCTAAATCTTCAAGGTTAATACCTTGTTTTTTATAATAATCTATGAGGTTTTGTTTAAGTTCAAAACCACCATGATCAGAAGCGATAACAATTTTCATATGATTCTCCTTATAAAACTGAAATAATCATAAAGGTTGAGGATATAAATGCAAGAAATATAAGTGGTGTGCAAAACCAAGAGATTGATTTTTAAAGGAATAAAAAAATAATCACAAAAAAAGCAAAAAAAATTAAAAAAAGTTATTGACTATCGGTGAAAAAATTGTATATATAGTTCTCGTTGAGTGAATGAGGAACTCAAGATGAGGTATCAGTTGGCCGGTTGGCAGAGTGGCTCATGCAGAGGACTGCAAATCCTTGTACATCGGTTCAATTCCGGTACCGGCCTCCAAATTTCATTCAATACCGCATTATTCCGGCTTAGCTCAGCGGTAGAGCAATCGGCTGTTAACCGATCGGTCGCCTGTTCGAATCAGGCAGCCGGAGCCATAAAAAAAATCCCTTCTTTATGAAGGGATTTTTTTTATGGGTTGAGTCACATTTAAACCTAGCCCAATCACATTAGACAAAAATATTTGACTAACGAGTAAATTGCTGATACAATCAAAACACATTAACCAATTAAAATAACGATTATTATGGAGTTAAAAAAAGAAAATCTGTTATCTAGCTATGCAGATAACGAATGTGAGATCTCTACAGAAGATATGATTGAACTTCGCACTATGCAGCTTTTTAAAATTGCCGAGTTTCTGAATGATTACTTCAACGGTGAATACAGCGAAAAATTATTTCAAATGCGTTGTGAATGGTGTAAAGTTCAATTGGATCACCCATTCTTTGATAAGCTAAATGAAGCGTCTCAATGCCAAGATCAAGAACAGAGATCAGCAATAATGAAAGAGCTTCATATCTACGTAGAAGACTTTTTAATTGCTTTCTGTGAAGAGTTCTTCACAAAACTTGATAAAAAAGATCGGACCCAACTAATTTATGCGGGACATTTTCTGCATTTCAGAATGGATCGAGAAAAACTCGATAAATTTTTCTACATCACAGGAATGATGAAAAAAGGATAAACATTTGTTTACACAAAGCTGCAATCATTATGATTGTAGCTTTTTTTATAAAATAAAAAAATATTTACTCTTAAAAAAGATACTGATAATAATACCATATAGTTTATTTTCTTATCAAAGAGCATCAAAATGAAACGATTTAATCGCCAAATTGAAGACTTTATTTGTGAACATTGCGGTACAAAAGTTCATGGCAACGGCTATACAAACCACTGCCCCAATTGTCTGTGGAGCAAACACGTTGACATCAACCCCGGCGATAGAGCAGCCGATTGTGGCGGTTTAATGGAACCTATAGCTGTTGAAATAAAAACTGGTGAATATATTCTCACTCAAAAATGCACAAAATGCGGACACATTCGCCGTAACAAGGTATGTCCCGAAGATAATTTTGCAGCAATCCTTACGCTTTCAAAATCCATGATAAATAAGCT